>NZ_CP132333.1:0-303061 GCF_030758935.1 Geothrix sp. PMB-07
GGACCTGACCGCCTACCGCCGCCAGCGCCGCGGCGGCAAGGGCAAGGTGGGCATGAAGACCAAGGACGAGGATTTCGTCGAGCAGCTCTTCATGACGAAAGCCCATGACACCCTTATGGCTTTTACTGACAAGGGCATCGTCTACGCCCTGAAGGTCTACGACCTGCCCGAAGCGGCCGCTTCCACCCGGGGCAAGCACATCAAGAACCTGATCTCACTGAAGGACGGCGAGAGCGTGGTGACCCTCATGGCCCTCAGGGACTTCCCGGAAGGGGAGAACCTCGTCTTCGCCACCGCGGACGGCACCGTCAAAAAATCCAGTCTCGCAGCCTACGCCAACATCCGGGCGAACGGCCTCATCGCCCTCAACATCGACGAAGGCAACAGCCTGGTGGCGGTGCGCCGTTCCAATGGCAGCCAGCAGATCGTCCTGGCCACGGCCCAGGGCAAGGCCATCCGCTTCCCCGAAGAGGATGTCCGTGCCACCGGTCGCGCCACGACGGGGGTGCGTGGCATGAAGCTGGCGGCCAAGGACCACATCGTGGATATGGAAGTGGCCGATCCGCTGCCGGACCTGCCGGAAGGCGTGGAGCCCGACGAGAGCACTGAGGATCACGGCATGCTGCTCACGGTCTGCGAAAAGGGCTATGGCAAGCGCAGCCTGGTGCAGGACTACCGCCTGCAGGGTCGGGGCGGCACCGGTGTCATCAACATCCGCGCCGGGGTTCGCAACGGCCAGGTGGTGGGCTTCAAGCTGGTCAAGCCCGGGGAAGGGTGCCTTCTCATCAGCCAGGAGGGCATGGTCATCCGCTTCCTCATCGATGAAGTGCGGAAGACCGGCCGCAACGCTCAGGGTGTGGGCTTGCTCAAGTTGGCTAGCCCCGACGACCGGGTCGTCGGCCTCGCCAAGATCGACGCCAGCGCCATGGCTCTGGATGAAGAAGAAGAATTGGGAGAGGCCGAAGTCGCCCACCCGGGCCCCGACGAGGGCGGCGAACAGCCGAAGCTCGACCTGTAGGGGGTTCAGGAATGATGAAGACGGCGCGGGTTCCCGCGCCGTCTTCATAGATAGGGAGCCCAATCTCCGTCTGGCAGTTCGATGGCTTCCCTCAGCAGGCGGGGCAGCCGTTCCACATGGAACACATAGACCCAGGCCTTGTAGATCTGGCCACCGGTAAGAACGACGGGGAGAACTTCGCGAGTGAAGAGACCCTCTTCCACGCCCTCAAGGGGGTCGAGGTCTGCCAAAGCGGCCTGGAGTCCTGCCTCGTCATCGTAACCTACGAACTCCCCATGCACCCATCCAGGGCCCGGGGGCAGCCCGCCGGGAAGGGCCTGGGGCACCATCGCGGGGTAACCTGCGGGAAGGTGGAAGAGCCGACCAGGCACCCAGGCGCCGGTAAGGCCCTCTGGGTGGGTTCGCTGGAGCCAGGCATGGTTGATTCCGCCTTCCCGCAGGGTACCGTAGACGAACAAGCCATCAGCGTTCATTTGGGCCCTTGAGGGGGGTGAAGTCCGAGGGTCGTCATGGCTTCCTTCAGCTGTTGGAGCCGGAAGGGCTTGGACAGGAAGGCCCGATGTGGACCACTCAGCAGGTCGGCCCGGGCATCGGTGCTGTAGCCGCTGATCATCAGGGCCGGAAGGTCGGGACGCAGGGCCTCAATGCGCGCCAGAACCTCCGCCCCACCCAGGCGGGGCATCACCAGGTCGAGGATGACGAGGTCCCAGGCCTTGGGGTCGGACAGAAACAATTCCAGTGCCAGGTGGCCATCACCCGCATCCACCACGGCGAACCCTTCGCTTTCCAGAAACTCCCGGGTCAACTCCCTGATGCCGACCTCGTCATCGGCCAACAGAATGCTGTGGGTGGGTCGGGACTGGGGGGTGGGAGAAGCGGGAAGGGGTGTGGACTGGCTCAGGGGAATCGAGAGGTCGGCCTGGGTGCCGAGTTCCGGTTGGCTGCTCAGGTTCAGGCTCCCCCCCATTTGTCTGATGAGGGAGAAGGCGATGGAAAGGCCGAGGCCGCGTCCGGGCGCCACGGGTTTGGTGGTGAAGAAGGGGTCGCAGGCTTTCAGCAGAACCTCGGGGGTCATGCCAGAGCCCGAATCCACCAGGCTGATCCGGGCCCAGCCGTCCTCCTGCCAGGTTTGGAGGGTAATCCTGCCTTGCTCAGGGATGGCCTCCACAGCGTTGTTGAGGAGGTGCTGAAGGGCTTGGTTCAGCAGGTCGGGGTCGACGTCAACGATGGGGTCTTCGGCGTGCGACCACTCGAATGCAATGCGTTGTGGAAGGGCCCGGGTGGCGGCCAGGAAGGGGCCGAGGGCCTCGCCAAGTCTCAGGGGGATGGCACCCATCGGCGCATGATGGGAAAGGAACTTCAACTGTTGGACGCGTCGGGTGATGGAGAGCGCGGCCTCTTCGATGCGGCCCAGCAACCCGGTGGTCTGCGGCACAACCATGGGTGACGCCTTCAAGCGATCCAGGTTGCCGAGAACCACCGTGAGCTGGTTGTTGAACTCGTGAACCAGTCCTCCAGCCAAAGTGCCCACGGCCTCCATCCGCATGGTTTGCAAGTCACGGGTGTGGAGGGCCCACTGCGCTTGACGTGTTTCCTCGGCAGCGGCCGCCGTGACATGGGTGGCCAGGCCCAACACCAAGATGAGGCACTGTGAGAAGCGGAACACCTCGTCGGGTAGGCCGGGGCCCAGCAGCCAAAGTTGGCTGAGCAAGGCCACGGACAACAGGGCCAGGCCAACGCTGCTGGCTCGGGGGCCGTACCGAAGGGCCACCCAAAGGCCGGGCAGCACCAGAGCGAACTGAAGGGCCAGGCGGAAATCCTCGGATAGGCCTTCATGGATGCGGCCAGCCAGGAGGAGAACAAGGCAGAAGGCCCCCAGGAGCAATTTGGCCATCAGAGGGAAGGCTGGGGTGGGAACGGGATTGGAAAGGAGTGGGTGAGGATGGTTTCGGGGCAGGAAGTTGAGCAGGAAGGGGCCGAGACACACGATGGCGGTGAAATCCCCAAGAAACCAGGAAAAGGCCGTGGTGATGGTATGGGTGAAGGACCCACCGGGATTGGCCAGGGCGATCACGAGGGAACCAAGACCAGACGAGAAGAGGGCGCTGCAGAAGGCCGCAAGGCCCAACCAAAGCAGGAGGTCGCGCGTGTGGCCCAGATTTGGCCTCGGACAGTCCCACTTGCCCATGGCCCACCAGGCCAGCCAGGGCCCGGAGGTCTGCAGGAGGGTCATGAGCAAGGCGTAGGGCCAAGGCAGCCAGCCACCCAGGTTCAACAGCAGGCTTCCGAGGGCCAGACCCCAAAAGGCCCGTGGACCCCAAACAGGGGCAACGGTATAGGCCACGGCAGCGGCCGACCAGAAGAAGTAGGCTTGGAAGGCCAGGCCATGGGGGAGGTGGGCGGCGCCGAAATAGAGCAGGGACGTAATGGGTACAAGAAGAACCCCGGACCAGCCGCGCAGTGAACCAAAGGACGGGGCGACCGATTTCCGGGGTGCTTCTTCCACGAAGGCTACTCTGGGATGGGGAACTGATCGGTCAGGTGGAAGACTTCCTGGCGGATGCGGGCGAAGGTGCTCTCATCCGCGCGGTGACGGAGGGTCACATCGAAGAAGCGGGCGATCTGATCCATCTCCTCCTCCTTCATGCCGCGGGTGGTCAGGGCGGGGCTGCCCAGGCGGATGCCGGAGGGCTTGAGGGGCGGGTTGGGATCGAAAGGGATGCCGTTCTTGTTGGTGGTCATGCCCGCGCGGTAGAGGCAGTCTTCGGCCTCGTGGCCCAGGAGCCCGTGATCGCGGAGATCCACCAGGAAGAGGTGGTTGTCGGTGCCGCCGCTGACAATGCGCCAGCCGCGCTCCTGGAGGCCCTTGGCCAGAGCATGGGCGTTGCGGATGGTCTGGCCGCTGTAGGCCTTGAACTCAGGCTGCAGAATCTCGTGGAAGGCCACGGCCTTGGCGGCGATCACGTGCATCAGGGGGCCGCCCTGCACGCCCGGGAAGACAGAGCGGTCGATGTCCTTGGCGTACTGGGATTTGCAGAGAATCAGGCCGCCACGAGGTCCACGGAGGGTTTTGTGGGTGGTGGTGGTGACGAAATCAGCGTGAGGCACGGGGCTGGGGTGATGCCCCGTAGCGACCAGGCCGGCGATGTGGGCCATGTCCACCATGAGCAGGGCGCCCACTTCGTCGCAGATCTGGCGGAACAGGGGGAAATCCCAGGTGCGGCTGTAGGCCGAAGCACCCACCACGATCATCTTGGGGCGATGCTGCAGGGCCAAGGCGCGAACCTCGTCCATGTCCACGCGCTCATCACTCTGCTTCACGTGGTAGGGAACGAACTTGTACAGAATGCCCGAGCTGTTCAAGGGATGACCGTGCGTGAGGTGGCCACCGTGGGCCAGATCGAGGCCCATGACCGTATCGCCGGGTTTCAGGGCGGCCAGGTAGACGGCCATGTTGGCCTGGGCACCGCTGTGGGGCTGCACATTGACATGCTCAGCGCCGAAGATCTGCTTGGCCCGGTCACGGGCCAGAGTCTCGATGGTGTCCACATGGGCGCAGCCGCCGTAGTAGCGCTTGCCGGGATAGCCTTCGGCGTACTTGTTGGTGAAGTGCGAGCCCATGGACTGCATGACGGCGCGGGAAGCGTAGTTCTCAGAGGCGATGAGCTCCAGGTGGTGCCGCTGGCGCTGCACCTCCAGCTCCAGAGCCTGGAACACAGCGGGATCGGAGGTTCGGATCACTTCATACATGGGGGGGCTCCAGAGGTGATGCCCTTATCGTAGCCGCGACCGCTTCTGCGACGGTCTCCCTCTTCGTGAGCGGAGTCACAGGTCGGAGCGTGTGAGACACTGGAGGGCCGGAGTTCTTATGCCCTTTCTCCCGCCCCATGATGGTTCCGAATTGGAGCGTTTCGAGCACCCCTTGGCCAGCCGCTACGCGAGCAAGGCCATGGTGCGCCTGCTGTCTCCCCTGTACCGCCAGCGGGTGTGGCGGCGACTCTGGATCGCCCTGGCCGAATCGGAATCGGAGCTGGGCCTGCCGGTGACCGCCGCGCAGATCGCCGAGCTGAAAGCCAGCCAGGATGCGGTGGACCTCGACGCCATCGCCCGTCATGAAGCTGCGCTGCGCCACGATGTGATGGCGGCGATCCATGCCTGGGGCGAACAGGCGCCCGGCGCGCGACCCATCATCCACCTCGGCGCCACCAGCTGCTTCGTGACCGACAACGGCGACCTGCTCATCGTGCAGGAGGCGCTGGCTCTGTTGCGCCGCCGCTTGCAGGACGTGCTCGCTTCGCTTTCACATTTTGCCGATCAGTGGAAGGACCAGCCCACCTTGGGCTTCACGCACTTCCAACCAGCCCAGCCCACCACCGTGGGCAAGCGCGCCAGCCTGTGGATCCAGGATCTGCTGCTGGACCTGGAAGACCTCGACCACCTCATCGCCACCACGCCCGTGCGCGGCGTGAAGGGCACCACGGGCACCCAGGCCAGTTTCCTGGAGTTGTTCGAGGGCGATGGCGCCAAGGTGGAGGCCCTAGAACAACGTTTTTGCGACAAGGTGGGCTTCCCTGCGATTCCCGTCTCGGGCCAGACCGCCACGCGCAAGCTGGAGGATCGCATCGGTCAGGTGCTGTGCGGCATCGCGGCCTCGGCTTCGAAATTCGCCAGCGACCTGCGCCTCCTGCAGCACCTGAAGGAAGTGGAAGAGCCCTTCGAGAAGCAGCAGATCGGTTCCAGCGCCATGCCCTACAAGCGCAATCCCATGCGAAGCGAGCGCATCAACAGCCTTGCCCGCTTCGTGCTGGGGCTTATGCCCTCCACCTACCAGACCAGCGCCAATCAGTGGATGGAGCGTACGCTGGATGACAGTGCCCACCGCCGGCTCACCATCAGCCAGGGCCTCTTGGCGGCCGACGCCATCCTGGTGCTCTTCCGGAACGTGGCCTCCGGTCTCGTGGTCTACCCGAAGATGATCGAGGCGCGTCTGGCCCAGGAGCTGCCCTTCATGGCCGCCGAAGTGCTGCTCATGGAGGCCGTGAAGCGGGGCGGCGACCGTCAGGATCTGCACGAGCGCTTCCGTGTGTCGGCTCTGGAGGCGGGTCGCCGCATCAAGGCTGAGGGCCGCCCCAACGAACTGCTGAAGCTGCTGGCGGAGGATCCCGCCTGGGCCATGAATGAAACGGAGCTCGCCGCCCTGCTGGATGCCAGCCGCTTCACGGGCCGGGCTGGTGAGCAGGTGCGCCAGTTCCTGGCGGGCCCCGTGGCCCTGGCGTTGAAGGATCATGTCCCGGCGGATGAAGCCGCCGTCCGAGTTTGAGATCGAAAGGTACCCCATGCTGAAGCTTGCCGTCATCGGCGCCCAGACCCTTCTGGGCCGTGAGTTGGTGAATGCGCTGGAGGCCCGCGAGGCCTCCGTGGTGCCGCTGTCCACCGGCCCCCTGACTGTCGAGGAGGAAGTCGGCGACCTGGTGGTCTTCGCGCCCAGCCAACTCCTGCTGGAGGGCCTCGATGCCGTTCTGTTGGCCGACACGCCGGATCTCGCGCTGTTGGAGGGATTCCCTGGCCGCATTCTGGACCTTCGTGCCGAGCCCGAGGCCCGGATCGAGCCCATGCCCTTGGCAGGCCCCTGGCCCAAGGATGTGAAGTCCCTACGGGGCCGCCCGGCCATTGAGCAGGTGCTGGCCCTGGTGCCCTCCCTCCTGGATGGTGTCGGCGAGGTGGCGGGTACCCACCTGCGCTCCGTGGCCTGGATGGGGGATCGGGGCCTGGATGGCCTGGTGGAGCAGACCCTGGCCGTGCTCAACGGCGAGGATCCCGATCTCGCCAAGCTGGGCTACCGGCAGGCCTTCGAGGTGGTGCCCGTGACGCCCGCCGCGGGCAAGGGGCGGCTCATGGAGATCCGCGTGCCCTCCTTCCACGGCGACCTGCTGATCCTGCACGTGCGCGCCGCCGAGGGCAAGACGCTGACAAAGAAAGAGGCCCCCTCCGCCGTGAAATGGGTGGAGACCGCTCCCAGCTCCCGGGAGGTGGCCGTGAGCATCGACCTGCTGGTGCACGCCGATCTATCCGCCGACGGCAAAGCAGCCATGGTGACCCTCGGGTTCGATCCCGTGCTCTGGGGCGTGCTGCGGCCCGCCATGCGCGTGCTCGGGCTCATGTAGGAAACCGTGGCCAAGAAACTGGACGATCCACAGGAGCGCGGGGACTTCTTCAAGTCCCTGGGCACCCTGTTCGCCGGCTTTGTGGCCAACCGCATCGAAGATGCTGTGACCAGCCTGGGGCCGAAGCTGCTGCGCCCCCCTGGGGCTCTGGATGAGCTGGAGTTCCTCACCAAGTGCACACGCTGCGACAAGTGCATGCGGGCCTGTCCTGAAAATGCCATCAGCGTGGCGCCGGCCTCCGCGGGCCTGGCCTTGAAGACGCCCTTCATCGATCCGCGCAGCGTGCCCTGCTTCCTGTGCACATCCCTGCCCTGCATCACGGCCTGCGAAGACGAGGCGCTCGTCTGGCCCAAGTTCAGACAGGCCGATGGCCAGGTGATCGAAGGGCCCAAGGCCACCCGCATGGGCACGGCCCGCATCAAGCAGAGCCAGTGCCTGACCTGGGACACCATGGACCGGGAGGCCCGCGCCTGCCGCACCTGCGTGGACCGCTGTCCCTATCCCGAAGAGGCGCTGCGCATCACGGTGCCCGCCGAAGGCGAGGCCTTTGGCCACCCCGAAGTGATCGCTGAGGTCTGCACCGGCTGCGGCATCTGCGTCTTCGCATGTCCGGCTGAACCCGCGGCCATCGTGGTGGACCCTCGTCGGGACTGAGGGGCTTAGGCCTTCTTGAGCGAGGCTTTGGCCAGCCGGTGGATGCCTTCGGTCATGTCCTCCTGACGGAGGGCCGAAAATCCCAATACCCAGCCATCCTTCTTTGAATCTCCGAGGTACAGGTCAGAAAGCGTGGGCGTCACCACCCCAAGCCGCAAGGCCTCGCGGGTAAGCCTGGATTCCTGGCCCAGTGGGAGGTGGACGGTGAGCTGGAGCCCCCCGCTGGCATTCAAGGGTGTGAGGAGGTGAGAGAGACGATGCGCCAAGGCTTCGCGCAACTGATCTCGCCGACTCCGATACAGCTGACGCATGAGTCGAATGTGCGCCGCGAAGTGGCCCTGAGTGATGAAGTCGGCCGCGATGGCCTGGGGCAGTTGCGCACAATGCCCATCGTAAACGGAGCGAGCGGCGGTAAATTTCCCCGCCAATCCGCGCGGCAGCACCATGTAGGCCAACCGAAGCGAGGGGAAGAGCACCTTGGAAAAGGTGCCAATGTAGAGAACGCGTTCGTGCGAATCGAGGCCCTGCATGGCGGGAAGCGGGCGGTGGTCGTATTGAAATTCACTGTCGTAATCATCCTCCACCACCCACGCGCGGTGTTGGTGGGCATAGGCCAACAGCGCCAGTCTTCGCGTCAAACTCAGCGGTACACCGGTGGGGTACTGCCGTGAAGGCGTGAGGTAGATCAATTTGGGTGGTGGACCCTTGGGGGCCTGGTCGGAATCCAACCCCTCTTCATCCACGGGAACGGGAATGAGCTTGGCGCCCATGGCTCGAAAGACCGTCTGAGCGCCGCGATATCCGGGCTCTTCCATCCAAACGGGATCTCCGTCGTCCAACAGCAGCATCGAAATCAACTGAAGCGCTTGCTGAGAACTGCTGAGAATCAACACCTGCTCTGGGCTGCATTGCACTCCCCTCGACTGGCGCAGATAGCCTGCGAGGGCCTGCCGCAAGGGTTCGTAGCCCTGCGGGTCGCCGTAACGGAAGAGGGCCTCCCCATCTTGGCGCAGCCGTTTCTGGGAGAGTTTTTGCCAGACCTCCATGGGAAAGGCCCGCAAATCTGGAGAACCCGCTGCGAACGCCAGGGGCTGAAGTGGGTCGGTGCAACCCCCGCCGCGCACCAAAGCCTCGCCCCGCACCGACAGAGGAGGAATGGCGCTCGCGGGGCGCGTGGTCATCGCTCGGGAGCGGGAGGTGATGGGCGCCTCAATCGCGACGAAGGTGCCCGATCCCACTTTCCGTCGCAGGTATCCTTCCGCCTCCAACTGCGCATAGGCCGCCTCCACCGTCACCCGTGAAAGCCCAAGGTCCACCGATAACACGCGGGTGGCCGGCAGCCGCTGACCTTTGGCCAATTGCCCGCTGCGAATGGCCTCGCGCAAGGCTGCACAGGTGCGGTCTTGAAGGGTTCGACCTGCCTCTTTCGGTTGCTGCAACAACGTGAGCCAGAGAGATGAGGGTCGACTGGGCATAAAATTGGCCTTATTGCCTGTTCCAAACTGGACTGATTAGACAGTCCATTGTGACGGTAAGTTCTCCAAGCAGCGCCACTCACTTTTGGAGACCTTACATGACCACTCCCGACTCAGCCGTTCTCGGCTTCCCAGCCCCTGAGGCCGCCGAAAGCCACGCCTACATGTTGGCCAAACTGAGGTTTCACGCCGATGCCTGGGATGTGGGTGAAGACCTTAAACGGGGGATCACCGACATCGTGGTGATTGATACGCGCAGTGAGGCCCACTATGCCGAAGGCCACGTCCCGGGGGCCATCAACTTCCCGCATCGGTTGATGACTGAAGAAAGCACCCGTGATTTGGATCGAACCAAGACCTACGTGACCTACTGTGATGGGATTGGTTGCAACGGCTCCACCAAGGGGGCCTACAAGCTGTCCGGGCACGGCTTCAAGGTCAAGGAGATGCTTGGGGGGCTCGATTTTTGGATTCGAGATGGCTGGCCACTGGCCAAAGGGGCTGAGCCCGGCTCGATGCGAGGCGAGGCTTCTGCCATCGAATGCAGTTGCTGAGCGGGGCCCCAGTGGTCATTCGCCGGGCCATCGCTGGGGACGCCGTGGCCCTGGCAGGCCTCTGCGCAGCCCATGCGGCCTATGAACGCCTGACCTATCACCCAGAGGGCCATGCCGAGCGATTGGCCGTGGCCCTGGAAGGCCCTGCGCCGCGCCTTTATGCATGGCTTGCCCTGCGGGAAGGGAGCGCCGTTGGCTACAGCAGCGCCACGGTGGATTTTGCCACCATGGCTGCCCACACCTTCCTTCACATGGATTGTCTGTTCGTGGAAGAGAAGGCCCGTAACGGCGGTGTTGGCGCCCTTCTCATGGCTGAAGTCCGGGCGTTGGGACGGGCCTTGGGTTGCGCCAACCTGCAATGGCAAACGCCCGATTGGAACCTCGACGCGATCCGCTTCTACCATCGGATGGGCGCCAGGGATCTTCCCAAGGCGCGGTTCACCTTGGACCGTCTTTGATGTCTCAATGGGCGAGTCGATCTACGCGATGCTGATGCCTTCCATCTCCGCGACCTCATGCGCGTTGAAGCTGGAGCGCACCAGGGGACCGGCGTAGACCGTGGCGAAGCCGAAGACTTTGGCCTTGGCCCCCAGGGCCGCGAATTCGTCTGGATGCACATAGCGCTTCACGGGCAGCTGGTGGCGCGTGGGACGCAGGTACTGGCCCAGGGTAAGGATGTCGACGCCCACCTTGGCCAGGGCTTCAAAGGTGCTCATGAGTTCCGCCTCGGTTTCGCCCAGGCCCAGCATCATGCCGCTCTTGGTGCGGAAAGCAGAGCCGTAGAGTGAGGTGCCCAGCTCTTTCGCGTGGGCCAGCACTTTGAGGCTGCGGTCGAAGCGGCCCGCGGGGCGCACTTCCGGGTAGAGGCTGGGCACGGTTTCGGTGTTGTGGTTGAACACCGTGGGGCCCGAGGCCACCACGCGGGCCACAGCCTCCAGGTCGCCCAGGAAATCCGGCACCAGCACTTCCACGCCCACGCCGGGATTGCGGCGGCGGATGGCCAGCACGGTATCCGCGAAATGGGCGGCCCCGCCATCGGGCAGGTCGTCGCGGTTGACGCTGGTGAGCACCGCGAAGCGCAGGTTGAGGGCGGCCACGCGCTCGGCGGTCTCGAGGGGTTCCTGCGCGTTGAGGGCCCGGGGCTTGCCGCTCTGGATGCTGCAGAAGCCGCAGGCGCGGGTGCAGACCTCACCCATGAGCAGGAAGGTGGCGGTGCCGTGCGTGAAGCAGTGGGAGCGGTTGGGACAGCGGGCCTCTTCACAGACTGTGTGCAGATCGGAATCCCGGAGATCCTTCTTCATGCCGTGCAGGTCACGGAGCTTCACCCGCTCTTTGGTGATCCACTCGGGCAGACGGGGGTGGCCTTCCAGCACTTCACGGCCGACGCGCTTTGAGAAACGGGGCATCAGGACTCCTGAACTTCCAGTTTCCCGTAGGATTTCAGAATGTCCAAATCGCTTTCCAGGTTGCTGCGCCGGGAACAGTTCGCCTTCCTGGCCCGGGATCGCTCCGCCTGGGTAGAGCACTTGGACAAGGCGCGGGCCTTCCTGGGCGAAGGCTTACAGATCGCGGATCCCGCCAGACCGGTGCTGATTCTCGGCGCCGGGTCGGGGCTGGAGGTCCCCTGGGCCTTGGCGCCACCATGCACCACGGGGTGGGACGCGGACCCATGGAGCCGGGCCTGGACGGCACTCCGCCATCGGCGCTTTCCACCCTGGGTGTTCAAGGACCTGACTGGCGGTTTGGCTGAACTGGAAGCCACGGCCCGCCGGGCCATTGCCGAGCCCTGGTCGGGTCACCGCCGGGATGCGGAGACCGCGGCCAAGCGTTTGGCAGGCCTGCTGCCCTTTTTGAACCCCAACCCCGACGCCCTGAGGGCCTGGATTGCCGAGCATCAGCCGGGCACCATCCTGGTGGCCAACGTCATGGGGCAGTTCGGTGTGGTGGCGGAGCGGGTGGTGGAAGCGGCTTTCGGTCTGGCGCCGTGGGAGTCCGACCCCGACCGTCGGGATCTCTTGGCGGAGGCCATGGAGGCCTGGACACGGCGGACCGTCCTGGTCTTCCTTGCAGCGCTTCAGGAAAGCGGCGCAGGTCTTTGGCTGGTGCATGACCGCGCCGTGGTGTTCGGCGGTGGCCCTCTGGGCCTGGGAGCCTGGGAGGACCGTTGGGAGCGGCACCTGAGGGGCGGGGAGGGGGCCATCGAGGCCAGCGATGCATTGGCAGGGGTGGATGTCCTGGCCACGCTTGCGTCCCCAGGCCGCCAGCTGGTCCGGAAGGAGCGCTGGCTGTGGCCCGTGGCCGAGGGCCAGCGCCACCTTATCGAAGCGTTGGCCATCTGCCGAAAAGCCTGAAGAAGGGTGTGGCATCCATCAACCCTTGTCCCCACAAAGGACGGCAACGGACATAATGGTTCTCCTTGGAGTGATCTGGGTATGGCGTGGTTTGGCTGGGCATTGGCGGCGTTGGGCTTCATGGGCCTGGCCAATTTGGGAATGAAGGCAGCCAGCATGCGTGGCCTGGGATCTGCCTCGGTGCTGTTCTGGGTGGTGCTGGGTGAGCTGCCGTTGGCCTTGCTGTATTGGGGTTGGCGCGGGCGTCCGTCCGGCCCGCCGGCAGGTGTGGCCTGGGGCTTCGGCGCGGGCCTGTGCACCGCCGTGGCGCTGATCCTGCTGAACGAAAGCTTCTCCCGCGGCGCCAAGGCGGCCGTGGCTGTTGGCATCATGAACGCCAATTTTGCACTGGTGGCGCTGCTGGCCTTTCTTTTGTTCCGCGAGCAGCTCCAGCCGTCAAAGCTGGTGGGGCTGGCGGCGACCCTTTCCGGCCTTTGGCTGATGGCCCGCTGAACCAGGAACCCTGAAATGCCGAATTTCCGAAGAATCCTCCTGGGTCGCCGCCTCGCCAGCGAGGAGAGCCACGAAGCTCGGATCAGCAACCCCGTCGCCTTGGCGGTATTCAGCTCGGATGCGCTCTCTTCGGTGGCCTACGGAACGGGCGAAATCATGGCCGTGCTCGGGCCCTACATGGCCATGGCGGCTTTTGGCCCGGCAGTGCTGTCCTGGTCCTGGCCCGTGGCTGTGGGCATCGTGCTGCTGCTCACCATCCTCACGATCAGCTATCGGCAGACGATCTTCGCTTATCCCAGCGGCGGCGGCGCCTACATCGTGGCCAAGGAAAACCTGGGCGAAGTGCCCGCTCAGGTGGCAGGCGCTTCGTTGCTGGTGGATTACGTCCTGACGGTGGCGGTGAGCGTGTCCGCCGGCGTCACGGCGATCACCAGCGCCTTCCCCGCGGCCGATCCCTATCGCGTGATCATCGCCATCGGTGTGGTGGCCTTCATCGGCACGGTCAACTTGCGGGGCGTGAAGGAAAGTGGCGCCGTGTTCGCGGTGCCCACCTACGGGTTCGTCATCTCCATGTTCGCCATCATCGGCCTGGGCTTCTGGCGCTACTTCCATGGCGGTGTGCCCGTGGGAGAGCACCACATGGCCGTGGCGCCACCGCTCCCGGGTTGGCTGGCCATCTGGGTGTTCATGAAGGCCTACGCGGCGGGCTGCACGGCGCTGACGGGGGTCGAGGCCATCTCCAACGGCGTCTCGGCCTTCCGGGAGCCCACCTCCCACAACGCCAGCCGCACGATGATGTACATGGTGCTCATGCTGGGGGCCATGTTCCTGGGCATCACCTGGCTGGCGAACCACTTCGGCATCGTCTACCTGGGCGATGGTGAATCCCTTCTGTCCATGCTGGAACGCCGCATCCTGGGCGATGGCCCGGGCATCGCGCACTTCACGTACCTGGTCATGCAGGCGTTCACCATGCTGATCCTCTGTCTGGCCGCCAACACGGCCTACGCGGACTTCCCAAGGCTGGCGGCCATGATGGCCCGGGATGGTTTCCTGCCCCGCCAGTTCTCCAGCCAGGGCGACCGCCTGGTGTTCTCCAACGGCATCTTCATCCTGTCGCTGCTATCGGGCATCCTGCTCTGGATCTTCAACGCCCGCGAGCACCACTTGATGCCGCTCTATGCCGTGGGCGTGTTCCTGGGGTTCACGCTGTCGCAAACGGGCATGGTGCGCCACTGGTTGAAGCTCCGCGGCGAAAAATGGGTGGTCAAATCGGTCATCAACGGCGCGGGCGCCATCACCACGCTGGTGGTGATGACTGTGATCATCGTGACCAAGTTCACGCATGGCGCCTGGGTGGTGGTGCTGGTGCTGCCCATCATGGTGATGACCTTCTTCAACATCCACCGGCACTACATCCGTGTGAAGTCCATCCTGGCGGGCAGCCGCGCGGATTTCATCAGCCCCCGCAAGAATCGTGTGGTGGTGCTGGTCTCGGGCATTCACTCGGGTGTGGTACAGGCCCTCAACTACGCGAAGGTCATCGCCGACCGCGGTGAAGTGGAGGCCATCACGGTGGATTTCCCGGATGAGCATGGCCGGGACAGCGCCGCCCTGGAGCGCCTGCGCTCGGATTGGCCGCGCTACTGCGAAGGCATTCCGCTGCGCGCCCTGCGCAGCCCCTACCGCAAGATCGTCGAGCCCATCGTGGAAGAGTTGGATCGCATGCGGCGGGTGGAGCCGGAGTACACCATCACCGTCATCCTGCCCGAATTTGTGACGGGCCACTGGTGGGCAAACCTGCTGCACAACCAGACCGCTTGGCGCATCAAGACCACCCTGCTCATGAAGCCCAAGACTGTGGTGATCTCCATTCCGTACCACCTGGAACCCCTGGTGGAGTAGCTTCCGGGAATTGGCCCATCCGACCCAAGATCAGCGCATTCGCGCGGTGGGCCGAGCCAACAGCTCTTGGCCGCTGAGCAGTTCCGCCAGGGTCTGGTGGCGCGGGCTCAGCACCATGCAGAGGAAACTCAGCGGGAAGAAGAGCACCGACACCATGTGGACCAGGGAGAAGGCCATGCGCCGCTCGGGAGTGTTCTCGGGCAGCGTCACGCCGAAAAACCCCATCATGGGCGATTGTCCGGTGAGAACCAGAGGAGCCATGAAGAGCATCCAGGAGACGCCGAAGAGGTAGGGAACCACCATGGGCCAGGCGCCGTTGAACAGGCGGCCCGGGCCAACGCCTACGACCCAGGCGGGAAGGAGCAGGGCCAGGCCCTGCACCAGCAGCAGCAGCAGAGCCTCGGTGGCTTCCACTTTCACCAGGGGCCAGAAACTGGCGGCGGATTCCTGGCTTCCAAGGGAAGGCTGCAAGGGAGCAGGCGGAACCAAGGGGAGGCCTGCTTCCTCAGTGCGCTCCAGCTCTTCGGGACGCACCTCCACAGACACAGGTGCGACCCTGCCCAGGGCGGGTGCCGTCAGTGCACGGGGAGGCGCATCGAAACGGGCCTGGGCCAGGGCCGAGGCCTGAAAAAGGAGGGGCCGCCCTTGCCGGGCGGGGGCCAGTGCCAACCCGCACTCCGGGCACTCCGCCGCGAGGGGGGAAAGGCGGGTCTGGCAACTGGGGCAGGTGCGGCGAATCGGGTTGGCCATTGGAAACCACTATCCGATAAAGCGGCCAGATGGAGAACCTCCCCCATCAAAAGACCCTGTTGCGGCCCGCGGGGGCTGTGGGACCATCGGGGCTTCGGGCCGGTGCGGCCCGGCCCCCCGAAAGCAGCGATACCCGGCCCCAAAGGACCCGCGATGACCACCGACACCCTAGGCGTGTTCCATCCGAGCACCCGGTTCTACCGATTCACCATCCTGATCTTCATCAGCCTCCTGGTGCTGGGCAGCTATTTCGCCTACGACAGCATCGGCGCCCTGGAAAACACGCTGATGGCGGAGCTGCACCTGGACCGCAGCACCATCGGGTCGCTCTACACGGCCTACTCGGTGGCGGCCATCGCCATCGTGTTCTTCGGCGGCATGCTCTACGACAAGTTGGGGCCCCGCAAGGCCAGCCTCCTCTTCAGCGTGCTGGTGTTCATTGGTGCGGTCATCGTGGCCGTGGCCAAGGGCAAGTGGATGCTGATTTTCGGGCGCCTGGTTTTCGGGGCGGGCTCAGAGTCGCTGATCGTGGTGCAGAGCGCCATCATCAGTCGCTGGTTCAAGGGCAAGGAGATGGCCATGGCCTTTGGCATCGCCCTCACCCTCAGTCGCGTGGGCACCGTGTTTGCCTTCAACACCGAAGAGCTCATCGCGGATCACTTCCACAGCTTCCGAGTGGCGCTCTGGGCCGCTGCGCTGCTCTGCCTGTTCTCCGTCCTCTGCAACCTGGTGTTCGTGGCCATGGACCGCCACGGGGAGAAGGTGCTCAACCTCCAGAAGGCCGAAGCGGGGGACAAAATCGTGTTCTCCGACCTCAAGAAGTTCACCTCGTCCTACTGGTTCGTGGTGCTGCTCTGTGTGACCTTCTACAGCGCGATCTTCCCCTTCACGGCCCTGTCTTCGGACATGTTCCACGATAAATGGGGCATTCCCAACGTGACCGTCATGACCGGTGGCTTCCTGTCCAAGGTCTTCTACAACTTCACCCACATGTTCAGCACGGCGCCGGGCATCACGAGCATCACCATCGCGGCTTCGATGATTTTCGCGCCCTTCGCGGGCGGTCTCGTGGACCGCATCGGCCGCCGGGCCTCGTTGATGGTGGTGGGCGCGCTGATCATGATTCCCGCCCATCTGCTGCTGGGCATCACCCACTGGAACCCCATTCCCATGATGGCCCTGCTGGGTGTGGCCTTTGTGCTGGTGCCCGCTGCCATGTGGCCCTCGGTGCCGCTGGTGGTGGAAGAAAAGAGGGTGGGCACGGCCTTCGGCCTCATGACCGCCATCCAGAACGGCGGCCTGGCGCTCTTCCCCCTGCTCAATGGCTGGCTGCGAGACAAGACGGGCACCTACACCTCGACCCAGGTCATGTTCGCGGGCCTGGGCGCCGTGGGGCTTCTCTTTGCCTTCCTGCTGCTGAGGGCGGACAAGCGCCACGGGAGTGTGCTGGAAGCGGGATCTTCCGCCAAGGACTGATGCCATCGAGCCTGCGCGGGTAGACTGGGACCGAATTCCGGAGGAGGCATGACCCGCTGGTGGAGGTTTCTGGCAAGCCTGGCCCTGGGCCCGGTCTGCCTGGCCGTCCTGCTGCCTTTGTTTGGCTGTGGGACGGGATCGGAGATGCCTCCTCCGGCGCAGGCCCAGGTTCAGTCCGCGCCCAAGGATGCGATTCCGGTTCATGCACGGGAAGCGCTGACCTACATTCGCCAGCATGGCTTCGCGCCGCCGGGGTACGTGGGAGGCCGGGTGTTCGGCAATTACGAGGGCCTGCTGCCCCGCTACAACACCAAGGGCAAGCGCATCGAGTACCGGGAATGGGATGTGCGCCCCAAGGCTGAGGGCAAGAACCGCGGCGCCGAGCGCCTGGTCACTGGAAGCGATGGACGGGCCTGGTATTCCGCGGACCACTACCGCAGCTTCCTCGAAGTGAAATGACCGGGTTGCTCCTTTCCCCGAGCCCGGAGGGCGCACTTTTCAGGGCCTGGCAAGGCTCTGCCCAGGCCGCCGTCGCAGCGGCGACGGGGTGTCCGCGGGTGTGGTGTTTGCACGCTTCACGCATGCGCACCCGAAGAGGGCTCATGGAGGAGTGGTGTAAGGCTGCCTCCTTCCCACCCCACTTCGGCGGTACCTGGGACGCCCTGCGGGATGTGCTTTCCGATCTTCCTGAAGGCGGCACCTTCCTGGTGTTGGACGCGGACCAGCTGCTGCAGGACGCTCCGTCGGAAGAGGCGCACCTGTTGTGGATGGTCCTGAAGGCCGTCCAGGAGGACCTTCGCCCCAAGCCCTTCCAGTTGCTGTTGCAGGCCGAAGGCAGCGCCTACAGCACCCTCGTGGACGGGCTGCGGGCCCTGGGGTTGGATCAGCCGGATGTGGCGCGGTAGGCCTTCAAGGCTCGCAGAACCTCGGCCCGCACCTTGGCCTGGAACCAAGGGGTCCAGCCCAGCAAGAGCCCAGGGAGACCGAAGGCCTGACGGGACCAGGCCCAGAAGCTGAAGCGATCCCGATGGGCGCGGATGAGTCCATCCTCCAAGGTCAGCGTGGCGTCGATGCGGTTGACCACGGGCCGACCCGTGCGTGTGAAGGTGTAGCGCGCGACCCACTGGGCCACCACCACTTCGCCAGCATCCCTCAACACCTCGTGCGTGATCGCCAGATCGTTGGAACGGCTGAGCAGCATGGCCCACATGGCGCAGGCGTTGTCACGATCCAACGGGCCGAAGGCCGGATCCTCGAAGGTGGCCTCGGGGTGGTAGCAGGCGGCCATGGTTGCGGCATCCCGGTGGGCGAAGGCCTCGTAGAAGCGGTTGACCACCACCGCGCCAGCCATCAGAACTGCGCCTTGAAAGCCTCGAAGGCCGCTTTCAGATCGGCGAGTTCTTCGCGGAGGGAGGCAACTTCCGTCTCCAGCTGTTCCATGCGGCCTGCTCGTGCGGGCGTCGTGCTTTCCGCGACCGCTCCAGCAAGGTCGGGCTCACCCGCGAGCAGGTGCGCCACGCGGGCCTCGCGTGCGCCGGGCGCCCGCGGCAGGCGTCGCACCAGGGGCGGTTCTGCCTCCATGAGGATGGTGAGGCAGCTTTCCACTTCGGCCAGATCCGGGAAGGCATACATGCGGCGTGTGTTGGTGCGCAGTTCGCCGGAAGTCTGGGGCCCGCGCAACAGCAACTCACCCAGGAGAGCCGCCTCCTGCACAGAGAGATTCCAGGTGGGCTTGGCGGTGTGGGCCACCTTGAGCACACGACCCGGCCAGTGCTCCGCAAGGCCCTTCTCGATGAGCGCAGCAACGGTGTCTTGGACATCCGCTTCCGTCAGCGACAACACGGGGTCGCGGTTGCTGGACTGGTTGCAGGCGTTGAGCAGCGCGTTCAGCGAAAGGGGGTACACGTCCGGTGTGCTGAGCTGCTTTTCCAGGAGACAGCCGAGCACGCGGCATTCAAGGGGTGTGAGTTCGAGCATGGATGGGATTTAGCCACAGATGGACGCGGATGAACACGGATGAAATGAAACCGTCCGTCCCTTTGAGGCTACTTCCCGATGACGCCCGTCATCGGGCTGCTGGCGCTGGCGTAGAGGCGCTTGGGCATGCGACCGCTCTCGAAGGCCAACCGTCCGGCAAGGACGGCGTGATCCATGGCCTGGGCCATCTTGGTGGGTTCACCGGCTTCGGCCACAGCGGTGTTGAGAAGCACGCCATCGGCGCCCAGTTCCATGGCGAGAGCGGCATCGGAGGCGGTGCCCACGCCCGCGTCCACGATCATGGGCAGCTTGAAGGACTCGACCACTTCCTTGATAAGCAGCAGGGTCATGGGGTTCTGCACGCCCAGGCCCGAACCGATGGCGCTGCCCAGGGGCATGACAGCGGCGCAGCCGATGTCACAGAGCTTCTTGGCCAGGATGGGATCGGCGTTCACGTAGGGCAGCACCACGAAGCCTTCCTTCACGAGGGTTTTCGCGGCTTCCAGGGTTTCCTCGTTGTCGGGGTAGAGGCTCTTCTGATCGCCGATGACCTCGAGCTTCACCCAGTTGGTCTGCAGGGCCTCGCGGGCCAGGCGTGCCACACGCAGCGCATCCTCGCGGGTGTAGCAGCCGGCGGTGTTGGGCAGCAGGGCGATGTCCTTGGGAATCCAGTTCAGGATGTTGTCCTCACCCTTGGCGGCGAGGTCGAAGCGCCGTACGGCCAGGGTGACCATCTCCACCCGCGCGGCCCGGTAACAGGCCTGCATGGTGGCGAAATCCTTGTATTTCCCGGTGCCGAGCACCAGGCGGTTGTTGAAGGTTTTACCGGCGATGACGAGGGACATGGGCGCTCCAAGCCCTCAGTCTAGCCCTGGTTGACACGTGATGTGCCCCTCAGGGCGCCAGGAGTCGGCCATCCGAATCCAGTTGGATGCGCGTGCCTGCGGGCAGTGCTTTCCCTTGAATGGTCGTGTCCGCGGCCAGAGTGGCGCTGGCCAGTCGACCCGTGGGGTGGAAGGATGTCCCCCCCCAACCGCGCAGGCGCAGAAACTCCCGCCAGAAGCGGGTGCGCGCGCAGGGGATGCCGTCGATGCGTTCATCTTGGGCTAGCCAAGCCAATTGGAGCTGGCCATTGGGGTGGAAGCGGGGCATCCAGTCGTGTCCGTGCCCTTTGAGTGTATGACCTTGGATGAGGCAGTCGCGGGAGAGGAACGCGATGGTCAAATGGTCGTGCGCGTCCCAGGCCAACTGGCTACCGGCGGGGAAGATCACCCCGTGGAAGCTGGCGTCGCGCCCCAGGATGCAACGATCCAAATGCCCGTCGGTGCGAAAGAAGAGTCGGCTTCCCATGGGGAACCGCAGGTCCGCGCGAACCCAATCAGCGGCCAGGGTGAGGTCTCGGGCGCCGTCAGATTGCACCTGAATGGCGCCTTGGATGGGGAGGTCGGAGGGCAACTGAGCCCTGAGGGCCAGGCCTTTGAAGCCAAGCACGAGGGCGATGCAGAAGAGGGCCGGACGGCCGGGGATATGGAACAACATGGCAGCTCCATCAAAAACCATACGGTTGCGTATGGGTATCCATACGGATAAGTATGGTCAATGACCCCATCGGGTCAAGAGCTGGAGGCTTTCCGCCGCATGGGCCGTCCCCGAACCGTTCCTTTGTCGCGCGAAGCATGGGTGGAGGCCGCCTTCAGAGTCATTGCCCACCAAGGCGTGTCGGCTGTGGCGGTGGAGCCGCTGGCCCAGGCGCTGGGGGTGACCAAGGGCAGCTTCTATTGGCATTTTCAAAGCCGGGACGAGCTCATCCATGCGGCACTCGAAGCCTGGGAGCAGGATCAAAGTACCGACGTGGTGTCCCGCTACAGCGGCATCGAGGATCCACGGCGGCGCCTGCGGGTGCTGCTCTTCGCAGCTTTTGAAGACCTTGAGAATGGTCGCTTTTTCGCCGCCCTGGCGGTTTCCAGCGAAGATCCCCGGGTGCAGCCCTATCTGCGACGGGCCACGGAGCGACGTCTCGCTTTTGGGGTGAAAGCCTTCCAGGCCCTGGGGCTATCCGAGGGGGAGGCGCGGGAGCGCGCCCTGTTGGCCTATGCGGCCTACGCGGGCTATTTCCAGCTTCTGCGCACCACGCCCGAGGCGGTGGACGCCGTGACGGATCTCAGCGGCTATGTCCGTCGCCTGGCCGACGCGCTTGTGCCCGAGCAGTTGCATTAGCCGTTCCGACACGGTTATGGTGGAGGTTCCGATGGAGGAGCGATTCCCATCAGTACCGACGGCGAGGGCGATGAACCCAGTGACCTGGCGGGAAAGGGGCGAATCGCCGAAGGGAGCGCGGATCATCGACGCGGCCCCTGGACGCCGAAGCGAAAGCCCGGCGGCTGTCATGCCGGTCACCCGGCATGGAGGGCCTGAGGCGCAGCGGCGGGAGTCCTCCCTCCGCGTTCCTGAGGGCACCGTCGGCACGCCGAGGTATCCATGAACGCATCCCCCGCAGATCTCCGAGGCTGGCTCAGCGCCAGGCTGCAGGCCCTGTGCGCACCGGAGACCACCTCGGGCCGCGAAGATGAGGGCCTGCCCGCCCTGCTCCAGCTGCTTGGCGAATTGGGCGCCACCGTGGTGGAGCAGCCCGTGGCTGCGGGCCGCACCAATGTGTTGGCCCTGTGGGGCAGGCCACGGGTGCTCTTCTCCACCCACCTGGATACGGTGCCGCCGTACCTGCCTCCCAGGTTGGAGGGTGAGGTGCTTTGGGGCCGTGGCACCTGCGATGCCAAGGGCCAGGCGATAGCCCAACTGGCGGCCATCCGCAGCCTCTTGGGCCAAGGCCAGCACGGCTTCGCGTGGCTGGGTGTGGTGGGCGAGGAGACCGACAGCGCCGGTGCCGCGGCGGCGCTTGGTCTGGCGGATCGGCTGCAGGATGTGAAGGCCCTCATCAATGGCGAACCCACCGAGCTGAAGTTGGGCACAGGCCAGCGCGGCGTGCAGCATGTCTGTCTTCATTGCAGCGGGCGCGCCGCCCACAGCGGCAGTCCCCAGCTGGGCCACAACGCCACCTGGCCCATGCTGGATTGGCTGCAGCGCCTGCGGGAACAGGCACGGCCCGTGGATCCGCTGCTGGGCCCTGAACTTTGGAACATCGGCCTCCTGCAGGCAGGTGAGGCGCTCAATTCGGTGCCGGCCCGCGCCGAGGCCCATCTGCTGGCGCGGGTGGTGCCCGGCAGTACCCTGCTGGAGGAGGTTCGGCGCTTGGCGCCTCCTGAAGGCACCGTGGACCTTCGTTTGAATGAACCGGCAGATGTGTACCCGCAGGTGCCGGGCTTCGAGCATGCGCCGATGCCCTTCGGCTCGGACGCACCCGCGCTGCGGGCCTTGGTGCCCGACCGCACCGTGGTGCTGGCGGGGCCCGGCAGCATTGCCGTGGCACATACCCTCGATGAACACATCACACTGAGCGACCTCGAGGCCGGCGTGGATCTCAACTGCCGCCTGGCCCTGCATTTCCTGGGAGACTAAACCATGACCACCCCCAAGATTCCCGTCACTGTTCTGGGCGCCACTGGCGTCGTGGGCCAGCGCTTCGTGCGGCGCCTGGCGAACCATCCCCTCTTCCGCATCGAGCATCTCGCGGCCAGCGAACGCAGCGCGGGCAAGCGCTACCGCGACGCCTGCGCCTGGCGCTTGGATGGCGAGCCCTATGGCGGCCTGGGCGATCAGGTGATGGCTGAGGGCACGCCAGAGTTTGCCTTGTCGCCGGTGGTGTTCAGCGCCTTGGATACCGCGCCGGCCCAGGAGTTGGAACCGGCCTTTGCCAAGGCGGGTGCGATGGTCTTCTCCAATGCCGCGGCCTTCCGCATGGCGCCGGACGTGCCCCTGCTGGTACCGGAAGTGAATGCCGCTCATCTGGGATTGCTGGACATCCAGCGTCACCACCACGGCTGGAAGGGGGGCATCGTCACCAACGCCAACTGCACCGCTACCGTGCTGGTCATGGCGCTGGCGCCGCTGCATGAAGCCTTCGGCGTGGAAGCCGTGATGATGTCATCGATGCAGGCCATCAGCGGCGCGGGCTATCCCGGTGTGGCCAGCCTCGACATCCTCGGCAACGTCATCCCCTTCATCCGCAACGAAGAGCCGAAGGTGGAAGAGGAAACGCCCAAGATGCTGGGCCGTTTCAATGGCACCACCGTGGACCTGGCGCCCATGGCTGTGAGTGCCCTCTGCCATCGCGTTCCGGTCATCGAGGGACACACCGAGGCCGTGAGTGTGCGGCTGAAGGGCAACCCCTCTCTGGAGGCGGTGCGCGAGGCCTTCCAGAACTGGAAACCCGAGCCCCAGCGCCTGGGCCTGTTTTCGGCGCCCGCTGTGCCCATCCACGTGCACACCCTGGAGGACCGTCCCCAGGTGCGCCGCGATGTGGAGAAGGATGAGGGCATGAGCATCCATGTGGGCCGCATCCGCGCTTGTCCGATTCTCGGCCTGAAGTTCGCGCTGCTGGGCCACAACACAGAGCGTGGCGCCGCCGGCGGCAGCATCCTCAATGCCGAATTGGCCCACGCGAAGGGATACCTCCGATGATCGTCCTCAAGTTCGGCGGCAGCAGCGTCGCGGATGCCGCCTGCATGCGGCAGGTGGCCAAGCTCGCGGAAGCGGCTCTGCCCAAGGCGCCGCTGGTGGTGCTGTCGGCCATGGGCAAGACCACCAACGGGCTCTTCGATGCGGCCAAGGCGGCCGAAGCGGGCGATCTGGCCGAGGCCATGTCCCGGCAGCGGGCCCTGATGGCGGCGCACCGGAAAGCCGCGGAGGAGCTGTTTGACGGCGTCGTGCCGGAGTCCTTGGACGTGGCGCTGACGGATCTCTTCGGCGAGTTGGAACTCCTGCTTCGCGGTGTGGCCATGCTGCGGGAGTTGAGTGCGCGCAGCATGGATGCCATCGCCTCCCTTGGTGAACGGCTGTCCACGCGGATCTTCGCGGCCTTCGTGGGCGGAGCCTGGGTGGATGCCCGCACGGTGCTGCGCACCAACGAAGTGTTTGGCGAGGCGGTGCCCCAGCAGGCGGCGATCCGCCCGCTGGCTGAGATGCACCTGAAGTCTCAGGTGGGCCCGGGTCGTGTAGTGGTCACCCAGGGCTACATCGGCGCCACGGAAGATGGCCTCACCACCACGTTGGGACGGGGCGGCAGCGACTACTCTGCCGCCCTTTTCGGCGCCGCTCTGGATGCGGAGGAGGTGCAGATCTGGACCGACGTCGAGGGCGTGCTCACCTGCGATCCGCGCATCGTGCCCGACGCGCTGCCCATCCCCGACCTGAGTTTTGCTGAAGCCGCCGAGCTGGCCGCGTTCGGCGCCAAAGTACTGCACCCCGCCACCATCCAGCCCGCGGTGGAGGCGCGCATCCCCGTCACCGTGCGTCACACGCAGAAACCCGAGGGACGCTTCACCACCATCTCCGCGGAAGTGCGCAGCGGGGGCCCCATCACGGCGCTGGCCAGCCGCGGTCCCGTGACGGTGCTGACCGTAAGCAGCACGCGGATGCTCGCGCAGAGCGGTTTCCTGGCCCGGCTCTTCGAGGTGTTCGGCCGCCGCGGCGTGAGCGTCGACCTGGTGGCTACGGCAGAAGTCAGCGTGTCCCTCACCGTGGAAGCGGACGTGCCCTTGAAGCCGCTTCTCCAGGATTTGTCGGCCTTCGCCACTGTGGAAATCCACGAAGGCCGGGCCATCATCGCGGCCGTGGGTGAGCGCCTGAAATCCACGCCGGGCCTGGGCGCGAAGCTGTTGACGGCCCTGGGTGACATCAACGTCGAAATGATCAGCATGGGTGCCAACGAAATCAACCTGAGCCTGGTGGTGCAGGAGGAACGCACGGCGGAGGCCCTGCGGCGCCTGCATCAGGTGCTGGTGGGAACGCCGTCATGAGCGGCCTGCGCATCGGCCTTTTCGGACGGGGCCGCCTGGGCTCGGCCATCCTCGCCGAGGCGGGCGGCGGCTTGACGTGGGTGGTCGATCAGGGTGAAACGCCCTCCGCAGCGGTGGATGTGGCCATCGACGCGAGCGTAGCCGGGGCTGTGGCCTCCCACCTGGACTGGGCCCTGGAGACCGGCACGGACTTGGTCATCGGCGCCACGGGCTGGTCCATTCCAGATCTCGAAGCCCGCGTGGCAGGCCGCATCGGCCTGCTGACGGCCACCAATTTTTCGCTGACCGTCGCCCTCATGGCCCGCCTGGCCACGGTGATGGGGCGCTTTGCGGCGCTGGATCCGTCCCGTGATCCCTACCTGGTGGAGCATCATCACCGTCTCAAGGCCGACGCCCCTTCGGGCACGGCGAAGACCTTGGCGGCGGCCGTGATGGCGGGCTGCCCCCGCAAGACGGAATGGACCCTGGACACGCCAGAACCGCACCAGCTCAGTGTGGGGGTGGTGCGGGCCGGGGCCGAATTCGGCACCCACAGCGTGGGCCTCGATGCCCCCGCTGAGGTTTTGGAGCTCACGCACACGGCCCGTTCCCGCGCACCCTTCGCCCAGGGCGCCCTGGCTGCAGCGCAGTGGCTGCATGGGCGGAAGGGCCTCTTCACCATGGATGACGTGGCGGCGGACCTGCTCGATCCCTTGTTCGACAACCTCAACGCGGGGAGACCACCTGCTCGCGGTGCGCGCTCTACGTCCCCCCTCGTGCTCCCCCACGCGGCATCCGGGCAAAACCCGGAGGTCGCGTCTCCTGGAGGCAAGCCATGACCCTGGAACTCTCCGGTCTCGCCGTGGCCCTGGCCACGCCCTTCTCGGCTTCGGGCGAGGTGGACCTCGCCGCCTTCCGAAAACTGGTGCGGCATGTGGTGGGCGGTGGCGTGGACACCCTGGTGCCCCTGGGCACGACGGGGGAGGCTTCCACCCTGGATGACGCGGAGCGCGATGCGGTGATCGCTGCCTGCCTGGAGGAGAGCGGCGGCCGCCCGGTGGTGGTGGGCACGGGTTCCAACGCCACGCGCCATGCCGCGGCCATGACGAAGCGGGCCCAGGCTCTGGGGGCCGCGGGTGCTCTGGTGGTGACGCCCTACTACAACAAGCCCAATGCCGATGGCTTGGTGGCCCACTATGAGGCCATCGCGGAGGCCGCGCCGGGTCTGCCTCTGGTGGCCTACAACGTGCCGAGCCGCACCGGTCTGAATGTGACACCTGCCGTGTTGATGCGGCTCTGGGAGAACCCCCAGGTGGTGGCTG
This sequence comes from Geothrix sp. PMB-07, assembly GCF_030758935.1. NCBI lineage: Bacteria > Pseudomonadati > Acidobacteriota > Holophagae > Holophagales > Holophagaceae > Geothrix > Geothrix sp. PMB-07. Next base: position 26,030 of record NZ_CP132333.1, read on the forward strand.
TGAAGGAAAGCAGCGGCAGCCTGGCGCAGATTGCCGAAGTGGGCCGCACCCTGCCCAAGGGCAAGACGCTGCTCTCGGGCGATGACAACCTGGCCCTGGCGGCGATGGCCGTGGGCGCCACGGGTCTGGTGTCCGTGCTGGGCAATGTGCTGCCCCGCGAAACGGCCGCGCTGGTCGCTGCGGCCCGCCATGGCCACGGCGCGGAAGCCCTGCGCATGCACCAGCGCCTGCTGCCCCTGATGGACGCGTTGTTTGTGGAGGTCAATCCTGTGCCCCTGAAGGTGGCCTTGAAGCTGCTGGGGCTGGGCTCGGACGCCGTGCGCCTGCCCCTGGCCTGTGCTTCCGCCGCCACCCACACCCTTGTGGCCGAGGCGCTGTGCCTCTCGGCCGATGGCACCTTTCCAGGAGTGAAGTGATGGTCGTCGACGTGGATTCCATCCGTTCGTTTTTCAGCCAGGGGCAGGACTGCCTGCTGACGGATCCCCAGGCTCCGGCCATGCACCAGCTGCTGGTGGCGGCCCTGGAGAAGGGGATGATCCGCGCGGCTGAACGCCAGGAGGATGGCACCTGGCACACCAATGCCTGGGTGAAGCAGGCCATCCTTTGTGGCTTCCGCCGCACCAGCCTCGTCGAGATGCCAGGTGCGGGCTTTCCCATGTTCGACAAGACCGCCTATCCTCCCCGGCACTTCGGCCTCGAGGATGCAGTGCGCCTGGTGCCAGGCGGCACGGCGGTGCGTCGGGGCGCCCATATCGCCCGGGGCGTGGTGCTCATGCCCCCGGCCTACGTGAACGTGGGCGCCTTCGTAGACGAGGGCACCATGGTGGACAGTCACGCGCTGGTGGGCAGCTGTGCGCAGATCGGCAAGCGTGTGCATCTTTCCGCCGCAGCCCAGATCGGTGGCGTGCTCGAGCCTGCCGGTGCCCAGCCTGTCATCGTGGAGGATGAGGCCTTCATAGGAGGTCTGGTGGGGCTCTTCGAGGGCATCGTGGTGCGCAAGCGCGCGGTACTGGCCTCGGGTGTGATCATCACCGGCAGCACCGTGATCTACGATCTGGTGAATGGCTGCGAGCTGCGCCAGGAGGTGCCCGAAGGCGCCGTGGTGGTGCCGGGTTCCCGTCCTGCCTCGGGCGACTACGCCAAGGCCCACGGCCTCCAGCTGGCAGCGCCCTGCATCGTGAAGTACCGCGACGACAAGACCGACGCCGCCACGGCGCTGGAACAAGCGCTTCGGTAACGGGGCGGCGGACACAATGCAAACCACCAAGGCTCCAAGACACCAAGAACTGAAAGGCCATTGGACTTTCTTGGTGCCTTGGCGTCTTAGTGGTGATCTGTTGCTCTTGAGGTACGAATGAATCCCGCCAGCCGCCTATCTCTGCTGAAACCTTCCCCCATCCGCGCCATCACCGATGGCACGCCGCCGGGGGCCATTCCTCTGGGCCTGGGTGAACCCACTTGGGACTTGCCGGAAGTGGGCCGCAAGGCCCTGCTGCGGGCCTCTGGCCCCTGTCCCTACGTGCCCCACGCGGGGCTCACGGAACTGCGTCGGGCCGTCGGCGCCTTCCATGGGGCCCACCTGGATGAAGTGCTCATCACCACCGGCTCGCAGGGCGCGCTGTTCGCGCTTTTCCAGGCCTGGGTGAACCCGGGCACCAAGGTGCTCGTGCCTGATCCGGGCTTCGTGGCCTATCCGGCCCTGGCCTTCATGGCCGGGGCCGAGCCGGTCCCCTACCGGTTGTCGGCGGAGCGTTTCCGCCTGGATGCGGATGAGCTGATCCGGGTACTGGAGGCGACGCCAGAAACATCAGCCGTGGTGCTCAACCTGCCCTCCAATCCCACAGGCGGCGGTGGCGATCTGGATGCCCTGCGCCGCGTGGCCGAGGCCTGCACCGCACGGGGTGTGCTTCTCATCTCGGATGAGGTGTACCGGGACCTGCACTTCGGGGTGCGGGCGCCGAGCCTGCGGGATGTCACGGATCGCGGCGTGGTCACCAGTTCCGTGAGCAAGGGCTGGGGGGCGCCGGGCCTGCGCGTGGGCTGGGCCGTGGGGGATCCCGCCTGGCTGGCGCCCGCGCGGGTGGTGCATGGCTATGCGGTGACCGGCACGGCCACACCCGCCCAATGGGCCGCGCTGGCGCTGCTGGAACACTCTGACGCGGTGCTGGCCGAAGCCCGGGCCGCCGTGCAGCTGCGTTGGGAAGCTCTGGCTTCGGCCTTGCGCGAGGAACTGGGCCAGGTGGTCACACCGCCTGATGGCACCTTCTACCACTTCATGGCCCTCCCCCCTGCGGCCCACGCCGATCCCCTGGCCTTCGCGCTGAAACTGCGCGATGAGGCCAAGGTGGTGCTCATCCCGGGCCTGGCTTTTGGCGAGGGCGGTCGCGGCCACGCGCGCCTCAGCTTCGCGGCCACGCCGGAGCAGCTGCGCGAAGGTGTGCGGCGACTGGCGCCCTACTGGAAGGCGTGATGACCAGCCTCTTTGCCTTCGATGATGCTGCCTGCCTGGCCCTCACCGAAACCCATGGCACACCCTGCTTTACCTACTCGGGTGCGGCGGCGGAGGCGCAGTTTCGTGCGTTACGCACGGCACTGCCGGATCGCGTCCGGGTGGCCTACGCGGTGAAGGCCAATGCCCATGGCCGCCTCTTGGCCCGTTTCGCATCGCTGGGTGCCAGCTTCGACTGCGCTTCCATCGGCGAGCTGGAGCGGGTGGAGGCACTGAGCCTGCCGCCCGGGCGCACCTTTTTCGCGGGGCCGGGCAAGCGCGAAGCAGAACTGCGCAAGGCCCTGGCCATGGGCGTTCGCATCCAGGCAGAGGGCTTCGAGGATCTCGCCCGCATCGATGCCCTGGTGGATCGCGAAACCGCCGTGAACCTGCGGGTGCACCCGGCTTTCGACATCGATGAGGGCAACCGCATCATCGGTGGCAGCGGTCCTTCTGCGTTTGGCGTGGATGAAGAGGCGGTGCCGGACTTGCTGGCACGGGCCGCCAACCTGCGTCATGTCCGCATCCGCGGCCTGCATGTCTTTGCAGCCAGCAATCAGCGGGATGCGTCCAAACTGCTGGCCATCCACGGTGCGGTGTTGGCGCTGGCCCAGCGATTGAGCGATGCGCACGGCCTGGTGTTCGAGCAGATCGATCTGGGCGGTGGACTGGGCATCCCCTATGAACCCGATCAAAGCCCTCTCGACGTGCAGGCTCTTGGAATCGGATTGTCGGCCCTGCTGGCCGCCCACCCCTGGTTCACAGGCGAGCTCATTCTGGAGCCGGGTCGCTTCCTGGCTGGGCCCTGCGGGGTGTACCTGGCCAAGGTGGTGCGGATCAAGGAAAGCCGGGGCACCCGCTTCGCCATTCTGGAAGGCGGCATCAACCACCTGCTGCGCCCGCTGCTCACGGGCGAACCCTTTCCGGTGAGGGCCGTGGGCAAAGGCAGGGGCGACCATCCGTATACCTTGGCGGGGCCCCTTTGTACCAGCCTGGATCGCCTCGGCGAGGTGCTGCTGCCAGAGCTGAGCGCCGGGGATCTGCTGGCCTTCGGCACCACGGGGGCTTACGGCCTCAGCGAAGGCATGACCCACTTCCTAAGCCACCCCGTGCCACCCGAAGTCTGGGTGGACTGAGTGGGGCTACCCGAGCAGGGAAATCCAGGCGGGGCGCTGCTCTTTGGGCATGGCTTTGATGCGCTCCAGCAGCTTGAGGCGGAGCGACCAGCCCTTGTCGTTGGGGAAGAGGGCCCGCCCTCGCAGCAGGTCGTCCTGGGCTTCATCCCACTTGCCCTGGTTTGCGTGCACCGAACATAGCGCCAGGTGCAATCGCCCCCCCCGGGCCCTCAAATCGGTGTCTTCCGGGTGGGCCCGCAGCAGGGCATCCAGAACCTTGTAGGCGGCTTCCAGATCGCCGTTCTGCAGGTGCTTCTGAAACTCCGGCAGACTGGCGCCGGTGACGCCGCCGGCCAGGCCCTCGCGGGCCTTTTCCAGGAGCTGCGCCCCGGAGGTGTCTCCGGAATTTCGGCTGACGAAGGTCTCCGCGCGGAGGTAGGCGCGCAGGGGGTCGACGACCAGGGCGGCTTCGGCCTCTTGCCGGATGGAGGCGGGGGATTCGGCGAGATCGGGGGCCTGGGCCTGCTGGGCCACGGGGGCCACAGCGGCGGCTCGGGCGGCACGCACCTCTTCCTTCAGGGCCTGGTCCTTCCGGTAGTTGTGGACGAGGCTCAGGGTCAGGATCAGCACCACGGCGCTGCCACCGGCGATGGCCAGAATCTTGGTGTCTTTGAGCCAGGGCATCTGTTCGGTGAGGCCGCTCAGGCGATCCGGGAGGGACAGGCCCTTGCGGGGGGGCGGAGTGGCCTGGAGCAGGGCCGCGGGAGGCTCCACACCCTGGGGCTCGTAGAGGTGCAGGGTCTCCTCGTCGGCCATGGCAATGCGGCCCTGCGCGTCGAAGCTCATCACGGGGGCCGGGGCCTGGCGGGGCTCCGGGGCCGCGGCACTGGGCCGGGCGGGTTTGCGGCAGCGTTCCAGGCCCTGGAGGGCGCGGGCGTTGCCGGGATCCAAACCCAGGGCCTGCTGGAAGGTGAAGGCCGCCTCCTCGTGGCGTTGAAGGGTGAGCAGGTGCTCCGCCTGTCGCAGCTTGAGATCCAGGGCCTCGGAAGCGGGGGCAGGGGTGGGCGCCTGTGGGATGACGGTGGGGCTGGAGGCGCTGAGGCTGGCTTCCTTGCGGGCTTCGCGGAGGTAGCCTTCGATCTCCTGGCGGTGGGGTTCCAGCACGAGGACGCGCTCCCACTTGGTGATGGCTTCTTCGGTCAGTCCCATGTCGTAGAGCTGGACCGCTTCCCGCAGCAATTTGTCGATGTCCTCTTCACCTTCGGGGAGGGCTCCGGTCGCGGGGACTGGCACGGCGGCGGCCTGAAGGGGGGGCAGGCCCAGTTCCCGCCGCGCGCCGTTGGCATAGCCGCGGGCCAAGGCATGAGCGGGATCCAACGTCAGGGCGCCCTCCCATTTCTTGAGGGCATCCTCCAGCTGACCCATGTCGTAGAGGGTGCAGCCTTCGGCCACGAGGCGTTCGGGATCCAGCCCGCCGGTCACGACGCGGCCCTGGTCCAGCTGGAGAGGCGCCTCCGGGGCCGTGAGACGGGCCTCAAAAACGTTGGATGGTTCTGGTTCGGGAGGCGCCACCTCGATGGGCGCCGAGTCGGGTTCCGGCGGAGGAGCCACAGCGGCTGGGGCTGGGACCGGTGCGATGGGCTGCGGTGATGGGACCGGGCTCGGTGGCCATGGGGGCGCGGTTGGAGCGGGAGCGGGGGCCGCAGCGGCGGCTTCTTCTGCGGCGCGGAGCGCGAGCAGACGCTGCTTCAAGGCCAACAGGCGTTCGCGGGCTTCGGTGTGGTTGGGCTGCTGCTTGAGTACGGCCTGCCAGATCTGGCCGGCCTTGACGAGATCCCCCTGGGCGAAGAGGTCATCCGCCTGGCGGAGGTAGGGCGCGTAGGGATCAGACGTCATGAGGATCTCAGTGGAGTTGGAATTCTTCCGTGTTGCGGATGAGCAGCATGAAGGTGCTGTTCCCGCACGTGAACTCCTGCTGGCTGGAGAGTTGCACCGGCGCAGTGATGCGTTCGCCATTGACCAGCGTGCCGTTGGTGGATTCCTGATCGCTGATCCACACCGTGCCATCCCGGTGGATTTCCAGCAGGGCATGGCGGCGCGAGGTTTCCGGATCCCGCGTCACCACATCCCCTTCCTCGCGGCCGATGATGGTGCGGGGGCCTTCCAGCACCTGCACCGTGGAGGCCTGGGGCCCGCTCAGGAAAGCCAGGGTGAATTTCAATCCCGGGGGCATGCCCGGCACTTGCAGACCGGCCGCGACCAGCATGGCCTCGCGGTCGCGCTTGGCGGTGGTGCGGGCGGAGGGTACAGGTGCGGGTGGCGTGGGGCCATCTTGGGGCAGGAAGGGCGCCATGACGACCTCTTCGGGTTCAGGGGGCATGACGGGCGACAAACCCGGGTTCAGCACCTCGAACACATGGCTGCATTTGGGGCACTTGAATCGCTTGGCGCGGGCGGCGCCGAAGCGGTTGTCATCGTATTGGAAGCGGGCCTGGCAGGCCGGGCACACCACGATCATCGGGCCCCTCGAGAAGCAGTTGCAGTGTATCCCTACTTCTTGCGCGTGGCGAAGAAGCTGAATTCGCTGCGGAGGGGGATGCCTTCCGGCAGCTTGAACCCGGTCACGCTGGAAGGCAGGGGTTGGTTGATTTTCAGCGCGCCCAGCTCCAGGAACCAGGAGTCGCCGGAGCGCTCGATCCACTGGACCTGACGGGGCAGCCAGGTCTCCTTGTCCACCCAGAGGTTCAGCACCTGAAGGCGCTTTTTCAGGGACAGGGTGCGGGGTGATAGGGCCAGATACCAGGCATTGGAAACATCTTTGGCATCGCTGAGGGTGATCTGGAAGTAGTCGGACAGGTAGCTTAGTTTCTGGCCCAGGCCCAGGAATTTCCGGTCGGAGTTCTTGATGAAGCCGATCTTCATGAGCTCGCCTTCGCGGGCCTCTGGGCTGTAGGAAATGAGGGCCTTGGGCGTGAGGTGGAGGATCAGATCCTCCGGGGGCTGGAAGGCGAAGTGGGCGAAATCGGAGCCCTGGAGATACATGGTGCCCTTGGTGACCGAAGGTGTCTTGAGCAGGGCCCGGTGGAGCGTGAGGGTGAAGGGGCACTGCAGGGTTTGGGCCTGGGCCTGGGCATTGTCGAAGCGCTCGACCACTTCCCTCAGGGGTGGCGGCGCCTGGGCGGCCAGGGGCAGCGACAGCATGAGCAGGGCGAGGAATGGTCGGATCATGGGGGCTCTTAGGCTGGTGCGGTGATGAGGGCCAGGGGTTCCCGCTGGTGGGCCAGGTGCAGGGCGGTGGCGGTGCCGCGAAGGACCTCCTCCGCGGCGAAGCGGGCCAGGTCGGGATGGTTGTTGGATTCGCTGAGGTGGGCCAGTACCACTTGGCGCAGGCGCGGGGAACAGACCTTGGCCAGCAGCTCGGCCATGGAGGCGTTGCTGAGGTGGCCCACGCGGCTCAGGATGCGGGCTTTGAGGTGCGGGGGGTAGTCCCCTTCGCGCAGCATGTCCACATCGTGGTTGGCCTCCAGCACCAGCAGATCGAGTTCCTGGAGATGGTCTGCCACCAGGGCGGTGGGGTGGCCCAGATCCGTCACCACGGCGCAGGCGCAGTCAACGGTTTCCACCCGATAGGCCACAGGGTCTGCCGCATCGTGGGGCAGGGCGAAGGGGAGCACGCGCCAGCCGTGCCAGTCCGCGGCCTTGCCTGCTTCCAGTTCGATCCAGCGATGACTCGGAATCTGGACACCCTGGGCCTTCTCGGCGGCTTTCCGGGTCTCCGAGGTGGCAAGGATCGCCCAGTCGGTGCGGCGCAGGATGACCGCCAGGGCGCCGATATGATCGGAATGTTCATGGGTCAGAGCCAGCGCCTGAACCGCGTCGGCATTGCGTCCCAGCCCTTCCAGCCGCTGTCGGATCTGGCGCAGGGAAATGCCTGCATCGATGAGGAGCGTACGCTCGCCATCGGACAGGGCATGGCAGTTCCCCTTGGAACCCGAGGCAAGCGCTGCATAGTGCATGGTTCAGGATAACGCCTAGACTGTCGGTCATGAGCCCGACACTGCGCCCCTCAACCCCAGCGGATCTGGAAACCCACGTGGCCCACCGCGTAGCCATGTTCCGGGATATGGACATGGGTGCCGAGGAAGGTTTGAAACGCATGGCGGAAGCCTTCCGGCATCAGTTGCGAGGCTGGCTGGTGACCGGTCAGTGCCGGGGCCTGGTGCTGGAAGACGCCGGTCGCGTGGTGGCCAGTGTGCTCTTGCTGCTGAAGGAGTCTGTGCCGACGCCGGTGACGCCGCTGTCCGTGAGGGGTTATCTGTTCAACGTCTACACAGAGCCCTCGCACCGGCGCCAGGGCTTGGCGGCGCGGCTCACGGACGCGGCGCTGGATCTGGCCCGGGAGCTGGGTATCGAGATCATGGAATTGCACGCCAGCCTGGAGGCGGAAGGCCTTTACCAGCGCATGGGCTTCGTGCCCACCAGCGAGATGCGGCTGGTGATGGGCTCCGGCATCAAGACGCCGAAGCAGTGGAAGCATCGGCGCTGACGGGTTCCTCGGCTGTCGAGCCCTTCCATCGCCACAGGCCCAGGATGGCCAGGCCGCAAACCAGAGTGCAGATGGCGCTGGCCTCCAGGCCGAAGGCGCCGCCCGTAAGCCATTCGGGCTTGCCGTGGAAGACCGGCGTCCAGATGCCCTTGATGTCCGTGGTGCCGCTGACGCCGAAGCCGAGCAGGCTGCCCTGGGCCCAGTTCCAGCCCAGGTGTACTCCAATGGGCAGGGCCAGGCTGCGGGTGCGCAGGTAGCAGAAGCCCAGCAGGATGGCCGCGAGGCCGATGTTCACCGTGGCCCAGATCTTGGTGGCACCGTGCATGCCCGGGTTGCCCCAGTGCATGAGGGCGAAGAGGGCCGCGAAGACCAGCTGGCCCACCCAGGGGCCCGCGCCCTCCACCAGGCGCTGAAAGGGGTAGCCCCGGGACATGAGTTCCTCGTTGAAGCCCACGCCCAAGAACATCAGCGCGGCCATGAGCACCTGCCTGGGACCCACGGCCACGGCGCGTTCCCAGTGGAAGCCGTCCAGGCCCTTCACCAGCAGCGCCGTGAGCAGGATCAGCAGGATACCCGTGGCGGTGCCCGCGGCCAGTTCACCCAGCCACCGCGAACCCAGGTGAAAACCCAGATCGCGGAAGGAGCGCCGTTCCAGCTTCACGCAGACGAGGCTTGCCAGCGCCCCGATGCCCGCGCTGACCCACACACCCAGGCCGGCCCAGCGCGGAACGTGAAGGAGTCCGGCGATCAGACTGGCGAGGATGCCGATGGCCATGGTGAGCGTGATGAACCCGACCACCTTCCAGCCACTGCGGACGCGGCCCTGCTCGTCGAGGAAACAGGCGGTGAGCCAATGGGGCATGGGTGCTCCTGGAAGTCCGGGCTACGGCGGGGCGCGCCCGAGGTTGAGCGCTACATCACGCTTTGGGTTTCCGCGAAGGCGCGGGAGATTTCCAAGAAGAGTTTTTCCTCGTTGGGTTTCAGGGTCGCGGCCCGGGCGAACCAGACGGCGGCTTTTTTGCGCTGTCCGGCCACCAGCAGGGCCCGGCCAAAGGCCAGGAAACGCTCCCAGCCATCCTTGTCCAGCGCGGCGACGGCACCCATGTAGCGTTCGGATTCGTTGACCAGGCCCACTTCCGCCAAGTCCACCGCGGCTTGAGTAAGGGCTTCTTTGTTCTTGGGATCCCGGGCAGCGATCTTCTCGTAGCCTTCGAGCGCCTCGCTCTTGTAGCCGTGCTTCAACCAGGCCTGGGCGATGAGGCGCAGCACCTGCCCGTCCTTGGCTTCGCGGGATTCCGCCTCCTTGAAGGCCTCCGTGGCCCGGGGCCGGTCCATGGCGGCGAGGTAGGCCCGCCCGCATTCGGCGAGGTACCTGGCGTCCTTCGGCTTGATGGAACAGGCCTTGTCGGCGCAGCCCTCGAGAATGGTCCGGCGATCGCCGGCGAAGAAGGCCTCGTTGAACACCACGGCGGCAGGTTTCGGTGCCTGGGCACAGAGGACAAGGGCGGTGAAAGCGAAGGGGAGATGGGTGGCGCGCATGGCGACTCCTAGCTCGGCTCGGCGCCGTGATCGGCGTAGGCGAGGGCGATGGCGTTCCACATGCGCTCCTCCTGGGGCTTGGCCTGGCTGGCGCGGGCGAACCACCTGGCGGCACTGTCGCGGTGGCCTTTGCGCAGGCAGCTCCGGCCATAGGCCACACAGTTCTGCCAATCCGAGGGATCGAGGATCCAGGCCCGTTCCATGAGGCCGTCGGCTTCCTTGGTCAGGCCCGCATCCTGCAGGTTGACGGCGGCGCGGGTGAAGGCGTTCTTGTCCTTGGGATCGGCGGCCTGCATGTCGGCGATGGCCTTCAGCCCCTCGCTGCGAAGGTTGGCCCGCAGGTAGGCCACGGCGATGAGGCGGTGGACGTCGGCATCCTTGGGTTTGTCGATGCGGGCCAGCTGGAAGCAGTCCTCCGCTTTGGCCTTCTCTCCCGCCGCCAGGAAGGCCCGGCCATACTCCGCGAGCATCTTCGCGTCCTTGGGCCGCAGCAACCGCGCCCGGTCCGCGCAGCTGCCCGCCAGTTTGCGGGCATCGCCCTTGAAGGCGGCTTCGTCCAGTGCCTGAGAACACAAAGGCAGGGCCAGCAGGCACAGGGCGAGGCGGCGCATGGGAACTCCGGGGTGTGCGCCATGATAGGACACATCCGCCGCGGGTGGGCTCCCTCAGGGATGGGCGCCCCAGGAGGGGTTCTGCATTTCCGCGAATAGAAGCATGATTTCGCTCCAGGCGCGGGCCTCCTTGGGGCGGGCTTTCACCGTGCGCTCCAGGTAGAGGCAGGCGAGATCCTGCTGGCCCAGGCGCAAGGCTGCCCGTGCGAAATCGAGGTGATCGTGCCAGTCCTTGGGATCCAGGGTATGGGCCCGCTCCATCCACTTGGCCGCGAGGTCCCAATGGCGGTTCCGCAGGGCCGCATGGGCGAAATCCAACCCATTGTGATAGTCGGTGACATCCAGCGCCCAGGCGCGATCCATGAGGGTGATCGCCTCTTCCGTGAAGCCCGCATCCAGCAGATTGACGGCGGCGTGCTTGAACACGTTCCGGGCCTTGGGATCGGCGGTCTGCATGGTCTTCAGGGCGGCGAAGCCCTCCTCGCGCAGGCCTGCGGAAAGCCATGCCACGGCGATGAGCCGATGGGTTTCCCCGTCCTTGGGGTCGGATTGGATCGCGGCCTTGAAGCTGGCCTCGGCCTTCTCCCGCTGTCCGGCCAGGAGGTAGCCCCGGCCCAACTCCGCCAGGCTGCGGGAATCATTCAGGTTCATGGCCCGGGCCCGGTCCGCGCACTGGGCCATGATGGCTTTGGGATCACCCTTGAAGTAGGCGGCAGTACCATCCTGCCCAAACAGGGGCAGGGCGAGGCAGAGGAGAATCGGTCGCATGGGGCCCCCTGGGAATCCTACAAAGGGATGTTCCCATGCTTCTTGGGCGGCATGGTGTCGCGCTTGGTTTCGAGGAACGCCAGGGCCTTGATGAGCTTCAGGCGCGTCTCTCGGGGCAGGATGACTTCGTCCACGAAGCCATGCTCGGCGGCGATGTAGGGGTTGGCGAACTTCTCGTTGTACTCGGCGATGAGCTCGGCCTTTTTCGCGGCGGGATCCGGGGCGATGGCGATGGACTTTCCGTGCAGCACGTTCATGGCCCCCTCGGCGCCCATGACGGCGATCTCGGCGGTGGGATAGGCGAAGTTGAAGTCCGTGCGGATGTGCTTGCTGGCCATCACGCAGTAGGCGCCGCCGTAGGCCTTGCGGGTGATGACCGTGATCTTGGGCACCGTGGCCTCGCAGAAGGCGAAGAGCAGCTTGGCGCCGTGGCGGATGATGCCGCCGTGCTCCTGGGTGACGCCCGGCAGGAAGCCCGGCACATCCTCGAAGGTGATGAGCGGGATATTGAAGGCGTCGCAGAAGCGCACGAAGCGGGCGCCCTTCTCGCTGGAGGCGATGTCCAGCACCCCTGCGTAGTAGGCGGGCTGGTTGGCCACGATGCCCACGCTGCGCCCGTCGATGCGGGCGAAGCCGACGACAAGGTTGGGCGCGAAGGCCTCGTGTACCTCGAAGAAGTGCCCATCGTCCATGACGCCCTTGATGATGTCGCGGATGTCGTAGGGCTTGCTCGAATCGTCGGGAATGATGGTGTCGAGCTCGGGGTTCTCCAGGGGCATGTCGCGCTGGGGCGCGCGCCGGGGCGCCTCCCCCAGGTTGTTGCTGGGCAGGTAGGAGAGCAGCTCCCGCGCGTGGGCCAGGGCGGCGAGGTCGCTGGGACAGACGAAGTGGGCCACGCCGCTCTTGGCGCTGTGGGTGGCGGCGCCGCCCAGCTCCTCTTTGGTGACCTCCTCGTGGGTGACCGCCTTGATGACATCCGGACCGGTCACGAACATATAGCTGGTGCCCTTCACCATGGTGATGAAGTCGGTGATGGCGGGGCTGTAGACGGCTCCTCCAGCACACGGCCCCATGATGAGGCTGAGCTGGGGGATGACGCCGCTGGCCAGGGTGTTGCGCAGGAAGATGTCGGCGTAGCCGCCGAGGCTCACCACGCCTTCTTGGATGCGGGCGCCACCGCTGTCGTTGAGGCCCACGACGGGGCAGCCCACCTTCATGGCGAGGTCCATCACCTTGCAGATCTTCTTGGCGTAGGCCTCGGAGAGCGAGCCGCCGAACACGGTGAAATCCTGGGCGAAGACCGCCACCGGGCGGCCATCCACGCGGCCGAAGCCCGTGATGACGCCGTCGCCCGGGATCTTCTCCACGCCCCAGTTGCGGTGCACCATCAGCGCGTCCATCTCCTCGAAGGAGCCCTCATCCAGAAAAGCCGCCACCCGTTCCCGGGCCGTCAGCTTGCCGCCCTCGTGCTGCTTCTGGATTCGGACTTCCCCACCCCCGGCCAGGGCCTGGGCGTGTTTGGCCTTCAGCAGCTGGATTTTCTTGTCGAGGGACATGGGTACTCCGGGGCACAAAAAACGGTCGGCGGATCTGGGGATCTGCCGACAGTCTAACGCACCCCATTACGAAGCCCGATGCGGGGTGTATAGCCACGGATGAACACTGATCAACACGGATGGGATACGGCGCATTTCATCCGTGTTCATGCGTGTCCATTTGTGGCAGAAATCGTTTTTACTTCACGGCCCGGGTGGCCACAAAGGTGGCGAACTTGTCAGCCCACTTCACGAGTTTGTCCTGGATGTTGCTCATGGCAGTGCCGCTGATGGACCGGTGGTGGACCGCCAGCAACAGCTCGCCGGTCTTGGTGTCGACGACCTTGAGGTCCCAGGTGGCGGTCTCGCTGCCGGCGCCCAGCCCGTTGAGCCACTTGGCCGCCTTGCTTCCGGCATTGGCATCCACAAAGCGGCCCACCAAGATTAGATCACCGTCTGTCCGGCTCACCTTGACTCGGCCATTGAACGCTCCGGTCAAGGCGCCACGGAGCATGCCCGGAAAGCTGTCCGTGAGTTCGGTGGCCTTGGCGTTGTCCTTGCCATCCCTGCCTTTCCGCAGCATGGCGGGGTCTTCCCAGGGCTTCATGAACAGCACGCGACCGGTAAGATCCAGGCCGGGTTTGACCCACGCGTAGTCCACATCATCACCCTTGGTGAAGGTGATGCCTTCTCCGAACCAGGATGGATCCAACAGGCCGTCATCAAGGAGGGCGGCTTTCGGCGCGAGCGCTTTGGGCGCTGGATTGGGGGCTGGTTCCGCTGCAACGGCAGGCGTCACAGGCGCCACGGGTGTGGACACCGCTGGGGCCGGGGCCGTTTCTGGCTTGACCGGCTCCTGCGCGGCGAGGCAAAGGGCAGAGCCCAGGATGAGGGTCAGAACGCGTGACATGAGGGCTCCAGCAAGGGGGGAGCCCTCAGGTTAACCGGAACGGATCTACCGGATGGCCCGGGGCTGGGTCATGGCCACGAGGCTGAGGGCCTCGTCCAGGTCTTCAGGAGTCAGGTAGCCCTTGCGGAGGATGAGTTCGCGCACGGGCACGCCGGTGTCCAGGGCTTCCTTCGCCACTTCCGTGGCCTTCTTGTAGCCGATGGCAGGCATGACGGCGGTGACGATGCCGATGCTGCGCTCCACCAGGTCGAGGCAGCGCTCGCGGTTGGCGGTGATGCCCACGATGCACTTGGTGGTGAGCACGTTCACGGCGGCCGTCAGCGTCTTCAGGCTGGTGGCCAAGCTGTAGGCGAGGATGGGCTCCATGACGTTGAGCTGCAGCTGGCCGGCTTCGGCGGCCAAAGTGATGGTGAGGTCGTTGCCGATGACCGAGAAGGCCACCTGGTTCACCACCTCGGGGATCACGGGATTCACCTTGCCGGGCATGATGCTGCTGCCGGGCTGCATGGCGGGCAGGTTGATCTCGCCGAAGCCGCAGCGGGGGCCGCTGCTGAGCAGGCGGAGATCGTTGCAGAGCTTGCTGAGCTTCACGGCGGCACGCTTAACCACGCCGGAGAACATCACAAAGGCGCCGGTATCCGGCGTGGCTTCCACCAGGTTCTCGGCGAGGACGATGTCCAGCCCGGTCACCTTGCGCAGCTCCTCCACCACCGTTTCGGGGTAGCGCGGATCGGCGCAGATGCCCGTGCCGATGGCCGTGCCGCCCATGTTCACTTCCAGGAAGAGGCGGGCGGTTTCCTGCAGGCGGAGGATATCCTCGCCGGTGGTGACAGCGTAGGCCTCGAACTCTTGGCCCAGGGTCATGGGTACGGCGTCCTGCAACTGGGTGCGACCCATCTTGATGACATCGGAGAATTCCCGGCCCTTGGCGTGCAGGGCGCCCTTCAGTCGATCCATGGCCTCCAGCAGGCTCTTCAGCATGAAGATGGTGCTGAGGCGCAGGGCGGTGGGATAGACGTCGTTGGTGCTCTGGCCCAGGTTCACGTGGTCATTGGGGTGGCAGAAGGCGTACTCGCCGCGGTTGTGGCCCAACAACTCCAGGGCGCGGTTGGCGATCACCTCGTTGGCGTTCATGTTGGTGGAAGTGCCTGCGCCGCCCTGCACCATGTCGGTGGGGAAGTGGCCGTGCCAGTGGCCGTCGATGATCTCCTGGCAGGCGCGGTCGATGGCGTCGGCCACCGGTGGTTCCAACAGACCGAGGCGGGCATTGGCCCGGGCGGCGCCCTGTTTGACCATGGCCAGGGCGCGGATCATGGCGGGGAAGTGGGCGGTGGGGGTGCCGGTGATGGGGAAGTTGTGGACGGCGCGGAGGGTTTGCACGCCGAACAGAGCATCCTCAGGCACTTCCAGGGTGCCGAGCAGGTCGGATTCCTTGCGGGTGCGGCCGCTGGCATAGGCCTGCTCGCGGCCCGTGCGGGGCGTGGCCGAGTAGAGCAGGCGCTGGTGCATGACGTTGGCGACCTTGCTCAGCACGGCGATGGCGGCGGCGCCATCGGTGCTGAGGCTTTGCAGGACGGCCTCGCGGTCAAGGTCGATGAGCACAGCCGCGGTGAGGGCCTTGCCGGAGGCCGTGTGGGTGCTGACGGCCAGGAAGGACTGTTCGCCCGCCACATCTCCGGGGCCCAGGATCACCACGGGTTCGGGGCCATCACCGTTGTCGCGGCTGATTTCCACCCGGCCCTCAACGATGACGGTGGTGCCCAGACGGGGCTCGCCCTGGTTGAACAGAACCGTGCCCGCGGGCACTTCCCTCTGTTTCGCGGTGCGCGCAATGAGGCTCAGATCCGTGTCGGACAGCCCGGAAAAGATTTCACAGCGGCGAAGAACGGTCGTGATCGCATCCATGGGACACCTCAAAGCCAAGAATTCAGCAAGGGGCCATGCTAACGGGGATCAATTTACGATTCGGTCACGAATGCGACATTCTGGCCAGCGAATTGACGGAATGTCATCGGTGGCCGGTCAGGGCTTGGGTTCGGGGTCCCTGGTGATGGCGTCCTCCCGCAGCTGTTCGCCGCCCACCACATGGAAGTGGAGGTGGAACACGCTCTGGTTGGCATCCTTGCCTGCGTTGGTGATCACCCGGAAGCCCTTGTCGAGAATGCCCTGGTCCTTGGCCACTTTGACGCAGGTGCTCAGCAGGGCCGCGCGGGCCTCCACCGGCAGGTCATCCAGTTCCTTCAGGCTGGCCACATGCTGCTTGGGGATGACCAGCAGATGAACTTTCGCCCGGGGCTGGATGTCCCAGAAGGCCAGGACGTAGGGATCTTCGTAGACTTTCTTGGACGGGGCCTGGCCCGCCACGATCTTGCAGAAAATGCAGGCGCTCGGGGGCTTGGAGGCTGGCGCCTGGGCAAGGAGGCCCTGGAAACCCAGTGCCAGGGTCAGCACGGCAAGACAGGAACGGCGCATGGTTGGCCTCGCGGGCTACCGGCCGCTCTTCTTCCAGTCGGCCAGGAAGCCCTCGATGCCCTTGTCGGTCAGGGGGTGCTTGATCATCTGATCGAAGACCTTGGTGGGGATGGTGGCCACATGGGCGCCGGCCAGGGCCGAGTCGGTGACGTGGCGGGGGCTGCGGATGCTGGCCGAGAGCACCTGGGTGTCGAAGGCATAGTTCTCGTAGATGGCGCAGATCTCACGGATGAGGTCCATGCCTTCCAGGTTGATGTCGTCCAGGCGGCCCACGAAGGGGCTCACGTAGGTGGCGCCGGCCTTGGCGGCCATGAGGGCCTGGGTGGAGCTGAAGCAGAGGGTGACGTTGGTCCTGATGCCCTCGGCCGTGAGCGCCTTGCAGGCCTTCAGGCCCTCGGCGATGAGGGGCAGCTTCACGACCACATTCTTGTGGATCTTGGCCAGGCGCTTGCCCTCCTCGATCATGCCCGGGGCTTCCAGGCCGATGACCTCGGCGCTGATGGGGCCATCCACGATCTGACAGATCTCCTCGATGATGGTCTCGAAGGGCTTGCCAGTCTCCTTGGCGATGAGGCTGGGGTTCGTGGTGACGCCGTCCAGCACGCCCAGGGCGTTGATGCGCTTGATCTCGTCGATGTTGGCGGTGTCGATAAAGAACTTCATGGAAGTCTCCGGGAATCCCCCAGGATACCAGGGGGCCCCGGCGGGCCGCCGCGCTGGAATCAGGGCCCTCCTAACTGGCTTTGATCCGTGTGAATCCATGTCCATCCGTGGCCAAACAGGCTTTTCCCTCGGGGCATTTCCAGCGCGATACGCTAGAAGCCAGGAGTCTTCGCCATGGCGCACCCCGAGATCAAGGTTCTGGACAAAGGCTTCGTGCGCCTCATCGACCATATGGGCTCGGATTTGTCGGTGGTGAACGCGGCGCGGGTGTCCTTCGGCAAGAAGAAGGAGGCTTTCGAAGAGGGCGACGCCAAGCTGGTGGAATACCTGGCCGAGCATGAGCACACCTCGCCCTTCCGCCACACGGCCCTGACCCTGCACGTGAAGGCGCCGATCTTCGTGTTCCGGCAGTGGATGAAGCACCGCATCGGTTCCGAGTTCAACGAGATCTCGGGCCGCTACGTGGAATTCCCCGAGGATGAGTTCTTCGTGCCCGCCGCCTTCCGCCAGCAGGCCAAGGTGAACAAGCAGGGCAGCGAGGGCGAGATCGCCGAGGCGAACCGCGGCCGGGCCCTGGAGAGCTACCTGGAGAGTTGCCGCAGTTCCGTGGCCCACTACAAGGAACTGATCTCGCTGGGCGTATGCCGCGAACAGGCCCGCTGCGTGCTGCCAGTGGCGCTGTACTCCGAGGTCTACTGGACGGTCAGCCTCCAGGCCGTGGCGCACTTCATCCGCCTGCGGGCCGATGGCCACGCCCAATGGGAGATCCAGCAGTACGCCGCCGCCGTGCGCGAGGTGGTGGAACCCCTCTACCCCGTGGGCCTCAAAGCCCTGCTGGCCTCCGGCAAGGGATGAAGACTCCGCCCCTCAACCCTGCCCTTTTCCATCTGGATGAGGCCCATCTCTGGCTGATGCACTGCGCGGAGGGACCGGTGCCCCGAGCAGGGGTGCGGGCCGTGCGGGCCTTCCTGCAGAAGGAACTGCAGCCTTGGACCATGCGCTGGGAGGAGGATTTCCTGGGCATCCCCGCTGCGGCCCGGGCTGAGGCGGCGGCGGTGGTGGGAGCGCGCCCCGGAGATATCAGTCTCACGTCCACCACCTCCTCGGGTTTGGTGACCGTGGCCCAGGGCTATCCTTGGCACCCCGGGGACGAAGTGCTGGCCCCCCTGGGGGAATTTCCTTCAAACGCTTGGCCCTGGCTGGCGCTGCAATCGCGCGGCGTCTCCTTCCGGGAGGCGTCTCTTTGGGAGGGTCAGCAGGCGGGAGCCTCGGCCTGGGCAAGTCGGCCTCCCACCATTGAAGATGACCTGGAAGGCCGCCTCATTGCGGCCTTGGGGCCTCGCACGCGTGTGTTAACCCTGTCCTGGGTGCGTTTCCAGGATGGGCTCAAGTTGGACCTGCCGCGGCTTTCCGTGGCTTGCCGAGAGCGAGGCGTTCATCTGGTGGTGGATGGCATCCAGGGGGCGGGAACGGCGCCGGTGCAGCTGGAAGGCGTCTCGGCCTTCGCCACGGGTGGTTACAAAGGCTTATTGGCCCCCGAGGGCCTCGGCTTCCTGTGGACCGACGAAGCCTTTCGACAATCTCTGTCGCCTTCGGGCAGCTGGCTTTCGGTGGAAGAGGCCACGGATTTCTCACGACCTTCGACTGATTTCAATCGCGCCTGGCTGGCAGACGGCCGGGTCCTCGAGCCGGGCGGGCCGAACCTGCTCCAGGCTTCCGCCTTGGTGGAATCCCTGCGACTTCTCAACGAGGCGGGAGTGACGGCCATTGCGGATCACATCGCCTTGCTGCAGGAGAGGCTGCTGGAAGATCTGCGCGGCTCGCGCTGGAGCGCCGAGGTAAACCGGCTGCTGGCCCTGCTGCGGGCGGGAAGACTGGGTTCAATCTTGGCCTTCCATCACGGAAACCTTGGCATGGAAGGCCTCAACCAGATCATGAAGTCCGGCTATCGCCAAGGCCTCTTCACGTCGGTGCGCGAGGGCTACTTGCGGGTGGCCTTCCACGGCTATCACACGGAGGCTGATGTGGATCGGGTAGCCGCGTGGCTGGACCGCGTCAGCGGAACAACCAGCTGATCTTGGCCTGGATCACATCGTCGGAGGGGAGTTTCCGCAGGATGGCCAGATCGGGACGCGGTGAGAGGCTGGCCCGCTCATTGATCACTGCATCGGTGCTGGCACCGTGGGTGTAGACCAGGAAGAGGGTAGAGCCGGGCTGGAATTCCCAGCGCGTGATGAGGTTCATGTTCCAGGTGCGGTAGCTGAACGCGGTCTGTGGGGTGGTGCCGGCGGGCAGATCGGCGGGCAAGCCCGGATCCAGGGTCTGGTCGCTGCGGTAGTGTTTTAGATCCCTGTAGTTCCAGTTGGCGGCCAGCCATTGGCTGAAGAACTGCACCGTGAGGGCGGGGCTGAAGGCGTAAGCCACTCTCAACGTCTGGTTGAACTGGCTGAGCTGCCGCAGGCCCACGATGGGAGTGGCGACCGGGGTGTCCAACCATTTCAATTCGCCTTCATCGCAGGTGACTGAGGTGGAGAGTTGGATTTCGGTGGCTTGCGTGGGATGGATGATCTGGAAAAGGGAGGTGTCCGTGGAAGGCCCCCCCTCCTGCTGGGCGCGGTTGATGTTGAACCGCAGATACCAGGGCCGATTGCCCGCGGTATCAAAGCCGAGGTTCATGTAGGGTGTAGAACGCCGGATCAAGTACTTCTTGATCGGATCATCGTAGGTGCGGAGTTCGCGGTCATCTTCGGTGGGCAGGTCCACACCGGCTCCGCCCCAGAGGCCCCAGAAGTTGGTGAAGCTGGTCTGGCCTCGGGCGTTGAGGTTCCGCATGAAGGTGTGTCCGTCTTGATCCCGGGCCACCGTATGGCTCAGGCCCCAACCCCAGTTCCGCAGCAAGCCCCAGGTGCTGTCCCAGTTCCGGTCGACTTCTCCGTACAGGCGCTGCTCGTCGGCGCGTTCGAGATAGCCCATGTCGTTGGGGTTGTAGGTCCGCCCGGCATTGATGGCCTGAGCCTCGAAACTCCAGCCCTCGGGGCCATCCTGGTGGGCCCGCAACCGTCCGCGCCAGCCCTGTTCCTGGGAATCCTTAGGCCCGGATTGGCTGCGGCTGAGGGTGGTCTCGAGAAAACGGCTCCGGTCCTCGCTGTTGTAGACCGCATCCATGGCCTGGATCTGGGCGATGCGTCCGGTCAACCCCGATTGGCGCATGCCTGAGGCAAAGCCGCCGATGTAGCTGCCGCGATCATCCATCAGCTGTTGCACCCGGAGGACGCCGAAATGGGTGAGAGGAGCCAGCTCGCGGTGGACCTGGCGGCCGTTGGCATCCAGAACCGTGGCGCGGGCGGGCTCCACGCTGGCTCCCAACAGGCCCACGTTGGTGCCGCTGGCGTACTTGGCGGTGTATTTGGCGGCACCGGTGATGTCGGTGGCGTTGGGGCGGTCCAGGAGTGTCTCACCAGCGGCGAGGTCAGGATCGGACAGGCCTTGTCCAATACGACGGCTGTAGAAGAGATCCGGCCCCGCCACTCGGAAGATGTCCATGCCCTCGAGGAAGAAGGGCCGCTTTTCGGGGAAGAAGGTCTCCACGGTGCTGAGGTTCAGGACCGCCTGGTCCACCTCGACCTGGCCGAAGTCGGGACGGATGGACAGGTCGACTTGGGCATGCGAGTTGATGCCCCAGCGGGCGTCCAGGCCTGCGCGGTTGTCCCAGCGGCGGTCATCGTAGGAGCGGGCTGTTTCGAACTTCCGGGCCGTGGCCAGGTAGGGCAGATACTCCTCCCGTGGCCGGGGTTTCAGGCCCTCCAGGCCCCGAAGCTCCGGAAACCGGCTGACGAAACCGCTCTCGCCCCGGGGCACCACCATCCAGCGGCTGGATTCGCGAAGGACGCCCTGGTCGGTGCGGCTGAAGTTGATGCCCCAGGTCTGTGGGCCTTCACCAGGCTTGCAGCGCAGCAGGGAGAGGGGGATTTTCAGTTCGGCGGTCCAGCCCTCATCATCGACACTGGTGGCGCTTTCCCAGACGCCGTCCCAGCTGGAGTCGAAGCTGTTGTCGTTGTAGATCACCTGGTCCTTCTGCACGCCCGCGGCGTTCACTTCGAACACCAGCGCCGTGCGGCGGTCGTGATTGGAATCGATGGCTACGCCAAACCAGTCGCTGGAGCTGTCCTGGTCGCGGCGATGCAGGCGGCGCACAACCTTGGCGGGGCCGCCGTCCAGGGCGGGGTCGTGGTGCATGCGGGCCCCGACGTAGAGGAAGTGCTCGTCATAGAGCACCTTCACCTCGGTACGCTGGCGGGCGGGCTGGCCGCGCATGGGCCATTCCTGGGTGAAACCGGTGGCCACGAAGGCCCGGCTCCAGGCCTCCTCATCCAGGCGGCCATCCACCTGGATCCCGCCGGAAATGCGCAGGGCCTGGAGCCCCTGATCCTGACTGGGCCTGGCCTGGGCCAGGGTCGCAAGCAGGGGGATCACAAGCAGGAATGAGATGCGCACAGGACTCCCAGCGGCGCCTTGGCCACTTTGTTTATGGTGCCACATCTAGCGAGGTATGCTGCCTTGGAAGCTCCCCCCTGGGTCGCTTTTAAGGCCAAGGTGAAGTTCAGGGTCCCCTTCAGGGGGGAAGGCCATCCGCCGGTTATCCTGGTCACGGAGCCCCCCCATGCGCCCTCAAGCCCCCTTCCGTTTCGCTGCGGCCCTCTTGGGTTTGGCCGCTTCACTGGCCACCGCGGGCCAGCCTTCCGCCACCAAGAAGGCCACCCCAACGCCGGTGAACTCTTATCGGGTGATCCAGGCCTTTGAGCACAACCCTGAGGACTACACCCAGGGGCTGGTGTTCCAGGACGGCGTCTTCTACGAGGGAACTGGCCGGAACGGGCACTCCCGGCTGCAGAAATACCAATACATCAAGGACAAGAAGAAGGTCCTGCAGTCCGTGGACCTGCCTTACCAGTACTTTGGCGAAGGCATTGCCGTGCTGAAGGGGAAGGTCGTCCAGCTGACTTGGCAGTCCGAACGGGGGTTCCTCTACCAGGCCAGCGACCTGAAAAAGGTCGGAGAATTCAGCTATCCGGGCGAGGGCTGGGGGCTGACCTGCGACGACAGGGACTTCTACCTGAGTGATGGCTCCGCCAGCATCCGCGTGGTGGACGGCGACAAGCTGTTGAATGCCCATCAGTACGCGGTTAAGCGCACCATCGAAGTGAAGGATCAGGGAAAACCCGTGACCATGCTGAACGAGTTGGAGCTGGTGCGGGGCGAACTCTTCGCCAACGTCTGGCAGACCGATCGCATTGCTGTGATTTCGCCGAAGACCGGCGAGGTGTTGCGCTGGATCGATCTCAGCAACCTCATCAGCCCCATGCTCCGCACCGGGCAGGATTCGGTGCTGAATGGCATCGCCTACGATGCGGCCGGGAACCGCCTCTTCCTGACCGGTAAGCTCTGGCCGACCCTCTTCCAGATTCGGGAAGAATCCAAGAAGAAGTGATCCCGGCCCCGGAGAAGAAGGCTCCAGGAAGGGTTATCCTGGCCCCGAGGCCCCCATGCGTCGAATCCTGCTTGCCTGTTTCGGGTACATCCTTGTGTACGCCGCCGGTGGCGGCAGCGTGGTGATCAAGGCCAAAGTATTCATGGCCGAGGTGGCGGTCACGGACCGTGAGGTTTCCCGCGGACTCATGTACCGGCAGACCCTGGCCAAGGACCGATGCATGGTGCTGCTCGGCGGGGAGGAGGCCCTCCGTCCCCTGCGAACCTGGCATCACCTGATCGCCCTGGACGTGGCCTGGGTGGATCAGGATGGCCAGGTGGTCGAGGTGTCCGCCCACACACCCCCCTGCCGGACCGCGAAGGCCGAGGACTGTCCCGCCCATGGCGGCTCGGTGTCCGCCAGGCATGTCGTGGAATTTCCCGCGGGAACCTTCCATCGGCTGGGCCTGAAGAAGGGAGATCGCCTGGGCTGGGAGCTCACGCTGGATGATGGCCGCATCGTACGGGGCGGCCAGGCCCTGCCCAAATCCAAGCGGAAGTAGGAAGGGCGGCGGCTACTCGTCGCTCTTGGCGGCTTCTTTCCCTTTGCGCGGGGGCCGGGTGAGGGTGCGCAGGTGTTCGGGCGTGGGAGGGAGGCTGCCCAAGTCCAGGGGGCTGAGGCGGTCCGCCAGCAGCTTCCAGGCCTTGGCTTGGCGGGGCAGGCGCTCGGGCTGGATGACTTCAAAGCCCTGGGCGTAGCTGACAAAGGGCGGCATCACCAGGGCAAAGCCTGTGTAGAGGAAGGCCGGAAGCCTCAGCCAGTCTGGTTCCGATTTGGTGCCGGGGGCCGGGGTGGCGAACAGGGGGTGCACGCCGCCGTTGATCCAGAAACCATGGGAGGGCTCGTGCCGGGGATAGACGAAGATCCGGCGGCGATGCATGAGGGTGAAAGGGCCCACCCGGTGTTGTTCCACGGGGGTGATGCCCGTGCCGTCCAGGGCTGGGCCGATGCTGCGCTCAGCGTGGCCGACCACCTGCACCACGCGGCGGCCCCCGGCCTTGAGTTTGCGGAAGATGGTCCGCAGTTCCTCGGCCTCATCCCCTTCCACGGTGCCCTGACTTGGCTTGAGATCGCCCAGCAGCGCCACCTGCTCGGGGGCGTAGTCGTCCATGAGGCTGAAGACCCGCTCCCAGATTTCCATTTGGGGCGTGGCTGGCATGGGGTCGGGGCGGCGGCGCCGGGCGGCCCCCAGGCCGAAGAAGAGGTCCGACAGCACCAGCGTTTTGTGCCGGGGCAGCCACAGGGCCCTCCGGCTGTCGAGCACCACATCCTCGCTGAGCTGCACCTGCACCGGGACCTCCAACCTTCCATTGGAACACAGCCGACCCCAGAATCCGGGAGGGGGGTGTCGTGCCGCACGGCCAAGGCCACTATCTGAAGCTGACTTGGCAGGGGGAGGCCCGCCGGGTGCTGGTTCATGACCCGCCCGGGCATGAAGGACGGAGTCTGCCCCTGGTGTTGGCCCTGCACGGCACCGGTGGCACGGGGCGCATCATGGCGCACCTGTCTGGTCTCAGCCGGCTGGCCGACGAACGGGGCTTTCGGGTGGCCTATCCGCAAGCCCTGGGCGAAGCGGGCCTGGCGGATCCCGCCCGGGGCGCCGCCTGGAACGCGGGGCCCGGCCTGGGGTGCCCTCCGTATCCCGAGGCGAACGATGTGGGCTTCCTGCAGGCGGTGGTGGATCGGGTGGATCAGCACGGTCCCGTGGATCCCCGGCGCATCTATGTGGCGGGGTTTTCCAATGGCGCCCGCATGGCCTACCGGCTGGCCCTGTCGGCCCCCTGGGTGGCGGCCATGGCGGCGGTGGCCGGGGCCCCTGTCTGGGGGGAAGCCCCTGTGAGGCCGGTGCCCACCCTGGTGTTTCATGGCACGGAGGATCAGCACATTCCTTTTAGCGGTGGGCTGGGGCAACAGGGCCGCCGACTTCCGGCGCTTCCCGCCCGGGAGGCGGCCGAGCGTTGGGCGGCGCTCATGGGTTGCGGTCCCGCATCCGTATCTGATGAGCTGAATGCGCACCGACTAGAGATGTGGTCCTCCGACGCCTGCCAGGTGGGATTCTGGACCGTGGCGGACATGGGCCACGCCTGGCCCGGGGGAAGGCCCTATGCACCAGGCGCCGATCTACCGGTTCCCGACCTTTCCGCCGCGCACCTGATCTGGGCATTCTTCGAGGCCCATCCCCTGGAGGCACCATGAACCCATTCACGAATCCCCTGTGGGCGGGCCTGGGCACGGGGCTGTCCGGAGGCCTGCTCGCGGGCCTCTTCGGCATTGGTGGCGGCATCGTCATGGTGCCCCTGTTGGGGCTTTTCCTGGGACTGGACCAGCACCGGGCCCAGGGGGCCACGCTCGCGGCCATGTTGCTGCCTACTGGCCTGCCCGCGGTGCTGCAGTACCGCCGACGTGGCGTCCAGACCAGCCTGCCCCTGGTGGGGGTGCTCATCCTGGCCTTCCTGTTCGGCATCACCGGCGGCGCCCTGGTGGCGAACCACATCCCTTCGGGGGTCCTGCGCTGGGGCTTCGCGAGCTTCCTGGTGTACCTGTCGCTGCGGACCTTCCTGAGGAAGGAAGTGAGCCCGGTGGATCGGGGCGAAGCGCCCTTCGACCTGCAGGGACAGTGGACTTGGGGCCTGCCCAGCGGTCTGCTGGCGGGGGTGGTGTCGGGGTTGACGGGTCTGGGCGGAGCCATGGTGGTGATTCCGCTGCTGGCTTCCAAGCTGCGCATGACGCAGCACGAAGCCCAGCTCACCAGCCTGATGATGCTGCTGCCTCCCATCGGCCTTCCGGGTGTCTACGTCTACGCCAAGGCCCAGGGCGGGCTGCCCTGGCTGGTCATCGGGGCGGTGGCGGTGGGCTTCGCCGTGGGCGGCTTCATCGGGGCGCACTGGGCCACGCGTACCCAGGGGGCGCGGCTGAAGCAGGTCTATGCGGGTTTCGTGCTGCTCATGGCGCTGATCGTGATCCTGCGCCGTTAGCGGGCCCTAGGCGCGCCTCACAGGAAGTCCAGGCGCTGATAGGCCGAGCCCAGCAGCGTGTTGGTGGCGGTGGCGGCCTGGCCCAGCCAGCGCTCAAGCACCGTGGCATAGAGGCTGCGGAAATCGGTGGTGAACTTCATGTTGCCGTTGGTGTCCAGGTTGGTGAGATCCGGATAGCCGCCGTAGAGGCCGCCCTTCACGGACTTGCCCACACAGAAGGAAAGGCCCGCGGTGCCGTGATCGGTGCCGCCATTGTTCTCCTGCACGCGGCGGCCGAATTCGCTGTAGCCCAAAATCATCACGCGGTCCTGGGCCGTGCCCGAGCCGGAGGGGATGGTGGCAAGATCATCCCAGAAAGCTTTGATCGAGCCACCCAGGGCCCGTTGAAGGTTGGGGTGATCTTCGGCCTGGTTGCTGTGGGTGTCCCAGCCGCCAAGCCGGGAGAAGAACACCTGGGTGGGGAGGCCCGCGGCGATCATCTGGGCGATGAGCTTGAACTGGTTGCTGAGGCTGCCGGTGAGGTTGGAGCCGTTGATTCGCTTGACCGGGTAGGCGGCATCGCCCGGATAGGCCACGGTGGAGGTGCGGGCCGTCAGGGCACCGCCCGCGCCGAAGGCAGGGTTGTTCTGGGCATCGAAGAACATCTTTCCGGCCTGGGCGGCGGCCAGGTAGGAAGGATCGGTGCTGGCGGCATTCAGCGCTGTGCCCCAGCCGGTTTCCAGGGTGGCGGCGTCGGCCACCGCGTTGCCGCTCAGAAGGTAGGAGGGGAATACATAGCCGCCCGCGCTGGGGATGGAAATGAAGCTGCGGTTGCCGCCCTTGAGCATGATGGGCAGGTCGGCGGTGACGGTGAGGCCGCGCAGCACGTCGCCCGTGGGGCTGAAGGCCGTATCGGCGAAGCGGCCCAGCCAGCCTGTTCCCGCGGGCACCGCAGCGCCCTGGCCCCAGAGATCGATGGAGGTGAAGTGGGACAGGTTGGGGTTGGGCATGCCGATGCCAGGAATCCAGGCCACGCGGCCCTTGGCATGCAGTTCATCCATGCCGGTCAGATCTTTGTTGAGGGCGATGCCGCTGCCCAGGTCCACGAGAAGGGCGGGATCCGTGATGCCCAGGGTGGCGCGCTTGGCCTGGTAGGCCGTGAGGTTGGCGCCCGTGTTGGGCGGCATGACGTTCAGCCAGTCATAGCCACCATCGATGTTCACGATGACGAGGATGGGTGAGGTGGGCACCGGTGTGGGAGGGACCGGCGGCGGTGTGTTCACGGTCTGGGGCGTGCTGGAGTTGCGGCCGCTGCAGGCGGTCAGGCCGGCGAGGGCGGCGCCGGTGGTGCCGAGGGTCTGGATGAATTCGCGTCGCGTGGTCATGGTCGCCTCCGGTCAGTAGAGCTGGCCCGAGGGCGAGCAGAGGATGAGGAAGGCCAGTTCCCGGGCCTTGGTCTGCGAGGCCGCATCCCAGGTGAAGGTGGATGGCCAGAGGGCGGTGAGCCAGGCGCTGGAGACCGAGGAAGGAATGGGGGCGGGCTGCAACAGCGCCACCAGCCGGTCGAGGACGGCCTGAGCCGTGGCGGGCGCGGTGGGGAACCAATCGGTGGCCGGGAAGGTGGGGAACAGGGTGTAGGTGGTGGAATTGGACGAGCGGGTTTCGTTCAGCGCCAGGGCGGCGGCGGCCTTGGTGCGGTAGCGCAGGGTGTTGCTGTTCAGCCAGGCGGTGTGTTCCTTCCAGCCGTTGGGCCCGTTGGGATCCAGCAGCCGCATGCCCATCTGATCGAAGGTGTTGGCATTGTTCGTGACCAGGCGCCAGGCGGGGTAGCCCTTGGGGGTCTGGGCGCTGGCGGCGGCGAGGCTGGGGCAGAGCATCTTCGCGGCGCGCACCAGCCAGGACACAGGGCCCTCCGCCAGGGCGAAACGATTGGCGGGGTCGAAGAAGTACTGCGACTTCAGCAGCGTCTTCATCACTGCGCGCAGGTCGAAATTGGCCGCCTGGATCATGCCGGCCACGTCGTTCAGATCCTGGGTGGTGAAGCCGGTGGTGACGAAGTGGGTGAGCAGGCGCTTGGCCAGGAACTGCGCGCAGTTGGGACCGCGGTAGGTCAGGATGCCGCGCAGGGCGTTCTCGCCCTTGGCCCAGCCATTGGCCGTGGTGGTGATATCGAAGCTCTGGCCGAAGAGGCTGATGGAACCCGTGCCATGCAGGTTGTACGTGGTGCCGCGGGTGCCTCCGTAATACACGCGGGTGTCCGGGGCCAATGTGCTGCCGTCATAGACCCTGAAGTGGCCCGCCGAGGGCGTCTGCTGGCTGGGGCTGGTGGGGTTCGTGATGTAGTCGGCCTCGGCGATGGTGAAGCTCCAGCCGCTGAGGGCCCGGGCCAACTGGGTGATGTCCGCCTGGTTGTAGCCGTTATCGGCCCCCAGGCTGTACAGTTCCATCACCTCCCGGGCGTAGTTCTCGTTGGGGATGTTGTTGCCCGAGGCATTGTTCAGCACGGAGTCCAGCCAGATGGCCATGGCCGGATCCTTGCTCACAGCCACCAGGAGATCGTCGAACTTCGCCAGGCCCTGGTTGCGGAACAACTGGATCTGATTGAGTGACAGGGAGGCGTTGTTGACTTTGTGATGTCCCGTGGCGAAGAGGTTGTGCCAGAAGAGGGCCATTCTTTCCTGGAAGGCGTAGGGGTTGAGCTGCATGCGCCAGGCCCAGTAGGCCTGGGCCGTGTTCAGGTTGTTGCGCCAGGCGTTGGCGCCGCCCACGAGGAAGGCATGCGGACCGGGCACCGCGGCCACGTCCGTGCTGCCGGCATCATTGGTGTTGGCGGTGACCAGAGGTTCGGTCACCACGTCCGCCGTGGCCAGGGCGGTGTTGAAGGCCGTGAGATCGTAGCTGGCGCCGGTACCATCGATCCAGGCATCGATGGCGGTTCCCGGGGGCTGCGCCTGCAGGGCGGCGGCATCCGCAGGGCTGAGGCCGAAGCCAGCCCGCCGGGCGAAATGCTGGACATCTGCGACAGTCCAGGTGGTGATGGCAGTCAGAGTGGCCATGGCGGGCTCCTAGTTGTTGGGGGCCCCGGCGCTGATCCAAGCCGAGAGCGTGTCGATGGTGGGTTGGCAAAGATTGGGGGCAGCGTAGGGCATGCGTGCGCCATAGCCCAAGCCGCCAGGTTGATCCTTGGTGACTTTTTCGATGATCCAGGAATGGGCAGGATCTCCGGGCTTCACGAGGACCCAGCCTGCGGGTGCGTTCGCAGGCGTGACGTTCACCAGGGCAGCGTGCAGTTGCGCGGCCGTGCCCGAATAGCTCACGTGGCCAGTGGGCGAGGCGCCTCCATGGCAGGTGGTGGTGGCGGATCCGCAACTGCTCTGGATCGCCGGTACGATGTCCGCCGCGAAGGAAGGGCTGGCCTTGGCCACCGTGATGGGACAGGTGGTGGCTGGTGGGGTGGGCTGGGATGGGGCGACACTGCCGCTTCCGCTGCCGCCACAGGCGACAGCCAGGGCGACGACGCACAGGGCGGGGAGCATGAGGCGCATGGGACTCCAATGGGTGGCATTCAGCATGGGTGATTGCATCAATGGGTCAAGCCCAAGACTGCTAGATCTTTAGTTGTAGCCGTGAGGCACAAACAGGCTTCACGGGGTTTATCGCAGCTTGGGTTATTCTCAATCTGGAGGTTGCCGTGCCCCTGGATGCCCCGACCCCCCTTTACGTGGGGGAGCGTTTGCGAGATCTGGTCCTGTGCTATGCAGGCCCCTGGGCCTTTGTGCCCTACATGCGCAACCGCGAGGATTCCGAGCTCCTCTGGCATGCGCGCCAGGGTGTGATTCTCGCCTTCGTGGAATGCGTCTTCACGCTGGCCATGGTGATCATTGGGCTCTTCCCCATCTTCGGCACCATCTCGACCCGCTTCATCCTGCCGCTGTGGCTGCTGTGGTGCCTGGGCATGTCCGTGACAAGCATCCTGCAGGCCACCAAAGGCAAGAAACACCGCATCCCGGTCATCCACCAGTTCGTGGATTACCTATAGCTATCCGGGAGTTCCCCACGCAACGCAGGCGTTGCGTGGGGAACTCCCGCGCCCACTCGCGCCAGAGCCGCTCGTGGGCTGGCATGGGCGTACTGTGCACTCCCCGCAGGGCCCTTCCTGGGCTCAGTCGGGATGACGGGCGTTGAGAATCAGCATGGCGTCGCCATAGCTGAAGAACCGGTACCGCTCCCGGATGGCCTCGGCGTAGGTGGCTTGGGCCTGTTCTAGCCCGAGCAGGGAAGAGATCAGCACGAAGAGGGTGCTTTCCGGTAGGTGGAAATTGGTTAGCAGGTGGTCCGCCGTGCGCAGGCGGTAGCCGGGCGTGATGAAGAGGCGGGTGGCGCCCTCTCTTGACAGGCGTTCGCCATCCCAGGCGCCCTCCAGGGTGCGCAGGGCGGTGGTGCCGATGCAGAGCAGGGGACGGTCGCGCCTTCGGAAGAGGGTCTCAAGCTGCGTGGCGGTGGCCTCAGGGATCTCGAACCGCTCCTCGTGCATGGCGTGGTCTTCGAGGCGTTCGGCCGTCATGGGCCGGAAGGTGCCGAGGCCCACGTGGAGGCGCACGGGATGCCAGCCACATCCCTTGGCTTGCAGGGCGGCGATGAGGCCGGGCGTGAAGTGCAGGCCAGCGGTGGGCGCCGCCACAGCCTCGCCTTCTTGGGCCGCGAAGACCGTTTGGTAGCGGGTCTCGTCTTCTTCGGCCGCCAGGTGATCGATGTAGGGGGGCAGGGGCAGGCGGCCGATGCGGTCGATCTCATCCCAATCCAGGGTGTGTTCGCCGCCTTCATGGCCGTGAACCCGTACGACGCGCAGGCCCTCGGGCAGTGTGTCGAGGATATCGATGCGGGCCAGTTCCCGGCCTGAAGTCGGATTCACCACAGCGGCCGTGGCGCCAGGTTTCAGGCGGGCGCCGGGCTTCACCATGGCCTCGAAGCGGCCTTCTCCCAGGCTGCGCAGCAGCAGCGCCTCACCGGCGCCGCCGCCGCTGCGGCGCAGGAAGAGGCGGGCGTGGCGCACCCGCACATCGTTCGGCACGCAAAGGCTTCCCGCGGGTACCAGCTCGGGCAGATCGCGGATGCTTCGATGGGCCCACTCCCCGGTACGGGCATCCACCACCAGCAGTCGCGCGCCATCTCGGTCGGCAGCGGGATGCTGCGCGATGAGCTCGGACGGCAGGTCGAAATGGAAGTCGGTGCGCTGCATCGTAATCGGTTCCAATCAAAAGCAGAGGTTCACCACGGAGGCCTCCGTGTGCCCATGCTCCGTGTCTCCGTGGTGGATTCTTTTTGAAGGGTGCGAGTGGATATCAGGCCTCGGCGAACTGCAGCTTGTGCAGGCGGGCGTACTCGCCATCCCGGGCCAGCAGCTCCTCGTGCCTGCCCTGCTCGACGATGCGGCCCTGTTTCAAAGCGCAGATGCGGGTGGCGCGCTGGATGGTGCTGAGGCGATGCGCGATCACCAGGGTAGTACGGTTCTCGATGAGGGTTTCCAGGGCCGCCTGCACGGCCCGCTCGCTTTCGGTGTCGAGGGCGCTGGTGGCTTCGTCCAGGATGAGAATGGGGGGGTCCTGCAGCAGGGCCCGGGCGATGGCCAGGCGCTGTCGTTGGCCGCCGCTGACGCTGGAACCCGTTTCGGCCAGCGGTGTGTCATAGCCCTTGGGCAAGGCCATGATGAAGTCATGGGCGTGGGCCTTCTTGGCGGCGGTGATCACGGCTTCACGGCTGGCCTCCATGCCGTAGGCGATGTTGTCGTGGATCGTGTCCATGAAGAGCAGGGTTTCCTGGGTGACGATGCCGATGATCTTGCGCAGTTCGCGGGGGTCGAAGTCGCGCAGATCCGTGCCATCCAGGGTGATGCGGCCCTCGGTGGGATCGAAGAAGCGGGGCACCAGATTCACCAGGGTGGTCTTGCCGCCGCCGCTACCGCCCACGAGGGCGACCGTTTCGCCGGAGCGGATCTCCAGGTTGATGCCTCGCAGCACAGGGTGCTTGCCGTCATAGGTGAAGGCCACCTCCTCGAAGCGCAGCTGACGGGGCTGGGCGGGCACGGCGACAGGCGTTTCGGGAACAGCCAGTTCGCTTTGGCGCTCCAGCATGCTGTAGACGCGATCGAGGCTGGCGGTGGCCACCTGCACCTCGTTGTTGAGCTTGGTGAGGCGCCGCAGGGGGTCGTAGAGCTGGTAGACCGCCAGAAGGTAGGTGAAGAAATCCGCGCCGGACATGTGGCCCGAGCGAATCTCGGAAGACGCGTAGGCCACCAGGGCCGCGAGGAGGCAGCCACCCACCAGCTCCATGATGGGTGTGGACAGGGCCGAGGCCCGGGCGCTCTTCATGCCCAGGCGGTAGAGCTCGTGGTTCTGCTTCTGGAAGCGCTTGACCTCGAAGCGCTCCCGGGCGAAGCCAAAGACCACCCGGATGTTGCTGAAGACTTCCTTGAGGCGCTGGAGGAGGAGGCTGGAGGCTTCCTGGTTGCGGTGGTTCACGGCGCGAATGCGGCGGCTGAGCTTGCGCACAGGCACCACGACCAGGGGGCCCGCGATGAAGAGGGTGAGCGACAGCTTCCAGTTCATCCACATCAGCCAGCCCACCATGGAGGTGGCCACGCAGATTTCGCGCACGGCTTCGGCCAGCTGGTTGCTGGCGATGCCCTGCACGGCGCCCACGTCGGAAATGCAGCGGGTGATGAGTTCGCCCACCGGGTGCTTCTGGAAGAAGCCGGGCTCCTGGGTGAGCAGGTGGGCGAAGAGCCGCTCCCGCAGAGCCTGGGTGGCCCGGATGCCGGAGCGGACCATGAGCAGGGTGCCGCTGTAGGTGAGCAGGCCCTTCAGCAGGAAGAGGCTCACCATCAGCAGGGGAACGAAGCGCGTGCTCTGCTGGAGCGACTCACGCTGCGGCAGATGGGCCATGAGCCAGAGCTTCATGTGCTCGAGCGCGGCGAAGGCGCCCACGGCCTTGGCGCCCGGAGGCGCCATCTGAAGGTTGTCCTTGAAAACGAAGTTGAGGCTGCCGATGAGCAGGCCCTGGCAGAGCCCGGCGGCCAGCAGGAGCAGGGTCCCCCCCAGGATGGCGGGAATGAACCGGAGCAGGTGCTCCTGGTAGAAACGGCGGATGCTGGACATGGACCCTCGGCCTTCCAGCTTAACGGAACAAGGCTATTCGACCGTCACCGTGACCGTGCTCTTGCCGTCATCGAGGCTGAAGAGTTCGGTGCCCTTGGGGGCGTTGAGGGCCTGATCCATGAGCCGTTCCAGGTCGATGCCCTTCTTCTTGGCCTGTTGCAGCTGCTCGTCCGAAAGGTAGCCGCCCACGGCCCGGGCCAGCCCGAGGGCCAACCGGATGGTGAGGGTTTCGGATTTGCCGCGCTCCTTCACCCGTAGCGAGAGGAACCGCCCCTGGGCAGGCCCAGCGGCCTTGGGTTCGACGCCCATGCTTTGGAGCGCCAGGCGGCAGGCTTCGGAGGAGCTGTCCAGGCGCAGGCCGATCTGAAGCACGGGCACCGCCCGCTTGTCCTTGCGCTTGGCCAGTTGCAGGGCGGCCGCCACTCGGACTTCTTCGCGATCATCGGACAGGGCGCTGGCCAGGCCAGCGGTAGCGGTGGGGCTGTCCCATTGGCGGATGCCCCAGCAGCGCACGCGGTTGAGGCGCGCTTCCTTGCCCAGCAGGCGCTGGTCAGGATGCTTGGTGAGGAAGTCGGTGTAGGCCTCGATGGCGTCATCCCAGCGCTGATCCTGTTCCAGGCTGGAGGCCAGCCAGTAGCGGGCGTCGGCGGCGCGCGGCGAGGAGGGGAAGTCCCGCAGGAGAGTCCGGTAGGCCTGGGCCGCGTCGAACCAGCGCTGGGCGTAGCGGAAATCCCGGCCCTGCCGGAACAGGGTTTCGGAAGGGGATTCCAGCGCCACGAGGGGGGCGGGTTCCAGAGCCCCGGGCAGGGTGGGTGTGGAGATCGCCATCAGGAGGGCCAGCATCATGCGCCCTCTCCGCGGAGGCGGCGTTCCATGCGCTCGGACTGGGTTTCCAGGTTGTGGGCCGCGGCCATCTGCCGCAGTTCCTGGGCCCGTTCCACGCTGAGGCAGCTGTCTTCAGAGGCGACTTCAAAGAGCCAGGCATGGAGGCTGGCGCGGATGACCTCGGCCTCCTTGATGGGCGCTCCCTGGGCCGCCAGCTGGTGGCTGGACTCGAGCAGGGCCATGGCCATGTCCCGTTCCTGGCGTCGATCCTCTTCGCCCTTCTTGCAGAGGGCGGGATTCTGCTCGAAGTCCTGAAGCAGGGTGGCGCTCTGTTGGAAGAAGGCGATCCAGGCGCGATCCTGGCTGCGCTTCTGGGCCAGCATCTCGAGGCGAGCCGTGTCCTGGGCCTGGGCCTGAAGGCTCCGGGTGCGCTGCAGGGTGGTGAAGGCGGGCACGAGGGCCACCAGGAGCACCGCAGCGGCGGCCAGGGCCCAGGAGGCCTTCCAACGGGGCGCCGGCGCGGGCGCGAGGCCCTCCGCCAGGTCGCTGGCATGGCTTCCGAGGGCCAAATGCAGTTCGAGCAGGTCCGCCAGTTCGGCCTGGACGGCAGGATCCTCAGGCCAGGCTTCGGGCTGTTCGAGCAGCTCGAAGAAGCGGGCTTCGTCCAGGGAGCTGGAATCGAGGCGCTGGGGGTCGTGGGAGGCGGTCATGGCTGGGGTCCAAGGGTTTTACGGAGTTTCTGGAGGCTTTGGAAGAGGGTGGCTTTGACGGTTCCTTCGGCGCAGTTGAGATCCTGGGCGATGCGTTTCACGGGATGTTCCTGCACGTAGTAGGCCAGGACCATGGCCCGTTGCCGGGGGGTCAGGCCTTCCAGAGCCCCTCTTAGGGCCTGGATCCGCCTGCCTTGGTCCACGGACTCCCAGGGTGAAGGTTGGTGGGGGTCCGGTGCGTCAAAGGTCTCGGGAGGGGGTACCTCTCGCCCTCTTCTACGCAGGTGGTCGGTCGCCGCATTAGCCGCCAATGTAAAAAGCCAGGCGGCCACCGGTCTGCCCTCTTCAAACCGCTGGCAATGCTGGAGGCATTTGAGAAAAACCTCCTGCGCCAGTTCCTGGACCACCCCGGCCTCGCCCTGGAGGCGGCGGTGGAGGAAGGCAAAGAGGGGCCGCTCGAAGCGGGCCATGAGGTGGGCCAGGGCCTCCTCTTTTCCCGCCTTGAGTTGAGCCATCCAGTATTCGGGCGACAGCTCCTCCGGCGCCGGGAAGGCGCCATCGGCCGTCGTGGGAAGGGCCGGGCTCATGCCTTGCGGCCTCCAAGGGCGCGGCTATAGGAGATGCCCGGCTGTCCGAGCTTCTCCATCACCAGTTTGAGCTGTTCCGACGTGAGGGTGCAGCGCAGGCCCACGCGGCGCTTCTCCTGCATCAATTCCGGGGTAGCGCCCGGGGCGGATTGGACGGCATTGGCGGCGGCGACCAGGCGCTGAAGCCATGGCGAGACTTGGTTGATGCCTTCAGGGCTGCCCGCCAGGGCGAGCTCGAAGCGCACAGGCTGATCCTTGTCCTCGCCGGGGGTGATGCTCCAGAACAGGGCCGTGACCCCCTTGGGAAGGTCCTTGATGAAGTCATTTTCAAAATTCCGCTTCAACCCCCCAAGAAGGGCCTCGGGCTGGAGGAAGCCCTGGAAAGGGGCCCGGGGGCTGATCCACTCGGCGGCCAAGGCCGCATCGGGCTGGGTGCTGAGGCTGTTGTGGGCGGCCATGCGGTTGAGGGCTTCGAGGGAGCCGATCCAGACCTGGCCCTTTTCATCACTGGCGGCACGGATATGGGCCTTGGTGCCCTTGGCTTCCATATCGAGGATCACGTAGAGAGGCCAGTCGTGCCCCTGAAGGTGAAGGCTGCCCTCCTGGGGGAAGGATTCCGACAGGGCCCCCACCAGGGCGGCGGGATCCTTGAACTGGTTGAGCTGGATGAGGGCGTGTTCGATGCCCTGCTGGATGCCCTCTTCCCCGCTCTGGGGGAGGCCGACCAGGTGGAAGGTGACCCGGCCTGTTTCGGTGCGGGGGTTGATGTGGGCCTTTTGAAGGAAGAGGTCGAGGGCCCGTTCCACCATGGGATCCCGCGAGATCAGGGACTGGACATCCTTATGGGTGAGCATCCAGCCCGCCTCACCCGAAAAAGCGGCCAGGCTGTCGCCGGGGGCGGCCTGCACCCAGGTGGACACGCGGGCCTTGGGGCGGCAGGACAGGGCCGTGCCGAGGCAGATCAAGGCCACCGCGGCGGGAATCAGGATGGCTGCGGGGCGTCGCATGGGATCTCCTGAAAGGGCTACGGGGTCTTGCCATCCGCGTTTACCGGAGGGCCAGGGTGGCCTCAACCCAGGGCCCGAAGGGCGGCGGGAAGATGGGGGCTGCGGAGCAGTTGTTGCTGCTCCGCCTCAGAAAGCAGGCCCCAGATGCGCATGGAGGCATCCCGGGGGGTTTTGGGGTTAAGCAACAGCTCCGACATGATGGCCGCATGGGCCATGAGCACGGGATGGCCCGCGATCTGTTCCAGCACCGCCCTGGGGGTGAGCTTGTTCCGGGCCAGGCGGAGGAGGATGCCCGGATCCAGCTGCCGGTCCGCCACAAGGCTGCGCAGGGTTTCTTCATCCTGTAGCACTTCCTGGGGCAGATGGCGCAGCAATTCCCCGCCGGAGGAACGAATGGCTGAGATGCGCTCAGACACATCCATGTCCTGGTAGAGGTTGCGAAGGGTCACGAGGGCCTGGCGTTTGACTTCCAGGTGGAGGAGCCGCGGATCGCGAAGCACCTCGATGGCGGGCTTCACCCCCTTCAGCCGCCCCAGGAGCCGGAGGGCTGAGGCTTCGGAGATGAGGGGATGGTGCACCAGGGCCTCGGCCACCAGGGGATCTTCGGACCAGCCCATGTGGGAGGCGATGGTTTCCACGCGATCCCGGTCGAGACCCAGAGCCGTGGCGGCCAGCAGGCGCGGGCTCAGGGCAGGGTTCTCCAGGGCCAATTGGAAGACCTGGGGATTGGGGTCTTTGAGCACAAGGCTGATCTGCTCTTCCTGGGTGGCCTGGGTGGCGAGGAAGACCCGTTCTTCCATGGTGGCCCAGCGGCCCTCTTCGCCCCGCTCGGGCAGCGCCGTGGCGATGCCTGAGCGCTCGCGCTG
Organism: Geothrix sp. PMB-07; assembly: GCF_030758935.1. Taxonomy (NCBI): domain Bacteria; kingdom Pseudomonadati; phylum Acidobacteriota; class Holophagae; order Holophagales; family Holophagaceae; genus Geothrix; species Geothrix sp. PMB-07. Next base: position 62,307 of record NZ_CP132333.1, read on the forward strand.
CAGGCGGTCATAGAAGTACTTCACCACACGCAGCAGGTGCGGCGACTGCCGCTTGGCCCAGTAGGTGATGAACTGGTACTCGCTCTCATCCAGCTGGGTGAAAAAACTCACAATGCGGCGCAGGGCAGCGCGATCAGAGGCACCCTGCTCCAGGGCGGAGACCAGGTGCCCTGAGAGGGCCACCCGACGAGACAGATCCGCCGGACTGCCGGGCGCTTCCTGAAGGCCGGTCCGGATGGGTTCACGGAAGTACCAGCGGGCCTCGGCGTAGACCTCTTCGAAGAAGGCCGACTCGACGCTTTCGGCCAGGGCGCGGCAGATCAGATCCTCGGAGACCAGGGGGTTCTGGAGGGCTGTTTGACGCAGCTCCGCATCCGCGTTCACGAGGAAGGCGAGGAGTTCTTCCGGCTGAGCTGTCTGCCGGGCTCGTTCCAGGCTCCGGGCCCGGTCCAGGCCATCGGTGGGTGGTTGCTGGGGCAGGGCGGCAGGTAAGCTGGCAAGGGCCTCCCAGTCGGGATGCTCCTCGGGCAGCGGCGGCAACTCCAGCGTGCTGCCGGTGGCGGAGACCGTCTTCGCCAGTTGCTTGGCCAGCAGCTTCGCCACGGGCTTCAGGCTCGAGTTCAGCTGTGAGTAAAGGGCCTTCACCGATTCAGAGCGGTCCGCTTTTTCGGCGGCGGGGGCCTGATCCATCTCCCGCATCTGATCGAACAGCGAGACCACCATTTCGAGGTCGCGGCGGATGGCTTCAGGCGTGGATTCGTTTTCCGCCAGGCCCAGCAGGATGGGCCAGTGGGCCAGCCAGTGCGGCGTGCGGGCCATGAGGGTGAGCAGCCTCGGAGAGGCCAGGGACCGGGCCAGCCCCTCGAGCATGTGCACTTGACCTTCGGAGGGCAACTGGGGGCGCACCAAGGCCAGGTGATGAAAATGAATCCGTTCGGATTCCGCGAGGGTCTCCAGGAACGCGGACTCCTCTTCCCTCACGGCTCCTCCCAAATCAGGCGCAGGCGCCCTGGAGGAAGGCGAGAAGCCTGGGTTCCTGCTGGAACAGGAGGGCGTCCACCAGGGCACCCTTGAGGGCAGGGTGGTTCTGGACCGCTTCCAGGTGTTCTGGCGTGGTGATGCTGCCGCCCATGACCATGGGCAGGCCCGTGGCCGCCCCCAATTCCCGGGCAGTCTGGAAATCGGGTTCGGTGGAGCCCTGATCGGGAATGTCGATGAAGAGGAGGCGTTTGAAACCGTAGGCTTTCGCGCGCAGGGCCAGGTCGAGGGCCGTCAGGCCATCGGCATCCACCCAGCCGGAACGGTGCACCTTGCCCGCACGGGCATCAATGGCCGCTGTGAGGAAAGGCTGGAACCGCGCCATGAGCTGCTCGGCCACCATGGGCGACTTGTGGAGAATGGTGCCCGCCACCAGCCAGGTGGCGCCGAGATCGATGAAGTACTGGGCCTGGTCGGAGCTGCGGATGCCGCCGGCGATCTGGACGCAAACCTTGCGTTCCCGGGCATGGCAACGCTGGAGAATCTGGCCGATCAGCTCGCGGTTGTTGCCACGGCCCATGGCCGCATCCACATCCACCAAGGCCAGTCGGGTAGCCCCTTCCTCGATCAGTCGGCCGGCCAACTCCCAGGGTGTCAGCAGGCAGGACTCTCCCATGCCCGCGGTTGAAACCACACGGCCATTCTGGAGATTCAAGGTCGGGTAGATCTTCAAGCGCACATCCCCGTTGAGAGGCAAAGGGGAGTGTAACGCAAGGGTCACCGATCTGTGTGGGTTCCGAGCTGATCCAGCAGCAACTGGGCCGCCGTTCCCTCGGCCCGCTTGCGCGTGGGGCCCTCGGCCTGCGCCGTATGGGTGCCCACGGACACTTGCACCTTGAACCTGGGCGCATGGCCCGGGCCGGTCTGATCCAGCAGGAGATACTCGGGGGCAGGCAGGCCCAGCCGGGCGACGGTTTCCTGAAGGTGGGTCTTGGGATCCGTGCGGGTCCAGCTTTCGGGTTGGGCCTGGCGGATGGTCTCCAGGAACCGGGCCTCCACAAGGGATTGCACGGTCGAGGCGCCGTTCTGGCCGCTGGCCTGGGCATCCAGATAGATGGCGGCCAGGACAGCCTCCAGGGCATCCGCCAGGGGCTTGGGCCCCATGGGCGGCGCCTTGCGGGGGTGCGCGGCCTTGAGGGCCTGGTCGAGCCCCAGGGCCAGGGCCCAGTCGCGCAGAGCGTCCGTGCGGACCAGGACGCCGCGGAACTTGCTCATGGCGCCCTCCTGCCAGTCCCCGCGTTCCCGGTGCAGAACCAGCGCGACGGTGAAGTTCAGCAGGGCATCGCCCAGGAACTCCAGCCGCTGGTTGTCGCGGCCCGCGCCAGCGGACGTGTGCGTGAGCGCCTCCCGCAGAAGGGTTTGGTCTTTGAACGTGTAGGCCAGCCGGGCTTCCAGATCGCCCAGGTCATCCTTGCGTCGGGTCATCATCAATCCGCAAGGTCGGAGGGCAGTTTCCGGTTGAACCGGGCCTGATTGAGCACCGAGCGGAAGCGCACATTGCGTCCAGCCATCTGGCTGAGAATGCCCTGGCGGCGGGCCTCCCGCAGCTCCTGGACAAACTCCTCGTGGCGCCCCCGATCATAGAGCACCACCGCCAGCCAGGCGTGGGCGTTCACGTTGTAAGGGTCGGCCTTCAGCGCCTGCCGGAAGCCCTGGACGGCCTTATCCGGCTGGCTGTCCACCATCTGAATGGCTTCGCTCAGGGAAACATTGCCCAGGTTCTTGCGCTCATGGACTTCCAGCTTGTCGAGCTTCTCGGGCTGGTAGAGCTCCGGCTGGTCAATGGCTTTGGCGTCCACAGGCCTGGGCGGCAGGGGCCGGGATGGCTCGGGCCCGGGATTGCCCTTGGGCTCTGGCCGGGAGGGCAGGTCCACTGAAGGATGCAGGGGGCTGTCGGGTTTCTGAGGCGCGGCGGGCACGCCCTTGGCCGCGGCGACCGCTGTTGGTTGGGCCTTGGTGTCCTTGGGGGCGGGATCCTGATCGTGTGTGGGATCGGCCTTGGCTTCGGCTTGAAGGTTGGGGGCGGGGTTGACCCCGCGATCCTTCAATATCCACCAAGCCGTGCCGCCCACGCCGACCAGCACCAGGGCGGCGAGGCCAATCCAAAGGCCCTTTCCACCACCGCTGGACGGGGCCAGGGGACGGGGGGAGGGGACCGCTGGAGCGGCTGCCACGGGGGGCGCCGGTGGTACCACGGCGGGCCCGGGTGCCGTGATTTCCGGGGCTATGGGGCGCACCTGGGCAGTGGGCGCCGCATGAAGCTGGGTGGTGGCCTCTTCCAGTTGCCCCATCCAGGAAGGATCCTTGGCGGCGCGCAGGGACTTGGCGAGATCCTCGGCGGTCTGGAACCGTTCATCGGGATTCTTGCAGAGGGCGCGGTCCATGACCGAGCGGATGGCGGGGCTGATGCCGCGCAGCTTTTCCGTTTCGATGGGTTCGGGCGCTTCGTTGACAATCTTGTAAAGCACTGTGGGGGTCGTGTCCCCGGCGAAGGGCTTCCGGCCGCTCAGGCACTCATACAGCATCACGCCCACCGCGAAGAGGTCGCTGCGCGGATCGGGTTTGCCGGTGCGGATGTACTCCGGCGCCATGTAGCTCACAGTGCCCATGACCATGCCCGTGGCGGTCATGTCGGAATTGCTGATCTTGGCCACGCCGAAATCCATGACCTTGGCATGGAGGCGCTTGCCGTCCCGCTGGACGCGGACGTTGGTGGGCTTGATGTCCCGGTGCACGATGGCCTGCCGGTGGGCGAAGCCCAGGCCGTCACAGACCTGGGCGAGGATCTCCAGGGCCTCGGAGCGGGTGAGCGACTGCTCTTGGAGCAGTTCGTCCAGATCGTGGCCCCGGACGAACTCCATGGCGATATAGAGCACGCCCTGGTCCTCGCCGAATTCATAGATGGTCACCAGATTCGGGTGGTTCAACACGCCCGCGGCGCGAGCCTCCCGGGCGAAGCGCTCCTTGGCCTCGCCGCCCTGGGCCGCTGAAGGAAGGATGGTCTTGATGGCGACTTCGCGGCCGATGGAAGGATCCACGCCGAGGTAGACCTCGCCCATGGCGCCGTTCCCGAGGACGCGCTTGATCTCGAATTTCCCGAGTTTCTCGAACATGGGCGGACCCTTCCGGGTGCAGGTGATGGACAGTAGGACAGGATAGGTCCAGATGGCCACCTGGCCAAGGATTCGGCCATGGACTTGGGATAATTCGGCATGACCCCCCTGCTTTCAGGGCTGGCGAACTGGGCTGGAACATGCAAACTAGATCCCACCAGCTGGAGTGTCAGTGCCCGAAGTGCGCGTTCACCATTTTCTTCCAGCCCTCATGGGCTCCCTCCATCAGCAGCGGGCGGAGGGTGAGTTGGTGCTGGAGCAGAACGACGGCACCCGCCGCATGTACTGGGTGGAAGGCTCATTGAAGTACCTGCGCAGTGATGCGGTGGGCGAGCAATTCGGCAGCTTCCTGGTGCGCCGGGGCGTACTGGATATGGCCGCCCTGAAGGAACTGCTCGCGGATGGCGACGGGGCACGGGTGGGCGACCGAGTGGTGCAGTGGGGCCTGATGTCCCTGCGTGAGCGCGATGAGCGCCTCCACGAGTTGTTCGGTTCCCTGCTGCTGCATGCCATGGAACATCCCATTCTGAAGCTGACCTGGATTCCCGGTCCCCTCGCTGAAAACTTGGCAGGGGACATGCTGTTTCAGCTGGATCACCGCCGGGTGGTCTGGGAGATCTTCCAGAGCGCACAGGTGGACCAGGAGCTCGTGCAGATGTTCCTGAGCGAGCCGAACTGGCGCTGGGAGGCGGTGCCGAATCTGCTGGACGCGCTCAGCGATCTCCCCCTCACCCCGACCCTGGCTTACGCCCTGTCCCTGCTGGGGACAGAGCCCCTCGGCTGCGACACCATCTCCTCCCTGACGGGCTTGCCCCAGGAAAAGGCCGCCCGTCTGGTCGCGACCCTCTGGGCCCTTGGCGGCATGAACCTGGTCCAGGGCGACCTGCCCTTGGTGGAAAAGGCCGCGCTGGAAGCACCGGGCCCCGTCGCTGTGCCCGACATCGAGATCGAGCTGGAACCCGAACTGGAGCAGGACATTCAACTCGATCTCGGGGTGGATGATCCCATCTCCTCCGAAGGCTTCGGTTCCCAGGAGATCGACATCAGCCAGTCGGTGCAGGGGGCCACGCCAGCTCCAACGCTCGGCTCGGTTCTGGGGATGTCCTCGTCCGGTCCTCACGAGGACGAAGAACCGCCCGTTGGGGAAAGGGCCAGACGCCTGCTGATCAAGGCGAAGTCCTACATGATGCAGGATCGCACCAGTGAGGCCATCCGGGCCCTCGAGCAGGCCATCAAGCTGGATGGGGACACGCCCGGGGCCTATGAAACCTGGATGCTCCTGGGCCGGTTGAGGCTCAGCAATCCCGCTTGGTCCACCCGCGCCATCGAAGCGCTCCAGGTGGCCTCACGCCTGAACCCCCGCGCCGCGGAGCCCTGGGCCCTGATGGGTGAGCTCTATCACCGAAAGGGCTTCCACGCCAACGCCCAGGGCTGCTTTCGCCGGGCCCTGGAATTGGATCCTTCCGTGGCGGTCCCAGTGGGATGGTCGATGGTGGAAGAGACCGATCAGTCTCAAGGGGGCAAGGATGGTCAGGCGGGGCTCATGGGCCGCCTGAAGGGCATGTTTGGACGCGAAAAGGGCTGAGCGAACTCTGCCGGGTCCGACGGGTACGAATCCTGCAAAATTCGGTTTCTTCGACATGCCCTTAAAGGGCTCGAATGCCTTTGCCGGTTCCGCACCGGCTGATCCCACGTAACACCCATGACCTCCGGACGGGAGCAAGCATGAAAACCGATGTTTCAGTGGTCATGACGACCGTTTGTCGGGACTCGGTCTACCGGGCCGCAAGGTCTGTCTTTCAGCAGGACTATGAAGGGACGATCCAACTCATTCTTGGTGTCGATGTCGAGAAGTTCGGGGACTTCTCCGAAATCATTAGAAACCTGGCCGCGGAATGTCCTCCTCGCCGTGTCTTGACCCCCATCAACCTCGGCTATTCGACTTCGGCCCGGCATGGCGGGGTGCACAGCAGCTGGTACGGCGGCTCCTTGCGCACCGCCCTGAGTTTTTTGGCCTCGTCGGAATGGATCGCCTACCTGGATGACGACGACTGGTACGAGCCGCAGCACCTTCGCACCCTGCTGGCAGCCGCGCAGGGCAACAGCTGGGCATTTGCCCTGTCGAACTATGCGGATTCAAACGAAAACAGGATTCTCGGTGTGGACACGATCGAAAGCGTGGGCCCCAATCGCGGCGTGTATCGCGAAAAATTCGGCGGATTTGTGAGGCCATCGGCTTTGATGATCAACAAGATCAAACTCTCCCTCATCCTGCACCTGTGGTCGGTGGCTCCCTTTGCCACGGGCGATGGGGAAGACCGGCTGATCTTCAACGAACTCCGGAAATTCCCCGATTTCGGAGAGACGGGACTTCCAACCGTGAACTGTGCTCTGGATCCGGCGGATGGCATGCATGCGCACCGCCTGGCTTCCTTGTCGGCTCCTGTGGCCGCTTCTGGCCCCAAGCATCAGTCGCTGCGGAACCAGGCCTAGGCGTTTTGCCCTTGCCAACTCTGCGCCAGGCGGGAGCCCCAGGTTCCTCGCAGGCCCTGGATCACCTTTGAATCGGGGCGCACCCAGCTGACCTGCTGGAAGGCGCGGAGGTGTTGCCAAAGATCCGCGGCCTGCTCAACCCACACGATGGATGGAGGAGTGGCCTGCCCCCTTGGCTTCAGGGCCGCGTCGAGGGAGGCGCGGGCAGAAGCCGGATTCGCCAGCAGGAGCAGCGCCACAGGATCGTCTGCGGTAAAGGCCTGCACATAGCTGAGCAGGACGGCTTCCCAATCGGCGGACCCCCTATCCGGTTCGAGCAGGAAGGCTTGGGATTGGGGCGTGGGAGTGGTTCCGGCGACGCCTGGCGCTGTTCCACCGGCAGCATCAGCCAGGGTGTCGTAGGTTCCCAGGGTGGAGGCCCATGCCTGCTTGGCATAGACCGGCCCACTGCCCGTATAGGTCAACCCGGTGTAATGCTCGGGCATGAAGAAGTGGCTGGGGAGCACGGTGAGGTTGGAATAATTCTCGGCGATCCAGGTTTGAGTGAGGTAGAGCGGGCCCACGGACTGCCACGCGTCACGATCGGTGACGGTGGGCTGCTTGCGGAGGCCTTCGATCAGGGTGGCGAGAAAGCGCGTGCCGGGAATGGTTCCGAAATACCCGGCGGCGATCAGCCTGGGGCGGGCCAGTTCGTTTTCCCAGCTGGCGAAGGCTTCGCATTCCAGCAACCAGGCCGGGAGCGGCCGGACACAGCAGCTGTCGGCATCCACCAACACGCCGCCCTCTTCATGCAGGATCTCCCAGCGCATCATGTCCGCGACGCCATTCCATTCGCGCTTGGCCATGGCTTCCATGTGGTGCCCATTGATCCAGCGGCGGCCAGCCAGGTCTTCATTGCCCCAGAGTTTGACTTCCCAGTCGGGGTGGTGATCCACCCAGGTCTGGATGAATCGGTTGGGCCGCTTGGATTCATCCCCGACCCAGATGAGGTGGATGATCTTGGGGATCATGCCCTTCCCCGTTGAAGCAAAGCCCGGTTGAACCGGGCACCCATGGGCCCATCGAGCGGCGCGTCGGCAGAAGGTCCTGAGGCGACCCACTGCGCGTGATCGTAGTTCCGGAGGGTCTCCAGGAGCTCTTCCGGTTGATCGACAAGCACGATGTCCGGGAAGGCTTCGATGCCAGCCTGAGTGGCCAGCTCGAGGATGGCCTGCTGAACCGTTTCCAGCGGGTGGCCATGGGGATCGCTTCCATGCAGAAGCAGAATCAGGGCCACCGGCTCTCCCTGCCGGAAGGTCTCGAAGTAACTCAGGATGACTTCGAGCCATTCATCCCTGTCCCAGGCGGGGTCGTGGATGAATGCCTCGCGAACCGGCTGGATCTGGGGCCCAAGGGTTTTCAGCCAGAAGGAGCAACCGTTCCTTTCAATGCCACGCAGGGGGCCACCGGTCCATATCTCATCGAGAATGGAAATCAGTGGCTGGTCATAAATGATGAATTTACACGGTAAAATGATTTCCAGCTTAGGGCCCTGGGCCAAAAGATAACAAGCTAGACCGTATTGTTCAGAATAATAACGGTTTACCCAATCAGCAGGATAATCATAGGGGAGACAGATATCGTGGAAGTGAACCAGCACACCTGGAGAGAGCATGGGAAGGATGTCCAGGAAGCTGACCGTCGAATCGGAATTCATAAACATGCGGTGCGAGTTGTCGAAGAACAGAATGTCGCCTTCGCCGAGTAGCGAAAACACTTCGAGATCAACCTCCTCGCAACGCTTCCGGATGACCTGATCGCAGAGGGCATCGATCTCGGCCCGCGGATCCGGATCAATGGAGATGATTTTGGTTTTGAGGCCATGGTCTGAGATGGCCTTCCGGGCGAACTTGGTCGAATTTCCGGATCCAACCTCAATGTAATAATTGGGATTGTTTTTTGCGAGAAAGCAATAGAGTGCCATGCTGTCCAGCGGCGGGATCCATCCGTTCTCCCAGTTGGGTTGAGCGGGGGTGTTGGCCGGAGTGACCGGAATTTGCTTGAAATGAGGAATGAGCGATCGAATCTCTTGGAGCCACTTCGCGTACACCTCGCGGTTTTGATTGATGATGGCGTACAGGTGACGATTGGGCTTCTCGACGGGGTACCTGGGCTTGGAAACGAAGGGATAATCCAAAGTGATTTGATACATAACGGGCGGCGCTCCAGGGGCTTCAATGCAATTCATTCAGACATAGGTGGTTATAACAAATGAGGCTTTTCCTCTGTAGAAGTTTATCTAGGCGTGATTTTTCAGGGATTGAGAGAGTTGTTGGCCCAGGATACCCCTCAGGCTTTCGACATTCCACTGACCAGAGCGTACCCAGCTGATGTGGGGGTAGGGCTTGATCTGCTCGAGGATCTCTTCGGGCCGATCCACGAGGACCACTTTGGGAAAGGCTTCCTGGTTCATGCTGGCCATCACTTCGAGTACGGATTGTCCCGCCTCCGCCGGGTCGATCTGTCCGGGTTGGGTAGGATCGATGAGGATGATCAGGGCCACGGGATCGTCTGGGCTGAATGCGGTGAGGTAGCCGTGCAGCACTTCGACCCATTCATAGGCGTTCCACTCGGGCTCGAACAGGAAGGCCTGAGCGGCGGGTTGGGACGCGTGGAAATCTGACGCGCCCGGGGCTGGATGAAGGCGCGCGAGGGCCTGCTTGAAAAAGCGCCGGTAGTCCTCCATGCGCGCGCGCCAATCGAAATGGCCGCAGACGGATTCCCGGGCCCGGGCACCCAGCCTTTGGCGCAGCGCCGGATCATCCCGCAGACGAAGAATGGCCTGGGAGATGGCCTCGAAATCACGGGGCACGATGAGAGCACTGAGACCGTCTTCCAGGAATTCAGGCACCGTGCCCACGTCGGTGGTCACGATGGCCCGGGCCATGGAAGCTGCCTCCATCAAGGAGTTGTTGTGCCCTTCGCTGGCCGATGTGCAGATGTAGACATCGATTGACTCATAGAATCCCCGCATCTCGTCGAGGGTCAGCATGCGGTCGCTGTAGCCGCAGATCTCAAGCTCGACGCCTGGCAGGGTGGCCAGGGGGGCGATGAAGGCGTCATAACCTTTGATGGCCGCAGCCCGGTTGCCGGCCCAGCCCACCCGGAGCTTGCCCGGCGTGGCCTGGGGGGCATGCCGTGAGGAGAAGAACTCCGTGTCCACGCCATGGGGAAGGGCCAGCGCGGCGGGAAGCTCCGGCTGGAAGATGCTCAGCAGGCGCTGCGACACCACGTAGACGCCGCCCTGGTAGAGCTGGTTCAGATGCTGCGCCAGCGCGGAAGGCTCCCAGCCATCCCAGCTCGTATGGGAGCGGATGCCCGCCACCCACTTGGCTGGAGTGCGCACATGTTCCGGATTGACCATGTGCCACTCCAGGGGGTGGATGAGGTCATAGCGCGCCTCGTCTACGGGCTGGCCCCGGAATTTGATGTCCATGCCGTAGGCGATGTCGATGTCGAACTCGTCCGCCAGGCGTTCCTGCATCACGTGGGCGTGGCGGTCGAAGATCCAGTTGGGCACGTCCGCGATGATGAGGAGACGGGGCCGGCGGGGTGGTGGCCCCGGGGGATTCAGGGCCAGCCACTGGGACCCGATGATGCCCGCGGGGGAATGGGGCCACTGCGCTACGAGCTGTCTCAGCCCCCGGCGGGCGGCGCGCAAATCGCCCCTTTCCGCGGCTTTTGTCACGAGATCAGCGGCCTGCACGGGCGTTTCGGCCCTTTCCTCGGCCGGGGCTTTCGAATGGATTTCAGCGGGCTGCGCCTTCGACGGAAGGGGCAGATCCCGGTGCTGGCGCAGCCATTCTTCCAGGAAGAGCAGCAGCCAGAGGGTCGGTGTGGCCGCACCCTCCAGCAGGGTCTTCATGACCGTTGGGCGGAAGTACTCTCTCAGGGAAGAATCCTCGCCCAGCAAGCGCGCCATCAACTTGCTGTAGGCCTCTCCGCCAGGGGCGAGCCACCGCGCCACAGGCATGGCGAAGCCCATCTTGGGGCGGTTGAGGAACGCATCGGGGAAGAAGCGACGGGCCACCCGTTTCAGCATGGCCTTCCGGTTCCAGGAACCGTCTCCGGCTCGGATCATGGAAAAGGAGGAAGGCAGTTTCGCGGCCTCTTCGATCACCCGGAGATCCACGAAGGGCGTCCGGACTTCGAGCCCGTGCATCATGCTGGCGATGTCGACCTTGGTGAGGATGTCGAAAGGCAGGTAGGTGTTGATGTCCATGTACTGCACGCGGGCCAGGCCGGAAAACGATTGGGACTCCGACCACAGCTGCTCGAAAAGCTCCTGGCGCGGCTGGAAGGCGGACTGGAATTCGGGCCGCCACAGGGCGGACCGGACGGGCCCATCGGTGTAGTGGATGCACCGGATCCAGTCGTAGACGTTGGAGGTCGGGTTGGACATCCAGGAGGCCTGGGTTCCATAGCCCGCGAACAGCTCATCGGCGCCATCACCCGAGAGCACCATGGGCACGCTGGCCCGGGCCAGCTTGCACACGTGCCAGGTGGGCAGGGCCGAGCTGTCGCCGAAGGGTTCGCCGTAGTGCTGCACCAGGCTTGGCAGGAGCGACAGTGCATCGCTGCCCATTTCGCCCCGCGTGTGGATCGTTGCGCAGGTTTTGGCGGCGAAGGCCGCATAGCTGGTTTCGTCGAATTCCGATTCCTTGAACCCGATGCTGAAGGTGCGCACGCGGTCGCTGAGGAGTTCGCTCATTTCGGCCACGACAAGGCTGGAATCCACTCCGCCGGACAGGAAGGCGCCGAAGGGCACATCGGACATCAGGTGGGCATCCACCGATTCCTTCACCACGGTGGCAATGCGCTCCTCCCAGTCGGCGGCCGATACGCCGGGTTCGGGGTCGAAGCGCATGGACCAGTAGCGGCGGGGCTTTTCCACCGCTCCGTCGAAACCCACCCGCAGGCGGTGCGCCGGAGGCAGCTTCCGGATCTGGCGATAGGCGCTGCTCGGGGAGGGGATGTATTGCAGCCAGAGGTACTGGTCGATGGCGGTCAAATCCAGGGACCCGTTGAAGCCTGGTGTGAGCAGCAGCGGGCTGATCTCGGAGCCGAAGGAGATGGCCTCCTCGGTCTCGCACCAGACCAGGGGCTTGATGCCGAAGTGATCCCGAGCCAGGAAGACGCAGCCCTGGCGATAATCCGCAATGCCAAAGGCGAACATGCCCCGGAAGCGATCCACGCAGCAGTCGCCCCACTCTTCCCAGGCGTGGATGACCACCTCGGTGTCCGAGCGGGTCTTGAACTGGTGCCCGCGGCTCTGGAGCTGGGTCATCAGTTCCTTGTAGTTGTAGATCTCGCCGTTGAACGTGATCCAGACCGACCCGTCCTCGTTGCTCATGGGCTGGTGCCCGCCGGTGGGATCGATGATGGAGAGGCGGCGATGGCCAAGCCCCACCGGGCCTTCGATGCGAACGCCTTCACCGTCTGGTCCGCGGTGGGCGATCCGGCGGGTCATGTTCCGGAGGATGTCCTCGGGGTAGATTCCGCCCTTGGTGATCAGGCCGACGATTCCACACATATCAGCGCTCCGCCTTCCCGGCTTCGGTCAGCACACGGTCCATGGTCGCCACCAGGACCTGTTGAACGGCCTGGGGGGAGTGGCAGGTTCGGGCGCGCTGGAAGGCCCGGGAGGCCAGGCCATCCAGCCAGGCAGAATCCCGCCGCGCCCGGTTCAGCAAAGCCAGGAACCGGTCCACGTCGCCGTGGGCGCTGGCCGCGCAACCGTGATCGGCGCACCAGCCATCCGGATCGGCGCTGAGAAAGAGGGTGGGGCAGCCCACCATGGCGCCCTGGAGCATCAGGTTTGGAAAGCCTTCCAGGGGGCTCGTGTTGACCATGGCGCGGGAGGAAACCATGAGTGAGCGTAGCTCCTCCTGGCTGCCGAGACGGTCTGACAGGATCACATTCGGGGGCAGGTTGGAGCGCCAGGGCTCTGGAAGGGCCTGGAGCCCTCCGTTGCTGACCATGCGGAACGTGGCGTGTTCCATGTCCCGCGCCAGCTCGAAGAGGATGTCGGGGTTTTTGTCGGCGAGGGGACGGCCCACCCACAGGAAATCGAAGGCTGGATTCCCACTCCGGGCCGGTGCGTCGCGCTCCTGTTCCCAGCCCGCTGGAATGGGATTGGGCACCAGGGTGGCGATCCTGCCCACCTGGCGGTACAGCCGATCCTTCTGCCACTGGGTCTGGGCGAGCACCTCGGTGGCCCGGTGCAGGGCCTCCCAGGCGTGGAATTCCGGAACGAGGTATTCGTTCAGGATCATCGATCCGTTGAAGACCGAGTCGCGCAGGCTCTGGTCCGAAGCGATGCCCACCACGGCGGGAAGCCCCAGCTGCCGGGCCTGCCGGGTCATCTCGTAGGACACCTCGTTCGCGCCCAGCGACACGAAGCAGTCGGCCTGAAAGCCTGCGTACAGGTCTGTGATTTCGGGATTCGCCTGGAGGCTGTGGAAGGCGTGACGGGGGATCTGAAACAGGCCCAGGCCCTCCTTTGAGGTTTCAGGGAAGGGCAGATCCGGTTCGTTCAGCACGGCAAAGGAAACCCTGAAGCGGCCTGAGTCGATCAGCATCCGGGCGAAGGTCAGGGCGCGCACTTCGGCCCCGCCAAACGGCATCTTCGCGCCAGGGGTCAACAGACCCAGGGCGTTGATTTGGACGAAACAGATGCTGGGTTTGCCGGGTGCAGTCATGGGGCGTACCTTGGCGCAGATAGACCCTTTCCGTCAAAAGGACGATGGAGCCCTCAGGAGTTAGCAACCTTCGCGCCACCATGCGGTTCGCAACTGGTCGAAGCAGGCCTGCAAGGCATCTGGGGGGATGGGGTCCTTGGGAAGCCACGTGGCCCAGGGGTGATCCGGCAATTGATCCAGGAGCTCGGAGGGGTGGTCGAGGAGGATCACCACAGGGAATGTCTCTCGGCCCGTTTCGGCCAGCACCTGCATCACGGCCTCCCCCACCTCGGCCGGAGGCGGTGAAGACACCAGGCCGCCTGGATCCGGCACGAGGATCAGGGCCACGGGATCGCTGGGCGCGAAGGTCTCAAGGTAGGCCCGCAGCGTTCGGGTCCATCCGGGGTTCTCCCAGCGTGGCGCATACAGGAGGGCCGTTGAAGTGGGTCTGGGGCCTGCTGGGTGGCCGGTGTCGCAGGCGGCTCGGAACCAGGGGCCTGTGAAAGGGGAACAGAGGTCTTCGCCAGGTGCCGGGGCAGGGGGAACCCAGTGGAGGCACTGAAAGGCTCGGAGGCTTGTCAGCAGGTCGTCGGACCTTTCGAGCAGCGCAACGACGGGTGCCGCGCCTGGTGTCGCGGCACCGATGGCTGAGGCTAAGGCCTGCCCGGCGGCCTCTGCCGTGGGTGTCCCAGGTAGGCTTTCGTCGTGGAGGAGAAAGAGGGCCACCGGTTCCTCCGGATGGAAGGCGTTCAGATAGCCATTCAGTGCAGCCTCCCAAGAAGCGGAGGCCCAGTCAGGGGATAGCAGGAAGGCATCGCCGGTCGGGGGTGCTTCCGCCGTGCGCATCTGGAAAACCACGTCCAGATGGGTCGCGAGGAGTGCTTCATCGGTTGGGAAGATCCGAAGCATGGCCTCCAGCCCCTCCCTGGCGGCATGGAGGTTGTTCTCAGCTAGGGCCTTCCGCGTGGTTTGATCCAGCTCCTCCAGGGTGCGCTTCCTGAGGAAGAGCATCAGGTTGGGGGTTTCCATGATGAGCAGGAAGGTGTTCCAGAACTCGCGGGAATCCTTGATCAGCCTGAGCAGGTAGTGTGTCAGCCCGCCCCGTTCCGCCAGCACGTACTCGACCTGATAGCGTTCGGCGAGGGCGTGGAAATCCCCGCCCGGATAGGGGTAGTTGCCACAGGCTTCGAGCAGCTCGTCCAAAGGCAGCAGCCTTGTGTCGATCATGGCCGCGGTCAGGACGGGATGGGGCGCACGGTGCAGGGCCTGCCAGTAGACGTTGCCCAGCGGCAGCAAAGGGCCCGGCGGAAGCTGGCGAAGGCGGTCAAAGAGGGCTTCGGATTGGTGGTAGTCCTCCTCGACCGGGCGCAGGGCATTCAGGTAGTCGCGCACGAAATAGACCGCGGACAGGACGGAGTAGGCGCCGAGCACCACGAGCAGCCAGGGCGCCGCAGTCCAGGCACCGAGCGTGAACAGCAGCAGGGAAGGAAGGGTGATGGCCTCGAGGTACCGCTCGCCTTCACCCAGGAACAACAGGCCCTTCTGCTTGGTGAGCAGGGCCCAGAGGACGCCGCATCCTGCCCAGACGAGCAGGAATCGCGCGTCGCCGTGAACCAGGTGCTTCCAGGGTGTGAGAAGCGGAAAGAGGACGATCTGGGGAAAGACCGTGACGAGCAGATGCAGGTAGTGCCTCGAGTGAAAGTACCAATCGAGGAAGGCGTGGAACTCCCCGCGGACCAGCTGCCCCACGGCCGTTCGGAGGCCTTCCAGGTAGCTTCGGAACGTCAGGATGTGCGGGTAAAGGAAGATTTTTTGGAGATGGGTGAAGTAGACGGTGGAATGCGCAAGGCGGCCTCGGAGAATGTGCAGCGTCTTTCCGCCGGTTATCAGGGCCGAGGTCAGGAGGCAGGTGGCCATCAAGAGCAGGTGAAGCGGCGATATGAGCAGAGTGAAACCCAGCCCGAAGAGCAGAAACACCTGAGTGGAGAAGGTGGCCGTAAAGAGGAGCACGGCCCCGGCGAGCACGCTCACCCCGAGCCAGGCGGGGTGGCCAGTGGTCCAACCCACATAGGCGGATAGGATGTGGGTGAGGAACAGGGCCTGCCCAGGGACCCGCGCACTGCCGTTGTAGGCTCGGGGGCCGGAGCCGATGCGCAGGAGGGCAGGGGCGAAGGCGTAAAGGCTGGCCGTGGTCAAAGCGACCCAAGGCGCGTTTGAGGCACCACCCCGCGTGGCGAACCACGAGCTGGCGGCGTAGACAATGACGAGAATCAGAGTGTCGAAAACGGCCCCCGTCGCGCGTTCCACCCAGGCCCGGGCGGAGGAAGGGAAGAGCGCGAGAAGGAAGTGGTAGCCGCAGGGATAGGTGTATTCGTTCTTCAGCAGCACGCCCGGGAGGGTGGGGGGAAGGCGGAACCGCCGCGATCGAATGAGCTCTGCACAGTACAGGTGATAGTAGGTATCCGACACGATGGCATTCTGCCGGAAGCACCGGGGGAGGAACCGGATGAGAAAGGTCACCACGGCCAGAAGCGCGAGAAGGCTCAAAGGCATGTGCGCTCCAGGCTGGAACTCAGATCATTCTGTCGCGTCGAGGCTGGCTTCCTGGATGGACTCATCCTGTGGCTCCCTCAAATACGTATCCGGGCTGGCCGCGGAATTCACAGCACTCCCCATCGGCACCCAGGGTCCACGCCGCTCTCACACGCAGGGGGCGGTCTGCGCATTGCACGAGCAGGCCGTTGCCATTGAGGCACGCCAGCAGGGAGCCAGGCTGGATCTCAGAAGGAGGCTCTGGGGTCCACTCGCTGGGACCGATGAACACGGGGATGCCTTGAAGGAGGGTGAAGGCGCCCCGGGTGTACGGCGGTGCCTGGGACCGGATGAAGTTGTGGATGGCCAGGGCCGACCGGTTCCAGTCGATCCTGCCATCCGCCAAGGTCCGCTTGCGAAACCTGGTTGCCTTGGATTCATCCTGGGGGGTGAAGGAAAGTTCGCCCCGGCCGAATTGTGCGAGCGATTCCGGAATCCACGCAGGCAACAGGGCATCGGCCTTCTGAAACACGTCGTTGATGGTTTCATCGAGGCCCACCTGGAAGGCACGCTGGCATAGGATGGGGCCTGCGTCTGGAACGCGGCCCGCGCGGTGCAAGGTGTAGCCCACCTGCGATTCACCATGGATGAGGGCCCAGGTGAAAGCGTGCAGGCCCCGGTAGGCGGGCAGCAGCGAATTGTGGCAGTTGAGGAAGAGCTGCCGGTCCAGCAGCTCGGGTTCGATGAGCTCCGGATAGGACAGCAACAGCACACAGTCGACGGGGGCGCGCGTCAGGAGCAGGGCGGGTGCCGTGTCTCCGGCGCAGCAGGGAACCACTCCCGCCGCCGTGCGAAGGCCCGCCAGACAGGCGTTATCGGTGCAGAGAACATGGCCGAGCTCGACACCGGCACGGCGGATGGCCGCCACGACGGCCGCTGCGGGTCCGCGCCCGGAGGTCCAAACCCCGAACCTCACAGCGCCACCCCGAAGGTGTCGCGGAAATACCCTGAGGCGCCGAAGCTTTCCTTGAACTCGCTGAGGCTGGCGTTGACGACCATCTGGCTCGAGGAGCACCCAAGGTCGAGGTGGGTCCGTCCCGTCTCAAGGCACCACTGGATGGCATCGAGGGTGAGGAGCGTGAGGGCACTGGTATGCGCGTATTCCCGTGGACAGCTGGGATAGAAGGAGGTGATGCAGGTAGGACTGCAAAGGAAGACGTTGGCGGCCACGGGCACCCCTTCCAGCCAGGCGAGATCGACCTTGAGAAAGTTGGGATCGATGGTCCGGATGGCCCTCAAGTCGGCTTCTGAATGGGTGATGCCCTCACGTCCCAGCTGCTGCTTGGCCCGGACCACCAGCGCGTAGGCCGTTTCGAGAGGCGCGTTCCGCTGGAGGGTCACTCCAAGCCTCCGCGCTTTGCGGGCCTGCGTCCGAGTGGATGAGTCGAGAGGGAGGAAGGGGTCGCTCACCCCCCCGAGATTGATGGCGTGGGTGATCTCGCGGTTCCTCAAGGTGAACCCTCGGCTGCAGAGGGCGAACTCTGCAGCATTGGTGTAGGACCTCGCATAGCAGGCAGGGGGCGTGGTGATCAGGCACTCATGAACGCCCTGGTCCCGAAGGTGTTCCATCAATTGATCCACCAGCTCCAGCGCGTATTTGAGCCGCAGCTTGGGGCCGTGCACGAATCCACCGATGCTTGCGCCGAAGGGTGACCGTGCGACCTTCCGACCCTCCTCCAGAAAGATGCCCAGCGGGAGGACGGCGAAGAGGGTGCTTCCCTTCCGCCAGACCAGGTGATGGGCGGTCTCCTTGAATCGAGCACTGTGGTATCCCAGGAAATCCTGCCGGTGGAAGAGTGAACCGTTGACAGCGCCTGCCACGAAGGCATCCCAGGCCTGTGCCTCGCCGGGCGCCAGGCGGCTAAGCGACAGGCCGGCCATGCCGGGCCTCCGTGGGACCGGGAAACCCGGCCATGCCTGCGAAGCGGCTCATGGGCACGACTCCTCGAATGACCCCTCGGTCAATGCACCAAGGCACGTCGGTCGCAGATCCAGATGGGCAGCCTCCTTCAGAAGGGAGAGGAGAAGGTCGCGAACGCCGGGAACAGTGGAGCGGTTGCGGTGATCCAGCAGGGCCTTGGGATTCTGGAAGTGGGGGCGTGCGGTTTCATAGCGGTCGAGGGTTTCGGTGTTCAGGTAGATGTGAATGGGGTGGAAGTTGAGGATGTTCAGCCCCCGGCCGAGATCCAGACCCAGGGCATCGAAGGGCCTGCCGTAGAGGCAGTGCACATCGTCCTCCCAGTTGAAGGGGATGCGGAGCAGTCCGTTCCAGAGCCGCACCGGCGAGAGCGAACGAGCATAGGGGAGCAAGGTGTTGGCCTCGTAGGCCAGGCCCTGCTCTCGGAAGAGGGCGGCGAGACGGGAACTGGAGGTCAGGGAATGGGAACGCACCCCGATTGCGCCGGGGTAGTGGTGCTGGAGCTCTGCGAGAATGCTGGAAGCATGGCCGGTTCCGGCGCCCTCCAGAAGCGGGTTGAAGTTGGGGTGCAGGCCCACTTCGATTCCGGAGGCGGTCCGTTGAAGGAGCGGCGTGGCATGCGTGGCGAATACCGTGCAGAGCACCCCGTGGTGGGCGAAAAGCTCGAGGGTGTCGGCCAGCACGGCATCTGGGGCCCAATCGAGGTCGCAGGTAAAGGCGATCACGGCACCACCTCTGCATCCCACAGGATGACCTTTCGGCCTTCGATAAAGGTGAAGGCCCCTGGGTAGGGACGGGTCTGCGCGCGGATGAAGTTCCGGATCCGCCGGGAATCCCAGGTCCAGTCGATGAGCCCATCCTCCGGGGAGCGCTGGGGCATCCGGAAGGCCTCCTCTTCCCGCTGGACGATGCGCAGTGCGGTCCCTTCCTTGATTCGAGGAAGTGCTTCGGAAAGGAGATCGAGAGACGCGGCTTCAGCGGACTTCAAGACCTCCTTGATGGTGTCACCCTCGCCGATCTCGAAGGACTTTTGGAGGATCAGGTCGCCGTTATCGACGCCTTCTCCGAAATGAAACAGGCTTACCCCGGTCTCACGTTCTCCTTGGATCATCGCCCAGACCAGCGGCGCTCCCCCGCGGTACTTGGGCAAGAGCGAGGCGTGGATGCCGATGCACCCCAGAGGTGCGAGATCCCGCATGGATTTCGGGATCATGTGGTACCAGCCAATGCAGATGATTAGATCCGGGGCCATGTGAGTCAGGTGGGGTTGGCATTCCCGCATCCCGTGCGCGGCTTCAACCACGGGAATCCCGTGTTGGGCGGCCAGCCCATGGAAGTCGGCGTGCAGGACATTGACCACCGGCTTCGAGGAATAGGAGATGTTGAATGCGGCGGGAAGGGTGAAGATGCCCACTATCTCGCCCAGGCCCTGGTCAAGGATGTGGGCGCAGCAGCGCCGCCCCAGTTCGGAAGCTCCGAAAAAGGCGATTCTCATAGCCTTTTCTCCGCAACCATCGTGATGCCCGCCTCCTCCACCGCCACGCGGGCAGGAAAGAGCCCCGCCTCGCAGGTCCAGGCCTCCACCTGCTCTGGGGTTTGCCGATGGCAGTTCAAGGGGCGGAACCAGTCAAAGTTGACATGGTTCATCTCATCCTGCGACCAGTCGGGGCGGAAATAGGCTTTGCAGATGTGCCAATAGAAAAACCGCTGCAGATCCATCCTTCCCTTTCGGATGCCCAAAATGGGGATGTCGGCGGGGATGTCGATTTCCGCTTCCATCTGCCCCAGCGCCATCCCGAGTTGGGTCAGGCCCTGGAGGGCCTCCCAGGCTTCTGCATCCGGCAAGGGACGGAGGTGTTCACGGATCAAGTCGTCGGTGAATTCCCGGATGGGCGCCTTCTTGGCGTAGACATAGAAGAGGAAGCGCCCACCTGGCTTGAGCTTCTTCGCCAGGGCCTTGATGGCCCGTTCGGTGCTGTCGGTGTGGTGGAGCACGCCTTCGGAAAAAATGAGGTCAAAGGTGTCGTCTGGCACGGGTAGATCCATGAGGTCGCAGCGGAGGAAGTCGCCGGGAAGGCCTTGCTCCTGGAATCGCTGCCGACCCACATCTACCGCTGCGGACAGATCCACACCGAGGTAGTCGTGATCCCGCAGGCGTTGGCCGAAAAAGAGAAGGGCCGAATGTCCGGCACCGCAACCGGCATCCAGAATCAGCCGCC
Source organism: Geothrix sp. PMB-07 (assembly GCF_030758935.1). NCBI lineage: Bacteria > Pseudomonadati > Acidobacteriota > Holophagae > Holophagales > Holophagaceae > Geothrix > Geothrix sp. PMB-07. The sequence continues at coordinate 82,399 of NZ_CP132333.1, forward strand.
GGCCGCTGGCTGGATCCAACCACTGGTCGAGCTGAGTCGCATCACCGCCGCAGTACCGGTCAAACAGCCAGGTCTGGGCGGCTCGTTGGACGGCCTCGCTCTCGTAGGTGTGGCGCTTGGCCCATTTGAATCCGAAGGCCTCTTGGGTTTGTTCCTGATCCCCCGACCGGGGGTTTTCCGGAGCTCTGAGGCGCTCGAGGTGGAGGCGGGCCAGGGCAGACATGCTTCACACCTCCTTGGCCAAGTTGAGCAAGGATTCCACCACGAGGTTGAACTCCCCGTCCGTCATCCCGACGTACAAAGGGAGCGCAATGCTGAGTCGATCAGCGGCGTAGGCCTTCGGGAAATCGGCATCGGCCAGGCCATATCGCGCCTGGTAGTACTCCAGGGTGGGAACCGCGTGGGTGCCCTGCCGGGTGGCGATGCCCAGGGATTCCAGGCGGGCCATCAGGGTGTTGCGACGGCGGTTCAGCCGATCCACGCCAGCGAGGCTCAGCTGATCCACGGCTTCGCCCCCGTGGTAGAGGCAGACGTAGGACTGGTAGCCGTGGACATGGCCGGGAGGAACGAGGGTGGGGCTGAGGGCGCCGCAGCCCTGGAGCGCCGCGTCATAGCGGGCCGCTAGTGTGGTCCTGGCCTCCAGAATCCGCGCGACCTTGCCCATCTGGGCCACCCCGAGGGCACCTTGGAGATCGGTCATACGGTAGTTGTAGCCCCGCGCGGCGAAGCCCGGAAGGAGGGATCCGCCCTCTTCCTGATGGCGCTGAAGGTCGCTCTTCCCAGCGCCGTGATCACGCAACGAGGAGAGGGTGCCAGCTAGGCGGCCATCGGCCGTGGTGACCATGCCGCCCTCGCCCGTGGTGATGCTCTTTCTGGGATGGAAGGAGAAGCATCCGGCATCGCCGAAGGTGCCCGCATGCTGGCCGCCCAGGCGTGCGCCCAGCCCGCAGGCGGCATCCTCCACCACCTTCAGTTGGTAGCGGCGAGCCAGATCCATCACCCGGGGCATGTCCACGCAGAGGCCGAAGAGGTGGACGGGCATGATGGCGCGAATGGTGCGGCCGCCATCCGCTTCCAGCAGGGCCTCGGCCTGGTTCAGGTCGAGGTTGAAGGTCGCGAGGTCGATGTCGCAGAAGGCCACGCGGGCGCCGGTGTATTCCACGGCATTGGCGCTGGCGATGTAGGTGAAGGAAGGTACGATCACGCGATCACCCGGGCCGATGCCCAGGCCTTCCAGGGCCAGGTGCAGGGCCGTGGTGCAGTTGGAGGTGGCCTTGGCGAACGGCGCGCCGGTGAAGGCTCCAAAGAGTCGCTCGAACTCCGCCACATAGGGCCCCTGCACCAGCCATCCGCTTTCCAGGGGCTTCCGCACGAGCTCGAATTCGGTCTCATCGAAGCAGGGGCGGGTGATGGGAATGGGCACGGAGTCTCCCTAGGGCATGAAGGTCTTGAGCCACCATTCGAAACAGAGGAATGACCATATCAGGAGGCGGCGATTCGCCTGGCCGTTGAAATGACCGTTCATCAGTTCCTGGGCGGCGCTGGGCTGGATGTAATCGTAGATGCGCGCCTTGCGGCTGAAGAGGAGTGATCTCACGTAGTCGATGCTCTCTCCCTTGAACCAGCTGGCATCGGGCGCGGAGAACCCCTGCTTGACGCCGTTGGCATACGCATCGGGAACATAGCGGGCGAAGGCCTTGCGGAGAAGGATCTTGCCGTCGCTGGAGGGATCCAGAAAGCGCCGCGATTTCGGGCCCAGTTCATTCTCGTTGATGCCGACCACTTCCTTGAGGTCCCGCAGCTTGTGCCGCACGGGCAAGCGCATGGCGAAATCCACCAGATCGTTGTCCAGGAATGGCACCCGCGTTTCCAGGCCATGGGCCATGCTCAACTTGTCTTCCACGACCAGGAGGCCATGCAGGAAGGTGCGTGCTTCCAGGTACAGCGATTGGTTGACGTAATCTTCTGGTGTGTGCAGCGGGTTGGGGCGATCCGCCAGGATGCCTCCAAAAATGTCCTTGCAGGGGTGTGACTGGATGGCCGGTTGGAGATGCCCCTGGTAGAAGGACGGTTTCAGGCTGTCGGGAATGAGGCGTTGCCAGTAGCGGTAGTACTTATCCGCGTAGTGCTCAGGTCCGTCGTTCACGACCGCCCGGTAGTAGCGCCACGGGTAGCCCGCGAACAGCTCATCGCCCCCGGCGCCCGAGAGCACGACCTTGACGAACTTGCTGGCGAGCCGGGCCACATAGTAGTTGGGGTAGCTCTGGCCGACGCGAGGATCTTCCATGTGCCGGATGAGGTCGGGCATCACCCGTTCCATATCGCCGGCCTTCAACACCACCTCGTAGTGCTCGGTGCGGAAACGGCTGGAGAGGAATTCGGCCTTGGCGCGCTCGTCGAAGCCCAGTTCCAGGCCTGAAGCCGAGGATAGGTCGAAGCCTCCGGTGAAGGATTTCAGATTCGGAAAGTTTCGGGCGGCGATGCAGGTGATGGACCCGGAATCCATGCCGCCGCTCAGGTAGGCCCCCACTTCCACATCGCTGACCAGCTGCCGGTTCACGGCCTGCTCAAAGAGGCGTTCGAGCTCTTCGAGATACTCGCGTTCATCCTTCAATCCGGCATCTTCCTCGAAGGCGAAATCCCAATAGCGCTCCACGCGTGGGGGGGTGGTGCTGTCCAGGTCCAGGGTCATCGTGTGGGCGGCGGGCAAGAGGCGGATGCCTTCGAAGAGCGTGAGATCCGAGAAGACGTTCTGGAAGGAGAAGTACTCGTTCAGGGCCGGGACACACACCCTGACCCCGACATCTGGATGGCGGAGAATGGCCTTGATCTCCGAGGCGAACACCAGTGTGCCGTCCTGGAACCAGTAGTAGAGGGGCTTGATGCCGTAGCGGTCCCGGGCCAGGAAGAGCCGGTTCCGCTGGGTGTCCCAGATGGCGAAGGCGAACATGCCGTTGAAGCGGTGAACACAGTCCGCGCCCCATTCGCGGTAGGCGGCGAGGACCACCTCGGAATCACTGCGGGAACGGAAGGCGTGGCCCCGGGCCTCCAGCTCCACCCGAAGGTTCTGGAAGTTGTAGATCTCGCCGTTGTAGGTGAGGACGCAGGAGCCATCGCGGGTCTGCATGGGCTGGTGCGCGAGGGGCGAGAGGTCGAGGATGGCCAGCCTGCGGTGGCCAAGCCCGATGAAGGAATGGATCCAGGCGCCTTCACCATCAGGGCCCCGGTGGGCGATGGCATCGGTCATGCTCTTGAGCGCCGCCACGGCCACGGAGCGGCCGTCGGTATTGAAGATCCCCGCGATCCCGCACATGGATTCACCCGTGCCGTTCACGGTGGGCGCGGCGCCAGGCGATGAGTTTCTGCAGGCCTTCGCGCAGTCCGATGGTGGTGCGGAAATCCAGATCGCGCTTGGCGCGGTCCGTACTGCCGATGCGGTTGGTGACGAAGGTGGGCCCGGCGGGTTCGTACTGGATGGAGAGGTTCGATCCAGTCAACTCCAGCAACAGTTCGCAGACTTCCTTGATGGAAGTTCGCGTGCCGCTGCCGATGTTGTAGAAGCGGTCACTGGCGTCGCTCTTGAGGGCACACACGTTGGCCCTGCCCACTTCCGAGACGTAGATGAAATCGTAGCTCTGGCTTCCGTCGCCGTAGACGATGGGGGGAAGGCCCTGGTCGATGCGGTCGAGGATTTTCATGATCACGGCGATGTAGGCGCCCTTGTAGTCCTGGCGGGCACCATAGACGTTCATGTAGCGCAGGCCCGCATAGGGGAGGCCATAACGCTCGTTGAAGGCGCGGCACATGGCTTCGCCCGCGATCTTGGTGGCCCCGTAGAAGGTGCGGTTGTTGAAGGGGTGCTCTTCGGTCATGGGGATGTCGACGGCATCGCCGTAGACCGAGGCGGAGGAGCTGTATACCAATCGCTTGATGTGGTGATCGCGGCAGGCCTCCAGCACGTTGAAGGTGCCACGGATGTTCACATCGAAGGCGGAGCGCGGGTATTCGTGGCACTGCAGCAGCCAGAGGGCGGCGAGGTGGATGACGTGGTCGGATTCCTTCATGGCCTGGCCCAGGATGTCGGTCTGCAGGATGTCGCCCCCGATTTCAAAGATGCGCACCCGGGGATCCTTCAAGGCCTCGGCGAGGTTCTCCCGGGTGCCCCGGCAGAAGTTGTCGTACACGATGATCTGGGCGACGTCTTCCTGAAGCAGGGCGTCCACGGCATGGGAGCCGATGAGGCCGGCGCCGCCGACGACCAGTACCCGGGAACCACGGATGTCAGGCACGGTTCACTCCAGCAGAGGTGGAAGCATTGGGATTCAAAGGCTGGTCCTCGGGCCAATCGAGGCAGCGGAGGGTACCGGCCGGCTGCTCCAGGTAGCGCCATCCGCTCAAGGGGCAGTGCCGCACGCCTTCCGCATCAGGATCGGGGAGGCGGGCCCCGTGGCGGCTCATCCAGCCGGCTTGCCGGGCGGGCACACCAAGCATGAGGCCATAGTCGGGCACATCGGAAGCCACCACGGCGCCTGCGCCGATGAAGGCGTAGCGGCCCACGGTGACGCCGCACACCAGGGTGGCGTTGGCGCCGATGGAGGCACCGCGGCGCACAAGGGTGCGGCGGTTGTGCTGGGCTCCACTCTGGGGGAATTCACACCGGGGGTTCGGGATGTTGGTGAACACCATGGAGGGGCCGCAGAAGACGTAATCTTCAAGTTCCACGCCGTTGTAGAGCGACACATTGTTCTGAATCTTGCAGTGATTCCCGATTTTGACATCTGGCCCGGCCATGACGTTCTGGCCCAGGGTGCAGCCCGATCCGATGACCGTTCCGGGCAGGATGTGGCTGAAGTGCCAGATGCGGGTGCCTTCGCCGATGAGGGCACCTTCGTCGATGACCGCGGTGGGATGGATGAATCTGGGCATGGGCGCTCCTTCAACCCAAGTCTTGCCGGAAGCCGACAAGGGCCTTCGCGTCGGAAGCGGCTGGCGTGGCATGGCGGATCCGGTGGGCCAGTTCCACGGATGGGCGGGCGTCTTCTACTCCGTAGCCGCCCCCGGCCAGCACCTCCTGGTAGACGGCCGTGTGCAGGCCCGTGAAGCCGTCCGAAAATTCATACACGTCGCCATCCACGGCCAGGCGCCGGAAGGCCGGTTGGTTGGCTTCGCGCGCTGACGCCGGAAGGTCGTCCGGATCCACGGACAGGAACCAGCGCACCCGGGCCTTCTCCAGATCGAGGTACCCCGCACTCCTCCGGGCATCCTGGAAGTGCACCCGGACCTCCAGCGCCCGGCCGAAGATCCACTGAAGCATGTCGAAGAAATGGACACCGATGTTCATGGCGACACCGCCTGATTTGGACGCGTCGCCCTTCCAGGAAACGTGATACCAGGGGCCGCGTGCTGTGAGATAGGTGAGATCCACCTCATGGATGGTCCCGGGGCCCTCCTGGTCGATGCGTGCCTTCAGGGCCCGGATGGCAGGATGCAGCCGGAGTTGGAGCACGGTGCAGATGCGTCGTCCGCTCTCGGCCTCCAGGGCGGCAAGGGCATCCAGGTTCCAGGGATTGAGGACGAGGGGTTTTTCGCAGATGGCATCGGCCCCGATGCGAAGCGCGAACCGGATGTGGGCATCGTGGAGGTAGTTGGGGGAACACACGCTCACCCAGTGGATCCGGTGATCGGGGTCGCCCCGGCGGAGTTTTTCCGCGTGCCGGTCGAAGCGTTCAAATTCGGTAAAGAAAGCCGCATCCATGAAGTAGCGGTCCAGCACACCCACGGAATCGTTCTTGTCCAGGGCCGCCACCAGCCGATGGCCCGACTCCTGGATCGCCTGAAGGTGCCTGGGCGCAACAAAGCCGCCAGCGCCAATCAGGGCGAAATTCAGAGGCATGTCGGGTCTCCAGGCGTCGGAACAGGGCTTCCCCTCACTGGGGGCAACGAATGAATGGGATGGAGCAGGCATGCATTTTCCATTCCAGGGGGGGCAAAGGGGTAGGGTTTGCGCGAGGAGGCCTCCATCCTCTGCCTATGGCCATCGCCCCTGGGCCAGCCTCAAGGGTGGTCCGCAGTGCCCTGGACCTGGGTCTGCCAATTTCATGGCGCTTCCACGGGGAAAGGTCCTGTGGCGCCGAAAGGGCGTTTCGGTTTCCATGAAGCATCAGATCGACAACCAGGTGCGACGTGACCGAACCGATTTCCGAATCTCTGCCCAGTGCTGGCGCGGTGAACCCTGTTGAGGAGGCGGATCAAGCCGAGCTGGACTTGAGGGAAGCCTGCCGGTGGTTCGACCTGGGGAACCTGCCCCAGGCGGAGCTCTTCGCCCGACGCTGCCTGGCGCGGGATGAAGGGAATCTGGGGGCAGCGGCCCTGATCGAGGCCTTGCGGGAAGCCTATGGCCTCCCCCCGGGATTCAACCTCTCGGAGCGAACCCCTGCACCTGGTACCTGGCCCGACGATACCGAGGAGCGATTCCTGGTCATCAAGGCCTGGGGCTACGGTTTCTGGAGTGAGGGCCACCACCTGGCAGGCCAGCTGTTGCTGGCGGAGCTGACTCAGCGGACGCCGGTGATGCTCTGGGGAACGAACTGCCTGTTCCGCCGGGAGGCGGATATCGATGCCAGCAGGCATTTCTTCGAGGGCCTGTCGAGCGTCAGGGTGGAGGATCTTCCCCGCACCGCCGACCTCTATCCGCCCAAGTGGACCTGGGACAACCTGCTCGAGGAGAATCACCACAAGTGGGAGGGCGAGGGGTCGAGGCTGGCTGCCCAGTTCCTCTTCGCGAGGCCTGAGCAGGTGGTGGTCAGCGATTTCTACTCGACAGTGGCTTCCATCCGGCCGTGGATCGGCCCCACTTCGCGGTTCTTCGGGCTCTCCGACGACGAGATCTATGCGGAGATCTTCCAGAACCGCCTGAGGCCGGTGGCCGCCATCGCCGACCGGGCCGAGGCCTTCCATGAACGCCACATGCAGGGGCGGAACTGGATCGGGGCTCACGTGCGGGGTTCGGACAAGGTGCTCGAGTCACCGTCCCTCCCTAAGACGAACGCGGCCTACTTCGGAATCATCGACCAGATTCGTGAACAGAACCCGGGCCTTGGTGTGCTCCTCCTGACCGACTCCCTGTCTGTGGTGGACGAATATCGGGGTCGGTATGGAGGCGACCTGCTCTTCGCCGAGGCCACCCGCACCGACAGCCAGGTCGGCGTGCATCTGGCGGGTCACGATGGCGTGGCGCTGGGTGAAGAGGTCTACATCGATGCGCTGTTGGCCCTCAAGTGCAGCTTCTTCGTGGGCAATCAGATGTCCAATGTCTCGTTGGCCGTGGCGAGCCTGCGGGACTGGCCGGAAGGCTGCCTCCACCTGTTGGGCGAAACCAACGGGCGCGGTGAGAACGAGTTCCTCCATCGCCGCAAACCCCAGGCTGGTCCTCCCTGCCGTCTCTGCCAGTCCGCGACCGCGGCGGTCTTCTCCCGACTGGTGCTCTCGAGGCATGAAGTCACCTACTTCGAATGCAGCGGCTGCGGCTCCCTGCAGACCGGAGCCCCCCATTGGCTGGAGGAGGCCTACAGCTCCGGGACCGAGCCCTTCGAGGCGGAACGGGCCTCCCGGACCCTCCTGAACTTTCTGGCCCTGCAGCGGCTTTTCGAGCTGATCGGCATCCGGATGGATGATCGTTGTGCCGATTTCGGCGGCCGGGATGGCTTGTTCGCGCGCTACATGCGCGATGCCGGCTACAACTTCTACACCTTCGATCCGCAGGGGGATGGCTCTCTCTGCCGCGGATTCAGCTGGGAGGCCTTCGACAAGCCTCTGAAGCTGGCCACCACCTTTGAACATGCGGAACCCTTCGTGAACCCCACCGTGAAATGGGATGCGTTGTTCGCGACGGATCCCGATTTTGTGGTGGGAACCACCAGCCTCTACCTGGGCCAGGGTGCCGGGTGGGAGGAACTGGCCCCGGAATGTGGCCGCCATCACTTCTTTTACGCCCCCAGCGCCCTGGGGGAGATCGCCTCCCGGTACGGGCGGGATGCCTATCTGTTGGGCGGGTACTTTCTGTTCTCCCGCTTCCCGCTTTCAGAGCGGGCGCTGGCGGATGCCGAGGAATGGGCGCGGAATCCCCGCGGAGCCATGAATGATGGACTCTACGAGTGGATGAAGCGGCCACTGGAGGCCGCCTCGGGGGACAACCAGCACCTGGCATCTCTGGCACAGCTGCGGAAGGCGGGCGTCCGGATCGCCTTGGATGGCGTCTTCTTCCGCTTCACCTCAGGCATCGCCCGTGTATGGAAGAACCTGCTGGCGGAATGGTCGGCCAACGGGTTTGGCGAATTCATCGTGGTGCTCGACCGCGACCACACCGCCCCGCGCTTCTCGGGCATCGCCTACGTCGATGTTCCGCCCCACAGCTACCTGGATCTCGAGGCTGATCGCGCCATGCTGCAGGAGGTCTGCGATAGGGAAGGCATCTCGCTGTTCGCCTCGACCTACTACACGAGGCCCCTCACCACGCGGGCTGCGCTGATGGTTTACGACATGATCCCGGAGGTGATGGGCTTCGACTTGGAAGAGGCCCAGTGGCGGGAGAAGCGCGATGCCATTGGCTACGCCCGCCATTTCCTGTCCATTTCCCATTCGACGACAAGGGATCTTGGGCGCTTCTACCCGAAAGTCGTCCAGGCCGAGGTGGTCACCGCCTACTGTGGAACGGATTTCCGCACCCCTTCGCCGGAAGGGGTCGAGGCCTTTCGGGCGCGCTTCGGCATTGACCGACCCTACTTCCTGATTTCAGGGGTGAAGACGAGCTACAAGAACGCGCTGCTCTTCTTCCAGGCCTTCGAGCGGTTGGGAGACAGCCGGGATGGCTACGCCATCGTCTGCACCAACTCCCGGCCCGTGCTGGAGCCCGAGTTCGCCGCCTGTGTGGGCGGGGCGAAGGTCCACCTGCTGGTCCTGTCCGATGCGGACCTTCAGTGCGCCTACGCGGGGGCGCTCGCCCTCGCCTACCCGTCGCGCTACGAGGGGTTCGGCCTGCCCATTCTGGAGGCCATGGCCTGCTCCTGCCCCGTGATCACCTGCGAGAACAGCTCCATCGGCGAGGTGGCCGGAGATGCGGCGATCTATGTGGAACCGGATGATGTCCAGGCCATGCTCGACGCTCTGATGGCCGTGCAGGATGATGCGGTGCGAGGTGATTTGATTCTTGAAGGGCAGCGGCGGATCGAGGCCTTCTCCTGGCGGGATATGGCTGGGCGGGTCGCGGAGGCATTGACGGGCTGGTCCCTGGATGCGACCGCGGAAGCCGCTGCTCAGGCAGCGCCTCCAGCGATGCCGGTGCCCTCTTCGCTGACAATGCCTCCCCCGGCAGCACAGGTTTCGGCCGAGCCTTCCACCCGGCGGCTGCACATCGGCGGCAAGACGAAGGCGGAGGGGTGGGAAATCCTGGACGCCTTGCCGGGGCCAGCTGTGGACCATGTCTGCAATGCCAACGACCTGTCTCGTTTCGCCGACGGCACCTTCACCGAGGTCTACGCCTCGCACGTGGTCGAGCACTTCGACTACAACGGAGAGCTGGCGAAGGCACTGCAGGAATGGTATCGCGTGCTCAGGCCGGGCGGGCGGGCCTACATCAGTGTTCCCGACCTCGATACCCTCGCGAAGTTGCTGCTGGACAAGGAGGCCTACAGCCTCGAAGAGCGCTTCAAGGTGATGCGCATGCTCTTTGGCGGGCACATTGATCGCTACGACTACCACGTGGTGGGGCTCAACGAGGAATTCCTGGCCTCGTACCTGCTGCGGGCCGGATTCAAGCATCTGAAGCGGGTTCCTGGTTTTGGGCTCTTCCAGGACACCAGCGCCACCACCTTCCATGGCATTCCCATCAGCCTCAATTTTGTGGCGGAGAAATAGCCGCGAAACAGGGCCCCTTTCCTCTCCGTCCTCTTGCAAGGCCTGCCCATGAAACGGTCCATCCTCCTCACCGGCGCCTCAGGGTTCGTGGGCCAGCACATGGCCCGGCTGCTGCTGCGCCGGGGCTTCGAGGTGTCGGCTCTGCAGCGCGGATCTCTGGGAGTTTCGCTTCCGCGCGGGGTCAAGACCATTTACGCCGACTTGATGGATCCGGCCTCCTTGGCGGGGATTCCAAGACGCTGGTACGGGGTGATCCATCTGGCTGGAGCCTCCATACCGGCGTCCTTTCGGACCATGGCGCCGGTGGTGCAGAACGTGGCGATGTCCCTGAACCTGCTGGAGCACCTGGAGGAGGCGAGGATCCTGCTCATCTCCAGCTGCCATGTCTATGCGCCTTCCAACCAGCTGAGGATGGAGGAGGCCGCCCTGTTGCCCCAGGGTCGCTACGGGCTCAGCAAACACCTGGTCGAACAGATGGTGCCGCACTACGCAGGCCGTCTCGACATCCGCGTGGCTCGGCCCTTCAACCACCTTGGACCGCGGCAGCGGCCGGAGCTGGTGATTCCTTCGCTGCTGCGCCGCCTTTCGGCCACTCGGGAGGATGGTTCACCCGTGCTCATGCGAGGCATGGACAGCGTCCGGGATTTCATCGATGTGCGTGATGTGGCGGAGGCCTACCTGGCCATCCTGGGTTTGGAGCCGCAGCGGGGCGCGACCTACAACGTATGCAGCGGCAAGGCTCGGAGCATTGGAGAGCTTGTGGCCACCGTGCTGAGCCTGCTCGGCTCGAAACGGGAGGTGCTGTTCGAGGGAAATCCGAACTCCGCAGACGATATCCCCTGGCTGGTGGGCTCTCCTGAGCGGCTCATGGCGGCCTCGGGCTGGGCCCTCCGTTGGGGCTTGGAGCAGAGTCTTCGGGCCATGCTGGAGTCCCTCCCTGAGGAGGACCAAGCCTGAAGGAGGTTTGTCAGAACTGAATTTGAAGCATCTCTCGATAGGCCTGTTCGAGGCCCTTCGTGAAGCGGGTACGATCGCAAAGCGGCGAGCGGGCCACGCGTCCACGCAAGTTCATCCGCAGGGTGGCGAGTTGATCCAGATCCTCCGAGAGTCCGGCAGCCAATGCCACGTACTCCTCCGCATGGGACACAGCCAGGCCGTCGAGGTCCACCGCGGATAGGATGCTCAGCCCCACCCGCGCGGCATGCAGGTTTCCGACCAGGGAAATGACGGGAACGCCCATCCACAAGGCTTCGCAGGTGGTGGTCGTCCCGTGGTACGGGTAGGTATCGAGGGCGATGTCGACCTTTCCGTAGGCGGAGAGGTGGTCTTGGGCGCCCTCGGTGTGGCCTGCCAACGTCAGTCGGTCGGCGGCGATGCCGCGTTGAGCGAATCGTTGGACGTAGAGTTCACGCACAGCCGCATTGGAAAAGGCGCGGGCCTTGAGAAAGAGGCGTGAATCGGGAACGTCGACGAGCACCTGCGACCAGAGATCCAGGGTGTCCTCGGAGATCTTGGAGGAATGGTTGAAGGAGCCGAAGGTGATGAAGCCACGGTCAAGGGCGGGCAACGGCGCCACGTCAGGACAGACGGGATGAGGGTCGTAGCACAGGAAGGGCTCAGGCAGGCGCACCAGGCGCTCGGAGGAGAAGGGCTCACTGCCTTCTGGATCGGTGAGGCTGTCCACCAGGCGGACATCCATGAAGGGGCATCCCGTGGTGGCCGGGTAGCCCAGGTAGGTGACCTGGATGGGCGCGGGACGGAGCGCGAAAATGTCCAGCCGGTTGCCCGAGGTGTGGCCGCCCAGATCCACGAGAATGTCGATGTGGTCCTTCTCGATGTGGCGGGCGGCTTCCGCAGCGGTGGTGGTTGAAAGGTCGATGAAGTGATCCGCCAGATGGCGGAAGCTTTCGGTGCGCTGGTCGGGCGCATGGGTGGTGGAATAGCAAAACACCTCGAAGGCGCTGCGGTCGTGCGCGTGGATGATCGGAGCCATGAAAAAGGACACGGAATGGCTGCGGAAATCACCCGATACATAGCCGATTCGAATGCGCCTGGAATCCCGGGCGTCAGTCCGTTTTGGTGGAGATGACGGCAGCTGGCCACAAAGCAGGAAATGGATGTGCGCCAGGTCGGCGCCATTCGTGGCGACATAGTTGAGGTGCAGCAGGAGGTTGTCGCGGATGAGGCGATCCTCGGGCGCTAGGGCGAGTGCCTGCTGCAAGGCGTCCAGGCCTTCGGAAACGCGCCCTTGATGGCTGAGGGCCAGGCCCAGATTGGTCCAGGCGGCGTGATCCTCAGGATGCGCTGCGAGGATGAGCCGACAGGCCTGTTCCGCCGCGCAAGGATCACCCAGCCGCAGGTTCGTGCCGGCCAGGTTGTTGAGCGCCTCCAATGAGCTTGGCTGCAGCCTCAGGGCCGCCTCCAGCTGATCACGGGCGGCTTCATAGCGGTTGCAGCGCATGAGCGCCGTGCCGTAGGTGACATGCAGATCGTAGCTGGATTCGCCGAGGGCGCTCAGCGCCGCGAAAGCCTCAGCCGCCTCACGCCAGCGCCCAGCCTTGGCCAGAGCGGTTGCTTCTTCCATGCGGCGCGCATTCCCCGAATTTTCCGGCTCCACCACTTACGTCCCCCTTGTGGAATCACATGGCATGCACGTTTCGGCTGGCCCAAGGGAAGAGGTTCCGCGCCGGGCCCCGCTCAGTCTATTCACTCGGCACTCACACGAGGGTGCCGCGGGACCTTTAGGTCGGGGGCGGTCTCTCGCCTGACCCTGTAAACCGAGGCAAAGGCAAAGGAAGGGAGTTGACGATTTCGAATTTTTAAACATCTTATAATTAATAATTTACAAGTTGCCGAGAAAAAAAGTTAAAGGTTTTCGGAGGCATTTCCGAAAGAGGGAGGGTCGGGGATTTCCCCTACACAACCTGGCAGCACGGATGCTGCCAAACAACATCACGGAGGATGTTATGGTTACCATTCTGAGCAACGTGTCCGCGTTGGCCGCCAGCCGTCAGCTTGGCGTGAGCAAGATCGGACTCAACACCGCCATTGAGCGGCTCACCACTGGTCGTCGTGTCAACCACGCCAACGACGATTCCGCGGCCCTCACGGCCGGCAACACGGCCATGGCCAACTCCCGCAGCGCTGCGGCGAAGGTCTATGCCAACAACGCTGCTTACTTCGCCGCGTTGAATGCTGACGGCGCGAACGCGCAGAAGACCCAGGACGCCTACCGCATGGCCGAAATGGAAGGCGCCGGCACCACCTCTGACGCGGAATATGCCACGCTCCAGACCTCGACTGGCGGCACCACTTCCGCTGCGGCCCTCACGGCCATCGCCGCAAGCCAGGTGACCAATGCCAACGCCATGGCTTCGGCCCTGACGTCTGCGCAGACCAATGGCATCCAGGCTGAAACGTCCCAGGGCATCGCGGATGCGTGGCTGGGCGCTGACATGGGCGCCGAAATGGCGAACCTGACCAAGTACCAGATCCTCATGCAGGCTGGCACCAGCGCTCTGAACAACGCGAACCAGTCCGCGAACTCCGTCCTCGGCCTCTTCCGGTAAGTAGGCAATCTCTAGCTTCTGGAGGGGGCGGATCTGATCTGCCCCCTCCAGTCGTCTGAGTTTGGAAAGGAGGGGTTATGACGAGTCAGGTAAGCGCTGTGGGCGGTTCAATGTCGAGTGTTGTCTTGACCCAGGTGGCTACCGCCCCACCTAATGCTTCCGTCGCGAAACCTGCCCCATCGGTGGCAGGCAATGATCCAATCCAAGCAGGCGAATCCAATCAGCGCGTCTCCGGACCAACCGAGACGGCTTCCGCAGTGGCGCACATCAATCAGCATCTCGGGCAGGCCCAGTCCGACCTGAAGATGCACATGGACCCCGCCTCAGGCCGTCCGGTCTACCAGGTGATTCAGCAGGGCACGGGCCAAGTACTACTTCAGGTTCCTTCCGCGGAAGTGCTGGGCATGTCTCGCCGCATGCGCGACCTGGAAGGCCAAGCGGGTGGCCTCGTCGATAAGCAGGGCTAGGAACGGCACTGTTCCTGCATGGGGTGAGTCATGGCTACGACGAATGCGTCCTCGAATTCTCTGAATGGTGTTGCGACTGGTATCGACACCACGGCTCTGATCAACGCCATGGTGGCCCAGAAGAGCGGCAACCTGAACCGGTTGCAGGCCAAGAAAACCCAGAATGATGCGCGGTCGACCGCGCTGACCGCCATGCGAACCAGCCTGTCTGCGCTGACACTCAGCATGGCGGCGCTGCAGGACAGGCTCAACAACAACGCCGTGGCGAGCACTGACATCAACAACACCTATGTCACCGCCACGGCCAAGGCCTCCCTTGGGGCGGCCTCGGGTTCGTTCGACATCAACGTGGCGAGCGTGGCCACCAAGGCGCGGATCTCCACCACCTCTACGTTTCAGGGTTCGTCCTCGAATCCGGCAGTTCTGACCTACACCAGTTCGACCGCGAAGACGACGACGAGGGCCATCACTTTCAACATCACTGCCAATGATGGCGCTGGCAATGTCGCGGGTACCTTCACGGTCGGTGGCAACACCTACAATTTGACGGGGACCAATGGCACCTTGAGCGGGCAGGCGGGAACGCCATTGGAGGGCCTCAAGGTCTCCGTGACGGGCTCCGCGACCGGTGCCGGGACGCTGACCCTTTCGACGACCACGACCATGGCGGCAAGTGATCCCACCGCGGCCATTTTCAGCGGGGGCAATGGCACGGCCAGCTTTGCCATCAAGGGGACCGATGGCACTGTTACCGCCTTCAACCTGACGGACAACAGCCTCAACGGCCTGCGCTCCGCCATCAATGCCAACAGCAAGACGGTCACTGCCACCATCATCAACACGGGAGCTGGGGCGAACCCCTATCAGCTGGTGCTGACGGCCAAGGATACAGGCACCGGAAAGACCGGTGGTGTCATCACCCTGGCCGATGTCACAGCACCAGGTGGTGCCACCGTGAACGCAAGCCTGGGCATCACCGCGGGAACCCTGACCGGTACGATCAGTGCGCCCACCGGCCTCACAGGGGGCCTTACGTCTGACATGTCCGGCGCCTCGGCGAAGGATGCGGTCTTTACGCTGAACGGCATCCAGCTGACCCGTCAATCGAACGTGGTCAGCGACGCCAGTGATGGCATGACCTTCACCCTGAAGCAGGGTGGACAGACGGGTACGACCACCCTGACCGTGACCCCGGACAAGATCAACGCCACCACGGCCATGCAGGATTTCATCGCCAAGTACAACCAGTTTGTGAAGGACTACAAGGCGGCCTCCCAGGCCACCAAGAACACGGATGGATCGGTGGCTCTGGCGCCGCTGTCGAATGACCCCAGCGCCCGCGCGTTCATGGCAGACCTCAAGGCGGCCTTGGCAAGCACTGCCGCCGGCATCCCGGGCACGGATGGCTACAAAACCTGGGCGAGCCTGGGAGTCACCAACCTGGCGGACGGCAGCCTCATGCTGAACAATGCCACCTTCCAAAATGCACTGACCACCGACCTCACCAATGTCCAGAAGCTTTTCACTTTCTCGGGAACCACCACCAATCCGAATGTGACTTTCAAGAGCGCTGGTCCGAGTACGGTCACGGGACCGGTCGATTTTTCGATCACGAAAGATGGGAACGGAGCTTTGTGGGGGACTTTCACCAGGAACGGCGTGACCAGCTCCCCGGTGCAAGTAAGTTCGGACGGCACCCTTACGGGCACAGGTGACTATGCCGGGCTGGTGCTGAACGTGACGGGAACGGGCACTGGCACTTTGAATTTGGTGCGCGGCCCGGGGCGGACCGCCGTGGACCTGATCAACAAATTCACAAACACGAATGGCACCATCACCACGCTTTTGAATTCAATCACGACGCAGAATGCTGGACTGGCAAAGCAGATCCAGGCGGCGCAATCGTTGGTGGATTCTCAGACAACCCAACTGAAGGCGAAGTTCGCCGAAATGGAACGGGTGGTGGGTCAGATGAAGGCTTCGGCCGGCTCCTTGATTGGTGGCTAAACGCCCGCCGGTACTCACGTTTTGGCGAAATCAGCCGATATGACTTTGTAGGGAGGGCAACTCGTGAACGCTTATGCCAAATCGGCCGATGCCTATCTCGTACAACGCATCATGGGTGCCAGCCCTGAGCAGCAGGCCGCGCTCATCATGGAAGCCGGACAGCTTCACATGGGCCGTGCCATCCATGCCATGGGCCAGAACAACATGTCCGCCGCGTTCAACAGCTTTATCCGGGTTTCTGAGGTCATCATGGAAGCCACGGTCCGCCTTGATCTGGAAGAGGGGGGCGAGCTGGCGCACAATCTGAAAAAGCTCTATGACTGGTGGTCCTGGGAGATCAAAGTAGCCAGCAAGTCCAGGGACCGGGCGCGCCTGGAGGCGGTGGCCCGGGACATGGGCGAGATCCGGATGGCCTGGGAGCAGTACCACACCAAGAAGTCGGCGCTCGACGGGCAATCAGACCTCCTCCTGCGGGACCGGGTGGTATGAGCGATGCAAGGGTTCGCGCCGCCATCGAGCAGATGGAGGCGTGGCTGGATAGCCCTGAATGGGTGCCTGAGGCTCAGTTCCTGGCCGAATGGAAAGCAGGTTTCGATGCGGCGCTCACGCAGGCGGAGAAGGCACCGGGATGGCCGGACATGATGATCCGCGCCCATGCCGCAGGTGAGCGCTTGCTGGAGCGCAGTTTGGTGTTGGAGAAGGAACTGAACCGGCTGAGGCTGGAAATTCAGGCGCAGGAACGTGGAAACCGGGCACTCAAGGGGTATGGCGCGACTGTCCGTTGACCTTCATGCGCCCTGCGAGAGGTCCTCGATGACTTGGCAGATGACAGATGCCCAGTCTCCGTACACCGGTTGCCGGTAGAGATGCAGAGACGGGTACCAGGGACTGTCGCTGCGATCGAGCAGCCAGCGCCAGTCCGGCTGAAAAGGAAGCAGCAGCAGCGTGGGAATGCCCAGGGCTCCGGCGAGATGCGCCACCGAGGTATCCACGGTGATGAGCAGATCCATGCCACTCAGGGCGTAGGCCGTATCCGAGAAATCGCCGAGCAGGGGAGCCAGGTCGATGAGGCCAGGTAAAGGCGGAGCCTCCTGTCCACCCACCTGCAGACTGTACCAAGTCACGCCTTCCAGGGCGCCCAGGGGCGCGAGCGAGGTTGCGGGTATCGACCGCTCGAAATCGCGGCCGTACTCAGGGCGGCCGGCCCACACCAGGCCGATCCTAGCCCTTCCTTCCGCCAGGGCCAGGCGTTCCAGAATTGCCGACTGGTGGGGAACTCGCTCAGGGACGTCGAGGTACGGAATCTCGGCCGGAATGGTGGCGAGGTCCGTCTGGAACACCCTGGGCAAAGACATGAGGGGGAGTTGGATATCGAAGGCTGGCAGCGGCGTGCCTGCCGGGAGGATGGCATCGGCGCCATCGCAGGTGGCCACGAGATGGACAAGAGCCGACTGTGCTTCGAGGATGACCGTTCCGCCCAGAGCCTTCACCATCGGAAGGTACCGCACGAACATCAAGGTATCGCCCAAGCCTTGTTCGGCCCACAGCAGAAGCGTCTTGCCGGCGAAGGGTGCTCCATCCCATGTCGGTGCCGTAAAGGTTCGGGGAGGCTCGGCCCCGAGGGCAAGTTTCAAGCGCGCCTCGTAACGATTCCAGCCGCGGGGCAACTCACCGGAGAGCAGTTCCAGGAAACTGTGTTCATAGTCGGCCTGGGGAGAGGCGGGGTCGACCTTTCGGAACCGCTCGATTTCCGCGAGGTATTCCGCCCAGCGGCCATGCGTGTAGTGGGTTGCCAATACGCTCTTGTGGACGGTGGAATCCTTGGGGGCTTGACGGATGACTTTGGCAATCTCCTGGTCCGCGCGGAGGAGGTCGCTCATTCTGGAAAGGCAGGTGATCCACAGCAATCGGCCCCGTTCCCGGTGCGGGTGCGCCGCGACCAGGCTGCCGAAGACCTTCTCGGCTTCAGTCAGGCGGCCTTCGGCCATTCTGATGGAGCCGAGGTTCGCCTTGGCTGTGAAGTTGCGGGGGTCGATCTGGAGTGCCTTCTCGCAGGCCTGTGCGGCCTGCGAGAAGCGGCGTAATTCGAACATCCCGAGGCTGAGAATGCCCCAAAGCTCCGCGTGGTGGGACTGAAGCGGCCCTTGGATAGGAACCTGCTGTCCAGCGGCTTCCAAGGCGCTTTGGGCCCCATCGAGATCCCGCCTGTAGAGCTTGCACTCCGCCCAGAAAAGCTGGGCATCCAGCCGCTGGCCATCGATCTTCAGGACGGCAGAAAGGTGGTTTTCCGCCTGATCCAGCTGACCCAACTGCATCAAGGCCCGACCCAGATTGGCGCGAGCCGCCAGGTGATTCACGTCGAGACCGAGGGCTGTTTCACACGCTTTTCGGGCGTCATCTGGTCGGCCCAACATCAGACATTTGGCCGCGCAGGCGGACCAGGCATCGGCGTGGTTCGGCTCCCGAGCCAGGAAGGCCTGATAAGCGGCAAGTGCATCACTGGGGGTTCCCGAACGGTCCAGGGCCTGGGCTTTGTGCAGCAGCTTCTGATGGCTCGGATTCACGGATGGCTCCGGTTTCGGCAGGGCGCTCCCTTTGTCTCACGGAATGGCTCCGGGTGGAGGCCTGATCCTCGGGCCATGGGCAGACCTGGCGGCATCAAGTTTCATCGTCGCTTTGCCGATGGGCAGATTGGGAAGCAATGGGGCGATCCCAGGAATTCGTGTCGCCAGGACGATTCTGGAGGGAGAGCCATTTCTGATGACCAACTCAGTCCATGGCGAAGGTTCATCGTTGGCCGAGTCAGGGGCCATCCCCGAACATGTGGTCGTGCTGCTTCTGGAGGCGGCTCAGCGCTTCTTGGTGAAACTGGAAGAGGCACTCCCTGGCGGTGATCCGAGGCCTAGGGAGTACTTCGTCAAGAAGCTCCTGGCCATTCTGGATGCGCTGCACCAGCGGTTGAATCACGAAGCGGGCGGAGAGCTTGTGGGCAATCTGATCCGGCTCTACGCCTGGTGGGGGCACGAGATTATCGAGGCCAGCGACGCCGCGGATGGGCCACGCTTGAAACGGGTCTGTGCCCAGATGGGTGACATCCGTCAAGCTTGGGAAAAGGTGCTCTTCCAAGGCGAAGGCATGTCCGAGGGGCCATCGCTCTTTCTTTAGGTTCCGTGTTCAAGAGTGCATGGCCTTGGGGGCTTGTGGGCGTACAGATGAGGCCCTTGGCTTACATGGATCTAGTGTGGATAGCCTCGGCCCGGCAGGCTATGCGGTGCCGAAGAGCCGATCTCCCGCGTCTCCGAGCCCCGGAAGGATGTAGCCCTTCTCGTTGAGCTGGCGGTCCACTGCGCCCACCCAGATGGTGAGGTCAGGATGATCGCCTTGTAGCCTCTCCAGGCCCTCGGGCGCGGCGAGGAGGGCCACCAGGGTGAGGCTGATGGCACCCGCGCCCTTCAACTGGCGCACGGCCTCGGAGGCACTGCCACCGGTGGCGAGCATGGGATCGAGGATGAACACCGGACGCGCTTCGAGAAGCGGAGGAAAGTTGCGGTAGTAGGGCACCGGCACCAGCGAGTCGTGATCACGGTAGAGGCCAAGGTGACCTACTTTCGCCGTGGGCAGCAGCTGGAGGAAGGGAGGCAAGAGGCCCAGGCCAGCGCGCAGAACCGGCACGAGGACGGGATCGAGGGAGCGGAGGCGCTGGGTGCCCGTGCGTTCGAGGGGCGTTTCCACCACGACGGATTCGGTGGGGAGGGTGCGCGTTGCCTCGGTGGCCAAGATCAATCCAGCTTCCTCGATCAAGGCGCGGAACAGGCTGCCAGGCGTCTTGCGGTCGCGGATCAGGGAAAGTTTGTGGTGGACGAGGGGATGGTCAACGACGTGGATGGTCATGGGGCCTCACGAAGCTTCCGGCAGGTTCCGAGGTACCGTTCGCACGGCGCCGGGGAGCGGAAGGCGCGTGTTGAAGCCTAGCAGGGGAGCGGCCTTCCTGGAGGGGTGAAGGTGGGATGGCGATCCCTCCCGGTGAGGCCTTCCGATGATCGACGCAGCTGATTCTCAATGAACAAACGACAAGGAGTGAATCGTCGCAGATCCTTTGACTGCGCGGATTCGACGGCTGATGACTTCAGTCGTCGCGATGGAGCTTCCTTGCACATCTGCACTCAAGATCGTTCGCATCGAGCCGAAAGGGGTGGAAACGAATGATGGGTTGTGGGAGAGGTAGCGACAAAAAAAATGATGATTTTTGATATTTCTCTGTTGACCTCATCCAGATCGCTGGTTTCATGTTGAATCAGAGGAAAAACGGCCGATCATCTTCCCCATAGGGCCATTAGCGAGGTATCTGAGATTTGGAGCGTGGGAAATGCTAAAGAAAGTCGCCATCTTCAAGGCCCTGGATGTGGAAATCAAGAAGCAGAAGGGCCCCGTGGCGGTAAAAGATGCCTACAAGGGCCATCATTCCTTGAAGGAGGAGCTCAGCCAGCCTGGAATCACCATTTTGGGAGAAGTCGCCGGGGGTGACCCCGGCCGTGGTCAGGTCCGGGACTCTTATAAGGCTTCAACCCACGCCAAGAGCTTGGCGGAGAACGGTGCCCGGGCCCTTTCGGTGGCAACCGATAAGTTCCTCTACTTTGGCGAGGACAAACACCTCTCTGAGGTGCGAAGCCAAGTGAAACTTCCTCTGGTGCGGAGGGAGTTCATCTTCGAGGAGTACCAGGTCGAGGAAAGCAAAATCCTCGGCGCCGATGCCATCTTCCTCATGCCTGCGCTGCTCACCCAGGATCGTTTGCAGACCCTGCTGAAATTCGCCACCAGCAAGGGTTTGGACGTGGTCGTCGAAGTGACCTCCGAGGCTGAACTCGCCCGAGCTGTGGAGGCGGGTGCGGACATCGTCTGCGCCGTGGGTCGCAATCTGGATACCTGGGAAGCGTCCTGGGAGCAGGCAGTGGCACTCGTGAAAAAGGTCCCCAAAAGTTGCCTCAAAATTGTTGAAGGTGGCATTCATAAACTGGATCAAATCAAGCAAATGGAAGTCCTTGGGGTCCATGGTTTGTTGATCGGAGATGCCCTTCTCGATGACTACTATCCCGGCAAGCGTCTGGCCCAGATCCTGGCAGGCGTTGAGCCCCCGAAAAAAGCCGCGAAGCCCAAGGGCAAGACCGGCTCTGCCGCTGATGCGGCGCTAGCCCCCACGGCCGCTCCGGCGACCAAGGAACGCATATCCACCCAGCGTGAAGTCCAGGCCCAATCTGGCGCGAAGGATGCCAAAGGCAAGCCCGCTTCCCGCACGACCCCTTCCAACCCCGCCCAAAAGGGCGTAAAGGAGCCACCCATGGCCGAACTGACCAACCCGGTCGCCACCACCGAAGCCCCCGCCGCCAAGAAGCCGGCGAAGAAGGCTGCCCCCAAGAAGAAGGCTGCTGCGAAGAAGCCCGCCGCGAAGAAGGCCGCGCCGAAGAAGGCTGCTGCGAAGAAGCCCGCCGCGAAGAAGGCCGCCCCCAAGAAGGCCGCCGCGAAGAAGTCGGCTGCGAAGAAGGCCGCCCCCAAGAAGGCTGCCGTGAAGAAGGCTGCCCCCAAGAAGGCCGCCGTGAAGAAGGCTGCCCCCAAGAAGGCCGCCGTGAAGAAGGCCGCCCCCAAGAAGGCCGCTGCCAAGAAGGTCGTGAAGAAGGCCGTGAAGAAGGCCGCGCCGAAGAAGGCCGCTGCCAAGAAGCCGGCGGTGAAGAAGGTTGTGAAGAAGGCCGCGCCGAAGAAGGCCGCTGCCAAGAAGCCGGCCGCCAAGAAGGTTGTGAAGAAGGCCACGAAGAAGTAGGCCCATTCAGGCAACACAACCTGGCTAATATCAGAGAGGCGCGGTGTCGCGCCTCTCTGAGCCGGGTGCTTTTATGAACATCATCGACCGTGTCACCGCTCTTGAAGTACTGGACAGCCGTGGGAATCCCACCGTGCTGGCCCGAGTGCTCCTCTCCGATGGGACGGTTGGCAAAGCCATCGTTCCTTCCGGCGCTTCGACGGGAAGTCGTGAAGCTCTGGAACGCCGCGATGGGGACAAGAAGCGCTACCTGGGCAAGGGTGTGCTCGGCGCCGTGGATGCCATCAATGTCGAACTGGCCGCGGCTCTGCAGGGCATGGACCCGCTGCAGCAGGCCGAACTCGATGAGCTGATGTGCGATCTGGACGGGACCGAGAACAAGGGCCGTTTGGGTGCCAACGCCATCCTCGGCGTGTCCATGGCCCTTGCGGATGCCGCGGCCCAAGCCTCGAAGCTGCCCCTCTACCGCTACCTGGGCGGGGCCACGCCCCGTCTCCTGCCCGTGCCGATGATGAACATCCTCAACGGCGGGGCCCACGCGGACAACAACGTGGATATCCAGGAGTTCATGGTGCTGCCCGTGGGCGCTCCGAACTTCCGGGAGGCCCTCCGCTGGGGCGCCGAGGTCTACCACTCCCTGAAGGGCGTTCTGAAGGCCCGCAAGCTGGCCACTGGGGTGGGTGACGAGGGCGGCTTCGCCCCGAACCTGGCCTCCAATGAAGAGGCCCTGGAGCTCATTGGCGAGGCCATCAAGAAGGCGGGCTACAAGCTGGGCAAGGACGTGTTCCTGGGCCTGGACTGCGCCGCCAGCGAATTCCATGACGGCAAGGGCTACGCCCTGGACGGTGGGAAGAAGACCCCTGCCCAGCTGGTGGAGTACTACCAGGGCCTGGTCTCCCGCCACCCCGTCATCTCCATCGAGGATGGCTTCGCGGAAGGCGATTGGAAGGGCTGGAAGGCCCAGACCGATGCCATGGGCGCCAAGACCCAGCTGGTGGGCGACGACCTCTTCGTGACCAACCCGGCCATTCTGGCCAAGGGCATCACCGAGGGCGTGGCCAACGCCATTCTCATCAAGCTGAACCAGATCGGCACCGTGACCGAGACCCTGCGCGCCGTGGAAATGGCCCACAAGGCCGGCTACCGGGCCATCATCAGCCATCGCAGCGGTGAGACGGAGGATGCCTTCATTGCGGATCTGGCTGTGGCGACCGGGGCCGGGCAGATCAAGACCGGCGCCCCCTGCCGCACCGACCGGGTGGCCAAGTACAACCGTCTGCTCGAAATTGAATGGGAACTGGGCGCCGCGGCCCGCTATGCCGGTCGCGAAGCCTTCGGATCCCGTCTCGCCTAGTAGGAACCCTGGATGAACGCCAACTGGCTCCTGAAGTCCTCCACCCTGTGGGGAGTGCTGGGAGCCTCTGGCTTTTTGTCCCTCCTGGCCGTCCTCTTTTCCCAGGGTGGGCTGCCCGAGCTCCGCAAGCGCGAGGCGGAGCTGCAAACGGCCCGGACCCGGCTGCTGGAGCTGAACCACCGCAACCGCGAGCTGCTGGAGGAAGTCCAGCGGCTCGCGGCCAAGGATCCTGAACTGATGGAGGCCCTGGCCCGGCGCCAGGGCTATGCGCGCAAGGGCGAGACGGTCTACACGTTCCGCAACAGCCGGGAACGGTGACTTGGAGCTCCACCTGGCCTCTGCCTCGGGCAATGTCTTCGGCTACCTCTGGCTGGAGGAGGCTAAAGACTGCCCTTGCGAGGATTATGCTAAATTGCTCTGTCCGAAGGGGCACGGGTTTGGATTAGATGGCCTTTTTTTGATGCAAAGGCCTGGTTCGGGCCCCTGGCGGCTGGAGCACTGGGATACCGATGGGGCTAAGACCTTTTGTTCCAATGGTAGCAGGGCATCCATGGTTATTCCCGGAGCGCCCTCCGAGGCGGAAATCCGGGTGAGCTCCAATGGCGAGGAGATTCTGCTTCGACGTTCGGATGACCACATCGGCATCCGCATGCCTGAAGGAGAAGGCTTCGGTCTGCGCGCCGTACCCATGGCGACGACCTCGCCCGCGGGCTTTGGTTGGATCGGAAATCCGCAGCTGGTGCTGCGCGTACCTTCCGTCTCTGCTGTGGACCTGCCGGTGTTCGCGCCGCCGCTGCGGCATCACGCGGCGCTGCAGGGCGGCACCAACGTGAACGTGGTCGAGGTGCTGGCGCCGGGCGAGGCGCGGATCCGCTCTTGGGAGCGGGGCGTGGAAGGAGAGACCCTCTGCTGCGGTACGGGCTGCGCGGTGGCTGCGGCGTGGCTGGCCAGCACCGAAGGGATCACCACGTGGCAGCTACACACCGCCAGCGGCGAAGTGGTGACGGTGAAGCTGGAGCTGGATGCGAAGGGTGCGTGGCGCAACCTATGGCTCTCCGGTCCTGTCCGAAGACTTGGCGTGGTGCACCCAGATCCAGCGCTGCTGCAGCGGTTGCGGAGCTGATCACAGCGGGCCTCCGCCGTGGAACCCCGACCTGCTAGACTGGCATGTTCCACACCCGAGGGGATGCCGAGATGGTTGGTTCCACCAGCACCTGCGCGATGAAGAGGGCCGCCTGATGCGCGCCCGGGTGGTGGTGTTGGCGAACCAGAAGGGCGGCGTGGGCAAGACCACCACCGCCATCAACCTTGCCGCGTCCCTCGCGATGATGGAGAAGATGGTGCTGCTCGTGGATTTCGATCCCCAGGGCCACAGCACCACCGGTCTTGGCTTTCCCAAGCCGGATCACCGCGCGGGATCCTACGCGCTGATGAAGGGCGCCCCCGCGGAAGCCCTGCTGCTCAGCACGGAAGTGCCCATGATGCAGGTGATCCCGGCGGGCAAGGACTTGGCGCAGTTGGAATTCGAGCTCTTCGAAATGCCCCAGCTCCAGGTGCTCAAGCAGGGGTTGGCGCCGATCATGGACAAGTTCGACTACATCCTCATCGATCCGCCCCCGAGCCTGGGCATGATCACCCTGAACGCGCTGACGGCGGCGGATGAGGTCATCGTCCCCATGCCTTGCGAGTTCTTCGCGCTGGACGGTTTGGCCGAGCTCACCGAAACGCTGCGCCGCATCCAGTCCGGTCCCAACCCCCAGCTTCAGCTGGGCGGCATCCTCCTCACCATGGCGGAGGAACGCACCAACCTGGGCGCGGCCGTCGCCAATGAAGTCCGCCACGCCTTCCCGGGCAAGGTCTTCCAGACGATCATCCCCCGCAACATCCGGCTGGCCGAAGCCCCCAGCCATGGCAAGCCCGTGGCCTTCTATGATCTGCGCTCCAAGGGCGCCCAGGCCTACCTCAGCCTCGCGAAGGAATGGCTGGGCCTGGAACTCCCCGCGAGGAGGGAAGCCTAATGAATCAGTTGAAGCGTCCGGCGCTGGGCCGGGGACTCACGTCGCTCATGAGCCAGATGGCCCCTGAGGATGCCAATCAGCGTGAGCTGCCCCTGGGCAGCATGGTGCCCAACCGCGCTCAGCCCCGCACTCACTTCGACGAGGCGGCGCTGGTGGAGCTGGCCGAAAGCCTGAAGCAGCACGGCATGGTGCAGCCCATCGTGGTGCGGAAGGTGGGCGACAAGTTCGAGATCATCGCCGGCGAGCGGCGTTGGCGGGCCGCCCGCAAGGCGGGCCTGGCCATGGTGCCGGTGATCATCAAGGAAGTGCCCGATGACAAACTGCTCGAGATCGCCCTGGTGGAGAACATTCAACGGCAGGAGCTGAATCCCATCGAAGAGGCCACGGCCTACTGGCAGCTGGGCGAGCACCTGCGGCTCACCCAGGAGCAAGTGGCCGATCGGGTGGGCAAGTCCCGTCCCCAGGTGGCCAACACCCTTCGCCTGCTGAGGTTGCCGGCGGAGCTGAAGGCGGAGGTGGCGGATGGCCGCCTGAGCACGGGCCACGCGAAGGTGCTGCTGGGCGTGCCCGACCTGCGTCTTCAGGAGCAACTGGCCCAGGAAGTGGTGGACCAGCAGCTCAGCGTTCGTGCCCTGGAAGCCCGCATCCAGCAGCTCCAGAAACAGACCAAGGCCAAGTCCAAGAAGAAGCACCCCCAAGAGCTGTTCATCAAGGCGGCCGCCGAGGAACTCACCCAGTCCTGGGGCACCCGCGTCGAGATCAAGGCCAAGGGCAAGACCGGCACCCTGGTGATGCACTACGGCAGCGAAGGTGAACTGGATCGCCTCTTCGAGGCCCTCAAGCACGGTCCGGCGAAGCGCCGCTAGGTCCGGGTTCAAGCAAGGAGTCCCCATGTCGTCATGGTTCGTGAAGAAGCGCCAGCAGAAGACCGCCGTCGAAGAAAAGACTGTCCGGGTGCCCGAGGGCCTCTGGATCAAGTGCGAGGCCTGCAAAGAGCTGATCTACCGGAAAGAGCTCGTCAACACCCACAACGTTTGCCCCAAGTGCGGCTATCACTTCCGCATCGGCGTGGATGAGCGGCTGGAGAACCTCATGGACGAGGGGTGGAAGCCGCTGTTCGGGAACCTGCGCAGCAGCGACCCCCTGGGCTTCGTGGCCATCAAGAGCTACCAGGACCAGCTGAAGAAGCTGGACGAGGCGGGCCAGACCGATGACGCCGTGGTGGTGGTGGAGGGCACCCTCTCGGGCCACCCCGTGGTGACCGCCATCATGAACTTCGACTTCCTGGCCGCCAGCATGGGCAGCGTGGTGGGCGAGAAGCTGCGGCTGGGGGCCGAGCGCGCCCTGGAAAAGCAGTGCGCCTTCATCATCGTCAGCTGCAGCGGTGGCGCCCGCATGCAGGAGGGCACCCTGTCGCTGATGCAGATGGCCAAGGTCAGCGCGGCCCTGGCCAAGCTCGACAAGGCTGGGTTGCCTTATCTCAGCCTGCTGACGGATCCCACCACCGGCGGTGTCAGCGCCAGTTACGCCATGCTGGGCGATCTGAACATCGCCGAGCCCAAGGCCCTCATCGGTTTTGCCGGCCCTCGCGTCATTGAGCAGACCATCAAGCAGAGTCTGCCCGAAGGCTTCCAGCGCTCGGAATTCCTCCAGGCCCACGGCATGGTGGACAAGGTGGTGAACCGCGACCACCTCAAGGATTTCATCGCCGCCTGCCTGGCGTGGATGATGCCCGCAGCCAGGGACTGATGGACGAAGCCTTCACGCCCATCCACATCCCGCGTCTCCAGGAGCGGGGGCACATGGGCATCAAATGCGGCCTGGAAAACATCCGGGCCCTCCTGGGCGCCTTGGGTCGGCCCGATGAGGGCTTTCCCGTGGTGCTCATCGCGGGCACCAACGGCAAGGGCAGCACGGGCGCCTTCCTGGCGCACATGCTCAGGGCCGCGGGGTTCACGGTGGGCTGGACCACCTCGCCCCATCTGGCCGATGTGACCGAGCGCATCTGGGTGGATGGCGAGCCCATCGGCGAAGGGGCCCTCGACCTGCTGCTGGGCGAAGCCTTCGACGCGGAGGCGCGTACGGGCATCCAGGCCACGTACTTTGAATTGATGATCACGGCGGCCCTCCTCGCCTTCCGCATGACCGGCGTGGAAGTGGCGCTGCTGGAGGTGGGCATGGGTGGGCGCTGGGATGCCACCAATGCCACCGAGCCCATCCTCACGGTGCTCACCACCGTAGGGTTGGACCATCAGCAGTACCTGGGCGACACGCGGGAAGCCATCGCCCGGGAGAAACTCTGCACCGCCCGCGACGGCAAGCCGCTGGTGCTCGGCCCTTCCCTTGATCCCGAGTGGATCCGCCCACTGCTCGCCTGCGAGCCCAGCCTGCACGTGGCGCCACGGCTGGGACCGGCGGACATCCGCTGGGATCATTCGCGGGTGGAGGGCAAGCGGGTGGGGCTGGCAGGCCTCCACCAACTGGACAACCTGGCCACGGCCTTTGAAGCAGTGCGGCAACTCCGAGCACAGGGTTTCCCCATTCCCGAGGACCGGCTCTGGGCAGGCGTGGCGCAGGCCCGCTGGCCTGGCCGTCTCTGGCAGGTGCCGGGGCTGGAGGGGGTGTGGATGGATGGCGCGCACAACGTGGATGGTGCCCGCGCCCTGGCTGAGCATGCCCTGGCCTGCGGGGTGCGTCCGCACCTCTACGTGGGGGCCATGGGCGACAAGGATCTGGCCGGCGTGGCGGAGGAACTGAAGCGCATCCGCCCCCTGTCGGTGACCTTCGTGCAAGGGGACGCGCCCCGCTACGCCACGCTGCGTCAGCTCCAGGAGGCTTGGAACCTGGACGCGCCGCTGCTCACACTGCGCCAAGCGGCGACCCACCTGCGGGCCTCGGCCGAGGCTCCTCGCCTGGTCACGGGATCCCTCTACCTGATCGGGGATCTGTTGCGGGAGCTGGGCATCCGGCCATTCTAAGGATTCGGACCCCTTTGGGCCGATGAGGAACCCATGCGGCGGTGTCTTCTCGGTTTCAGCTTGGTCGGCCTCCTCGGTGCTCAGGCGCCCCTCCACATTGTGTCGGTGGAGCGCCGGGGGCTGCCACCCTATGAGGCGACGGACCGGATATACGGGCTCGATGGGGGGCTGCCCCAGGGCCTTCATGTGGGGGACCGTCTTCGGGTGAAACGGGCGGGCGACTACCAATTCATCGGCCGCCTCTGGATCACCGAGCTGCGGGGAGAGCAATCCGCGGCACGCTTCGAGCCGGTGGGAACCTCCTTTCCCATGAAGGGTGACCTGGTGTTTCCGGAGGTGCTGCTGTGGCCGCCGGCGGTGCGGCCCGTGAACCAAGATCCCCTGGCGCTGGTGCAGGCGCCGCTGGCCACCGCCGAAGCCCCGCCTCGGGAAGGCATCATTTATTTCTTGCCCCAGCAAACCGAGGTGAGTCCCGCAGGGGTTCGCAAGCTGGAGGGCTGGGTGAAAGCCTGGGGTGCCTCAGGGCGTTGGTCGGTGCAGGTGCCGTCCACCAAGGCTTTGAGTGCCTCGCTCCTGAAGCAGCGGACGGAATCCCTGCAGGCTGCGCTGCGGGCCTTGGGCATCCAGCAGGTTGGCGTCGAAACCGAGGCCCGGACCCTGGAGAGCAAGTTCGATCCCACTTGGATCCGCCACTGGGACTGAGGCGCTAAGCTGGGCGGATGTCCACCGGATCCACCCGTGCCGTCGCCCTCGCCTTGACCGCCAATGGCGGCATCGCCCTCTCCAAGTTCGCCGTCTTTCTGCTGACGGGCAGCTCCAGCCTCCTGACGGAAGCCATCCACTCGGCCGCCGACTGTGCCAACCAGGTCTTGCTGTTTCTCGGCATGCGCCAGGGCGCAAGGCCCCCCAGCGCGAAGCATCCGCTGGGCCACGGGCAGGCCGCCTTCGTGGCCAGTTTCCTCGTGGCCCTGCTGCTCTTCAGCGTGGGCGGCCTCTATTCACTGGTGGAGGGCCTCCACAAGATCCGGCACCCGGAGCAGCCCCATCACCTGAGCTGGGCTGTGGCACTGCTTCTCTTTGCGGTGGCCTTGGAGGGCTGGTCCCTCCGGGGCGCGCTGCAGGCGGCGGCGACAGAGCGACACGGCCGCTCTCTCCTCCGGTACCTTCGGCAGTCCAGCAGTACCGAGCTGGTGGTGGTGCTGGCAGAGGACATCGCGGCACTGGTCGGCCTGCTGTTCGCGCTGGCGGCGGTGCTGCTGACCATGGCCACGGGGAATCCTGTGTGGGATGGCGTCGGCAGCGTGGCCATCGGCCTTCTGCTCATCGCCGTGGCGGCCTTCGTGGGCGTGGAAGTGACCAGCCTGCTGCTGAACGAGGCGCCACCTCTGGCGTTGCGCGCCCGCATCCGCGCGGCGGTGAACGAGGATCCAGCTGTGAACCACGTGCTGAACCTGGTGGCGGTGATCGTGGGCAGTGATCGACTCATGGTGGCTCTGCAGGTGAAGTTCCATGAGCAGTCCAGTGGCGCGGCCTTGGTGGAGGCCATCAACGCTTTGGAGCGGCGCCTTCACGAGCGCTTCCCCCAGGTCCAGCACCTCTTCGTGGAGCCGGACGAGGGCTGAGGCCTTTCGCATTCAATCCCCATCCCGTGCATCCCCTTCATCCAGGCTAAACATTGTTTTCTTTTGCCAGGATGGAGGGGATGAAGGGGATCTGGATAAGGGTCATTCGGCGGACCCGCCACTTGGCAGCCAGGAATCCCTGTTTATCCGCGTGAATCCGTGGTTGCCCCGTTTCACGGCAGTTCGGAGGGGCCCAGACGGAAGGTCTGGCCCAGGGTTCCGTAGTTGGGCCCGGCCACGGAGGCCAGGCGGGACAGGGGCGTCCACCGGCTCGCATCGGCGCAATCATGCTCCTCGCTCCAAATGCGATCGGCCGCATGGATGCGCACCACGTCCAGCAGGACCAGGGTACTGCCCGGACCCAGCTCAAGCTCACGGTTGAGGCGACATTCCAGGGCCACCGGCGCATCCTGCAAGCGAGGCGGCGCGACGCAATCTGAAGCTTCGATGTCCAGTCCCAGCCGATCCACTTCGCTGATCTCGGGCCCCACTTCGTCGGCACTGGCGTGGAGGGCTTCCAGCAAGGGCAGGTCCGCCAGATGCACCACGGCCTCCTGGTTCTCCCGCAGGTTGCGGTGGGTGTCCTTTAATGATCCATCCCGACGCCGTCCCAGGGTCACAGCCAGCATGGGCGGCCCGAAGATGCCCATGAAGCTGCTGAAGGGCGCCAGGTTCAAATGGCCCTCCGCATCCACGGAGGTGATCCAGGCAATGGGCCGGGGGATGACGAGGCTGGACAGGATGCGGTAGACATCACGCTTGGGCAGGGCACTCAGATCGCGGGTGATCATGTTCAGGCTCCGATGATCTTAATAAGGACGCGCTTGTCGCGGCGACCGTCGAACTCACCATAGAAGATCTGCTCCCAGGTACCGAAATCCAGGCGGCCATTTGTGATCGCGACCACCACTTCGCGGCCCATGATCTGGCGCTTGTGGTGGGCATCGCCGTTATCTTCGCCCGTGCGGTTGTGCAGGTATCCGCCCTGGGCGGGATCGCTGCCCTCGTTGAAAGGCGCCAGCCGCTCCAGCCAGCGGAGGTAGTCCTGCTTCAGGCCGGATTCCTCATCATTGATGAAGATGCTGGAGGTGATGTGCATGCTGTTCACCAGGCAGAGCCCCTCCTTGACGCCGCTTTCATGGACGGCGCGGGCGACTTCCTCGGTGATGTTCACGAAACCGGAGCGTGCGGGAACGTGCAGGGTGAGGACTTTGCGATGGCTTTTCATGGGCGAAGCATAGCCGGGACCGCTCTTCACACCAATTAACAGCTGGGGGCGCCCTGAAGTCACGGCACACTGGAGTCCCCATCAGGACATCCCATGTTCATGCTGCCCGCCCTTGCCTTCCTTCAGGCCCCGGTTCCCGCTCCGGCTCAGGCTCCCAAGCCGGATCCCGTGCCCCCCGCTCGCATCACCCTCACCACGCCCTTCCCGGTACACCTCGGTAAAGTGGGCCCGCGGGAAATCCGGGAAGCGGCCTACGGCATCCGCAGCACCCACGACCGGCCCTTCCACTTTCGAGTGCTGGACCTTTCTCCGGGCGTCACCCTCGACGAAACCCAATTCGCCGAGCCCATGAAGCCGGGGGAATTGCGCACCATCCGGCTCAAGGTGGATCCCTCCGGAATGGTGGGGCACATCAAGGGCGCAGTGCGCCTTGGTACGGATGATCCCACCCAGCCCAGCTACATCTTGCGGTTGGACATGGAGGTGCGGCCGGAAGTGGCGGTGGACAGCGAGCGGAAGAGCCTGGGCGAGGTGGCGCCCCACGAGCGGCCCGAGGCGCGGTTCCATTTCACCCGGGAAGGTGGGGATCCCCTCAAATTGGTGCTGGCCAGTGCGGTTCCCGACTACCTCAGTGCCGACCTGGCCCACGAAGGCACCGCCGCGGACCTGCGCCTGGTCCTGCATCCCGAGCGTCTCAAGCCCGGCGTGGTGGCCGGCCTGGACATCTTCAAGGTGGCCACCAACGGGCCCCAGCAACCCCTCTTCACCCTCTACCTGGATTGGCGTGTGGTGACCCCGGTGATCCCCACGCCCTCGCGCCTGGTGTTCGCCGATCTGGCCACCACCCAGCTGACCGTGGAGCTGGCCGCGCGGGATGGCAAACCCTTCCGCATCACCAAGGCGGACATCCAGGGCAGCGGCTTCGAGCTGGTGGAGGCCCCAGGGCCCGAAGCGGCCAAGCAGGTGTTGAGGGTCCGCCGCGTGGGCCACGATCCCGAGGCCATGCTGGTGCTCACGTGTTCCAACCAGGAGGGGCCCTTGCACATTCCCCTCCGCTTCCTGGATCCCACAGTCAAACCTGCCGATCCAAGTGCCCCTGCGGACCCACGACCTTAGCGGAATATTAACGGTGGTGCGGCTGAGCCCCGGACAGTGGGCCTGTTAACCTGACGCGCCCCTTGGAGGTGCCCTTTGATTCTCTTGGCCGTTCTGCTTCTCGTGGTGGGTGTCCTGGCCTGGCGTTGGAAAACCAAGGTGGGGTTCCCCTTGTCGGCCCGCCTGGCCATCGTGCAGTGGGTGGGCCTGGGCCTGGGCGTCCTTGTCCTGCTGGCCTCCATGGCCGTGGTGGTGCCGCCGGGACAGGCGGGCATCCAGGTGCTGTTCGGCAAGGTGAATTCGGAACCCCTGCCTTCCGGCCTGCACTTCATCAATCCCTTCAGCCAGGTCGTGGAGATGGAGGTCCGCACCCGGAACTACACCATGTCCAACGTGGCGGATGAGGGCCAGCGCAAGGGGGACGATTCCATCGCGGTCATCAGCAGCGACGGCCTCACGGTGAAGCTGGACGCCACCATCTTCTACTCTCTGCAGCAGGCCCGCCTGCCAGAGATCTACCGCACCATCGGTCCGGATGTGGAAGAGCGCATCGTCCGCAGTGAGATCCGCGCCAGCCTCCGCGATGCTGCCGCGGCACTCTCCGCCACGGAACTCTACACCTCCAAGCGCCAGTCCTTCGTGGATCAGGTGACCAAAACCCTGAAGGCCGCCTTCGAGGCTCGCGGCATCAACCTTGAACAGATGCTCCTGCGCAACGTCATCCTGCCCGACCAGATCACCAAGGCCATCAACGACAAGATCAGCGCCGATCAGGACGCCCAGAAGATGGCCTTCGTGCTGCAGAAGGAAAAGCAGGAAGCCGAGCGCAAGCGCATCGAGGCCGAGGGCCAGGCCCGGGCCCAGCAGATCGTGAGCCAGAGCCTCACGCCCCAGATCATCGAGTACCAGCGTATCCAGGCGCTGCGGGACATCGGCGCCAAGGGCAACCTCATCATCACGCCCATGGGCGGCGCCACGCCCATGATCCAGGTGTCCGCCAAGAAGTGATTCAGATGCTGGCGGGCTGGGGTTTAACCGGCTCGCCAGCTTTGGACCCTTTGAGATTGAGCTTCACCTTGATGACCTCTCCACTGCGAAGGACATCGAATTCGATTTCATCCTTGGGGGTCTCCACCTCCAGCATGGCCATGAACTGGCCTTCGCTTTCAATGACGCGGCCCTGATAGGCCAACAGGATGTCACCCATCTCCTTGACCCGGCCCTGGGCATCCACGGAAAGAGGCCGGAGTCCGGCCCGACCCGCCGGAGAGGCTGGATCCACCGATAAGACAAGCAGGCCTTGGGTGATTCCAAGAGACTGTTGAGCAAGGGCGGACGTCATGACCTCGAAGCCCATGCGGGGCGGCTCAAGCCGTGTCCGGGCGATGAGCTTGGGAACGATGTCGTTGAGGGTATCCACGGGAATGGCAAAGCCGACGCCCACGGAGCCCTCCCCTTTGGTGGCCACAATGGCGGTGTTCATGCCCACCAGTCGACCACCGCTATCCAGGAGGGGGCCGCCGGAGTTGCCTGGGTTCACGGCCGCATCGGTCTGAATGGCGTTCAGGATGTGGGTGCTGTAGCCGGTGTCGATCTTCCGGTTTTTCGCGGAGACCACACCCTTGGTCAAGGAATGATCAAGACCGAAGGGGTTTCCGATGGCCATCACGGACTGGCCCACCTGAAGAGATTGGCTGCGGCCGATGGGAATGGGGCGCATGGCTTGGAGGGGGGCGAACACCTGGATGACGGCGATGTCGTAGGCGAAGCTGAACCCAATGACACGGCCTTTGTAGGTTTGCCCATCGGCGAGTGTGACTTCCACCTCCTGGACTTCCGTGATGCGCTGCCCTCCTTCTTCGACCGTGACCACATGATGGTTGGTGACGATGTGCCCCCATTCATCCCAGACGAAGCCTGTGCCTGCTCCGAACGGGATCTTGGCAGAATCCTGTGTTCTGAGATCGTGCCCCTTCAGGATCGCGGATACGAACACCACGCTGGATTTCGCCTCCCTGAAGCGTCGAATGGTGTTCCGTTCCTCGGCACTGAGCGGGGCTTCGGGCGCCACGACCCGGGGCTTGGCGTGGGCCCGGAAGCGTTCAATGGTGGAATCTTCGGTGGGCGTGGCCGGTTTCTGCGCCTTCTGGGCGGCCAAGGGCAGGGACCAGATGGCCAGCAGCGCGATGAGGGTGGCACGAATCATGGGAGCTCCGGGATCGATTATGGGGTCTTGCAACGAAGCCCGCTCCCCATAGCCGTGGACTTGGGTTACCTTGAGCCACATTCCTCCATGGACCCCAGTCATGCCGGACCCCCCAGATCCACGCATGCCCCGCCGCCTCCCCTTGGCTGCGGCCTGCTTGCTGGTGCTGCTGTTGCTGGCAGGGCTGGTCACGGCTTGGCTGCTGAATCGCCGCGGTTTCGGGCAACCCATTCAGGTGCTGCTCGTCCGAGTGGAAACCACCCAGGCCCCGGGGCTCACCCAGGGGGCCCGGCGCACCTTGTGGGATCTCATGACCTGGGATCTCGAAACCCTCGGTCCGGTGTCGGTCACGGACCTCGTCCAATCGCCTGGTTCCGTGCACCTCGAACGCCTGCCGGACACCGCCCTTCTGTTGGAAGTGCTGCCCCGGAAAGAGGGATCCCTTCTGGCCCTGACCATCCGGTCCACTCGGGTGGACCAGCTGAAGTGGAACGGGGACGCCGCTTGGCGCACCACGGAAATCTCGGCCCGCCCACCCGCCGAGGCCTTCAAGGCCATGAGGGGGCGGCTTCCCTTCAGCCTCAGCCCCCCCTTCGATCCGAATCGTTTGCTTCCCGAGGACACCGAGGCGTTCTGGACCCTCCTAGAAGCCATGGAGTGGCGGGAGCATGACGATGGCCTGCTGGGCGCCATGAAGCTGGCCGAGCAGGTCACCAATGCCGAACCCCGGTGCGCCATGGCCTGGATGGCGCGGGGGGACCTGCTCTACCGCCACCTGCTCATCCAGCCCAAAGGCCACCCACAGGGGCAATCCGAAGCGGAACGGTACCTGCGCATTGCCCTGGATCTCGCGCCCAATCACCCGCAGTGTGGATTCCTGCTGGGCCAGCTGAAGACGGATTCCGGCGACCAGCGGGAAGCCTTCTACGTTTTGCAAGGATGCCTCCAGGCCCATCCCCAGAACTCCACGCTTTTCAAGGGACTGGCCTACGCGGCCCGTTGCGCGGGTTTGCTGGATGTGGCGAAGGGAGCCCTCAAGCGCCGGAATCAATTGGTCTTCTCGGAATTCATGCCTGATTCCACGGAGAACACCTATCTCTATTGCGGGGACGTGGCGCATTTCGAGGCGGGATTGGTGGAATTTCCCGGCGATCCCCGGACGGCCCTGGTGCGGTTCTACCGCGGCTACCTGGCCCTGATGCGGGGGGATCGGGCCATGGCGCGGTTCTGGTTCGCCCAAACGCAGTCGCAAAAGGAAGGTTTCACGCAGTTCAAGCAATTGGCGGGCGTGTACGAAGCCATCGCTGAGGGGAACTCAGCCGTGGCCGCTGACCGCCTCAAGAGGCTGGAGGCAGACCGGGTGGGACTGCGCGTGCCCGATGGGGAATTCACCTTCAAGATGGCCGAAGCCTGTGCGCTCATCGGGGATGCGAATCAGGCGATGGGCATGGCATCGCGGGCCTTCAGCCAGGGATTCGGGTGTCTCCGCTGGTACCAGGAGAGTCCGTTCCTCCGGTCCATTCGCGGGACGCCCCGATGGAATGCGCTCATGCAGCACGTGGAGGCGCGGCAGCGCCTGCTGCAAGGCCACTTCTCGCCAGCTCAGTTCGGGATCTACTCCTAGACGCCACAGAGCGTCTTCATTCTACAAGCATGCTTGACCACCATCGGGGGTCTGTGACCGGTTCGACGCGGGTTACCTGATAGGCTTTGACTCGCTTTTGCCCAGCCCGTCCAGTGTTTCGGCGCGGCATGGTGGAGGCCTGTGACGAGATTTTATGCCTCAGCCTGTATCCCGTACCCCTTCCCAGCCCACCAGCCTCCTCCTTGGATTGGCTTTCCTGCTGCTGCTAGGTGGTGGAGGGGCCGTGGCTTGGCTGCTCGCCCGCCAAGGCGTCCGCGCACCTTTGCGCGTGTTGCTGGTGGCACCTGAGGTGGCGGCACCCAGCGGCCTGGATGAGGCTCAGGGCAGAGCCCTGAATGCCATGATCCAGGACCACCTGGAGCACCTGGGCGGATTCGCGGTGACCGTGGTGGGCGAGATGCCTTCGGATGTGAGTCCGCTGCAGGGGCAGGCCCGGACCCTGGTGGTGCAACTGCAGCCACGCCGGCGGGACCAGGCATTGGATCTCTCCTACCGCTTCGTCTGGGGAAGGCGCCTCCAGCCGAAATCGGCTTCGCCGTGGGAGGAGCGCCATGCGAAGGTGCTGCCGCCGGATCGGGCTTTTGAAACCTTCCTAAAAGACTTCCCCCGATCCGTGGACCGGCCTGGGGTCAACCTGGTGCCCAAGACCCCCAGTGTGTTCTGGGATCTGGTGCAGGCCGCCGCCTGGCGGCTGCAGAACCAGCACCTGGAGGAGGCCATGAACCTCGTCGAGAAGACCACCCGCCAGGAACCGGACTGCGCCTCTGCCTGGATTCTCCTGGGGAACCTCCGTTACCGCTGGATGCTCAACAGCACCACGGCCTTCCGACAGGATCAAGTGGACGCCGAGGCCGCCCTGCAGCAGGGGCTGAACCTGGCGCCGGGCCACCCCCGGGGCGTCTTCCTGCTGTCGCTGCTCAAGACGGATATCGGCAACCAGCGCGAGGCCCTCGACCTGCTTCTGCGGACGAGGCACAAACAACCGCACAATCCCACCCTCCTCACCGGCATCGCCTATGCCGCCAGGGGCGCCGGATTGCTGCCTCTGGCCAGGAAGGCCATGGATCTGCGTGACAACCTCGCCTTTGCCAGTCTCCAGCCCCAGGCCGTGGACATCACCTGCCTCTACACAGGTGAAATTTCACGCTTCGAGGCCAGCCTTCAGGAGCAGCCGGGGCATCTTCGGAGTACCTCCGGCGTGCTGCCCTTCTACCGTGGCTACCTGGCCTTGGTGCGCGGCGACCAGGCTCGCGCCCACAAAGAATTCCAGGCGGCAGAGGGATTGGCCAATGGTTACCCGAACATCATGCGCCTCAGCGAGATCTACGATTTGATCCTCCGGGGGGAAAAAGATCAGGCCTGGGTGAAGCTGCGGGAGTACGACCAGGAGCGCATCGGCATGCGCGAACCCGATGGCGAATTCACCATCCGCTTGGCCGAGGCCTATGCCCTCGTGGGTGACCGTGCCAGCGCCATGGAGATGGCCTCTCGTGCGTTTGCCCGGGGCTTCGGCTGTACCGCCTGGTACGAACGCAGTCCCATGCTGGAGCCCCTGCGAACCTTGCCGAAATGGAAGGCTTTGCTGCAGCACCTGAAGGAACGGCAGGCGCTTATGGAGGACCAGTTCCCCCTGGGCCTCCTGGAGGACAACTGACCTTGGGTCAGCCTCTGCTTCGGTTGGAGGGGGATGCCCGGTAGACTTGGACCTCGCCCCACCGGGAGTATCCATGTCCACACATTCGACGGTCAGCGCCGCTGACCATCTGAGCGAAGGCTACGTGCCTCGGCACAAGGTGCGCTTCGTGACCGCCGCCAGCCTGTTTGATGGCCATGACGCCAGCATCAACATCATGCGGCGCATTCTCCAGGCCACAGGCTGCGAAGTGATCCATTTGGGCCACAACCGCGCCGTACAGGACATCGTCGACACCGCCATCCAGGAGGATGCCCAGGGCATCGCGCTGTCGAGCTACCAGGGTGGCCATGTGGAGTATTTCAAGTACATGGTGGACCTGCTGCGGGAGCGCGGTGCGGGTCACATCCAGGTCTTCGGCGGTGGCGGGGGTGTGATCTCCCCGGACGAGATTCGTGAGCTGGAAGCCTACGGTGTGGGTCGCATCTACAGCCCGGAGGACGGCCGCCAGATGGGCCTGCAGGGCATGATCGATGACATGGTGCGCCGCTGCGACATTGATCCCCGCACCACGCCGGAATTCCATCCCCTGGCCCGCCGCATCACGCGCATCGAGCTGGGCGACGTCGCTGCGCTGCCCTCCTCCACCACCTCTCAGCGCATTCCCGTATTGGGTATCACCGGTACCGGCGGCGCGGGCAAGTCCTCGCTCATCGACGAGCTGCTGCGCCGCTTCCTGGTGGACTTCCCCGACAAGCGCGTGGCGGTGCTCAGTGTGGACCCCACCAAGCGCAAGACTGGCGGCGCCCTGTTGGGCGACCGCATTCGCATGAACGCGCTCTACCACCCCGAGCTGCGCGATCGCGTCTTCATGCGCAGTCTGGCCACCCGCAGCGCCGCCCATCGCGCCACCAGCGAGGCCCTGGTGGCCAGCATCGCCGCGGCCAAGGCCGATGGCTTCGACTTGGTGATCGTCGAGACTGCGGGCATTGGCCAGAGTGACAGCGAGATCGCCGACATGGTGGATCTGGCCATGTACGTGATGACCCCTGAGTACGGCGCCGCCAGCCAGCTCGAGAAGATCGACATGCTGGATTTCGCCGATCTGGTGGTGCTGAACAAGGCCGACAAGCGAGGCGCCGAGGATGCGCTGCGCGATGTGCGCAAGCAGTACCAGCGGGCCCACAAGCGCTTCTCGGAACCTGTCGATGAGATGCCGGTCTACGCCACCTGCGCCAGCCAATTCAACGACCCCGCCACCAACTGGCTCTTCGTGAACCTGGTGAAGGTCATCGCCGCGAAGGCCGGTTTGGACTGGGTGCCCAAGCTTGAAGCCGAGGCCGTGAATCCACGCCGTGCCGCCATCATCCCGCCCGAGCGAGTGCGCTATCTGGCAGAGATCGCCGATACCGTGCAGGGCTACAAAGCCTGGGCCCGCCGCCAGGCCGATACCGCTGAGTTGTCCTTCGCGCTCTGGACCAGCCTCAAGGCCCTGGGGGACAAGGTGCCGCCCGCAGGCGCCTTCTACGACAGCAGCCATCTCACCGAGGCGGTGGCGGGGGACCAGGGGGCCGCCATCCTACTGCTTCGCCAGCGCTACCAGGAACACCTGGGCGAACTGAACAACGAAAGCCGTCGCCTCATCCACGACTGGGCCGAGGTGAAGCGCAGCTACGCCGAACCCGAGAACATCTATGTGGTGCGTGGCCGGGAAATTCGAACCGCCAACTACACCACCTCCCTCAGCGGCTCGCTGGTGCCCAAGGTGGCCCTGCCGCCCTATTCCGGCTGGGCCGAGCTGCTGCGCTGGCAGCTGCTGGAGAACCTGCCGGGCCGCTTCCCCTTCACGGCAGGCGTCTTCGAATACAAGCGCGTGGGGGAGGATCCCACCCGCATGTTCGCCGGCGAGGGCACGCCCGAGCGCACCAACAAGCGCTTCCACTACGTAAGCAAGGGTCAGCCTGCCGTGCGGTTGAGCACGGCTTTCGACAGCGTGACCCTCTACGGCGAAGATCCACATGTCCGGCCCGACATCTACGGCAAGGTGGGCAACAGCGGCGTGTCGGTGTGCACCGTGGACGACGCCAAGAAGCTGTACTCGGGCTTCGATCTGCTCTGCCCCACCACCAGCGTGAGCATGACCATCAACGGCCCTGCGCCCACCATGCTGGCCTTCTTCCTCAACGCCGCCATCGACCAGCGGGCCGAGCAGTGGCTGAAGGAGCACGGCCAGTTCGAGGCGGCTCAGGCGAAGATCGATGCCCTCTACGGGGCCAAGGGCCTAAGCC
This sequence comes from Geothrix sp. PMB-07, assembly GCF_030758935.1. NCBI lineage: Bacteria > Pseudomonadati > Acidobacteriota > Holophagae > Holophagales > Holophagaceae > Geothrix > Geothrix sp. PMB-07. Next base: position 122,233 of record NZ_CP132333.1, read on the forward strand.
GACCCCGCTATGAAGGCGATCTGCCCGAGGGCAACAACGGCCTGGGGCTGGCCCTGCTGGGCGTGACCTCGGATGAGCTGCTGCCGCCGGAGGTCTACGCCAAACTGCGGGCCGAGGCCCTCCAGACCGTGCGCGGCACCGTGCAGGCCGACATCCTGAAAGAAGACCAGGCCCAGAACACCTGCATCTTCAGCACGGAGTTCAGCCTCAAGGTCATGGGGGACATCCAGGCCACCTTCATCGAGGAGAAGGTCCGCAACTTCTACTCCGTGAGCATCAGCGGCTATCACATTGCCGAGGCGGGGGCGAACCCCATCAGCCAGCTGGCCTTCACCCTGGCCAACGGCTTCACCTTCGTTGAGTACTACCTGTCCCGCGGCATGCACATCGACGACTTCGCGCCGAACCTCAGCTTCTTCTTCAGCAATGGCCTCGACCCCGAATACAGCGTCATCGGCCGCGTGGCCCGCCGCATCTGGGCCGTGGCCATGAAGGAGAAGTACGGTGCCAACGACCGCAGCCAGAAGCTGAAGTACCACATCCAGACCTCAGGCCGCTCCCTGCATGCCCAGGAGATCGACTTCAACGACATCCGCACCACGCTGCAGGCCCTCTACGCCATCTACGACAACTGCAACAGCCTGCACACCAACGCCTACGACGAGGCCATCACCACGCCCACCGAGGAGAGCGTGCGCCGGGCCATCGCCGTGCAGCTCATCATCAACCGCGAGCTGGGTCAGGCGAAGAACGAGAACCCCCTGCAGGGCGCCTTCCTCATCGAGCAGCTGACGGAGCTGGTGGAGGAGGCCGTGCTGTTGGAGTTCCGCCGCATCGCCGACCGCGGCGGCGTGCTGGGCGCCATGGAGACCATGTACCAGCGGGGCAAGATCCAGGAAGAGTCCATGCACTACGAGCACCTCAAGCACAGCGGGGAGCTGCCCATCGTCGGCGTGAACACCTTCCTCAACCCTCAGGCCGCCGAACCCGGCACACCCGAGCTCATCCGCAGCACCGAGGCGGAGAAGCAGCAGCAGATCGCGAACCTCGCGGCCTTCCATGCCCGCAACGCCGACCGCGCCCCGGCGGCCCTGCTGCGGCTGAAGGAGGTCTCCCGCGCCAACGGCAACCTCTTCGAGGCCCTGCTGGACGCCGCCAAGGTATGCAGCCTCGGCCAGATCAGTCAGGCCCTCTACGAGGTGGGCGGGCAGTACCGGAGAAACATGTAGGCGGCCAGCCAACAAAAAACCGGGGCCCGAAGGCCCCGGCCCTGTCGCGCTTCGCGACCTACTTCTTGAGCTTGGCCAGTTCCGCAATGAAGGGCTTGGGGCCGCCCTCCATGTAGCCCAGTTTGCCGACGGGCATGCCGCTGCCTTCCAAGACGAAGATCGTCGGGTAGCCCTTGATGCCGTACTTGGCGGCCAGTTGCTGGTTCGTGGCCTTCTGCTGAGCGCTCATCTCCTTCTTGCGGGGGAAGTCGACTTCCACGAGCACCAGGTTCTTGGCGGCATAGGCCTCGAATTCCGGGGTGTCGAAAACTTCCTTCTTGAGCTTGATGCACCAGCCACACCAGTCGGAACCGGTGAAGTCGAGCACGACGAGTTTGTTTTCGGCCTTGGCCTTGGCAATCGCCTTGGGCACGTCGGTGCCCCATTCGGCCGCGTGGGCGGTGCCGAGGGTGGAAAGGATGATCGCGGCAGTCGCGAGCAGGGACTTCATGGACTTCCTCCTGTGGGTGATCGTCCCTTGCCATCGGTAGCGCCAGGGGGTCTTAGTATTCCATCCCATGCCCCAATCTTCCTACTGGTGTACCCGCTCACACTAAGATTTCCGAGGATCGACCTTGGATCAGCCGTGAGGGATTCCAGCCTCAGGCGCTGCCCTCCTCGGCCGATCCACCCTATGGACGTATCATGGTCCCAGATGCTGCGTCGCGTTCTGATCCTTTCCGCCTCGGTCCTGGCGCTCGCCGGGACGCCGAAGGCCGCGCGGGATTTCCGGAAGCCCCAAGTCACCTACCTCTATACCTACTACGACAAGCAGGGCCGCCTGATCATCAACAACCTGCCGCCCAGCTACATGAAGGGTCAGGGGCTGGTGCTGAAGCATGTGGGCGTGGGCAAGGTGCAGCTGGCCATCACGCCGGCGGAGATGGCGAAGGCCCTGAAGAGCCCCGAACTCATCGCCCTGGTGGATGAGATTGCCCAGGCCGAAGGCGTGGACAACCACCTGGCCCGGGCCATCATCCAGACGGAAAGCGCCTTCAACTACAAGGCCCGCTCCAAGGCCGGGGCCCTGGGACTCATGCAGCTGATGCCCTCCACGGCGGAGCGGTTCGGCGTCATGGATCCCTTCGATCCCCGCCAGAACATCAGCGGGGGTGTGAAGTACCTGAAGTGGCTCCACGACTACTATGCGGGGGATTTGATCCGGGTGGTCGCCGCCTACAACGCGGGTGAAGGGGCCGTGAACCGGCACAAGGGCATCCCACCCTTCCGCGAGACGCAGGCCTATGTGCCCCGCGTGCTGAGCCTCTACCGCAACAAGGCCGTGCAGGCTGATCCCAAGCTGGCGGGCAGCATGGCCCTGCTGCAGAAGGGGCGCGGCGGCTTCACCGTGGATGAGCAGAAGGTGGTGCCCGAACCCACGCCCCAGCAGCGGGCTTCCACGCGCATCTACCAGTGGACCGATGCCAACGGCCGCATCCAGATCAGCGACCAGCCGCCGCCCAAGGGCGCCACGGCGGTGCGGCCCTTCGGGGCGCCCTGACTTCGCTAGCGAAGTTTGGCTGCATAGGCTTCCAGGGCGGCCAGGGAATCCAGGAACAAACGCTCCAGGTCAGCCTGGAGATCCGGGCCCGCCTCCACGGAGCCGCTGCGGCCCAGGGCTTCGATGTCCGCCGCATAGCGGCGCATGGCGGCAGCGCCGAGGGCCCCGGCTCCACCCTTGAGGGCGTGGCCCGCATGGGAGAATTCCAGAGCGTCGCCTTTGGCTGCGGCGGCGAGGATGTCGTGGATGCGCCGGGGGGTGTCCTCCCGGAAGATCTCGATCAATTCCGACAGCAAACCACTACCGCCATCATCGAGCTCCACCAGATTCTGGAGGGTGGCGTGATCCAGCATGTCCTGGGGCAGGTCGCGGGGGGGTAGGGATTCATCCCTGGGGGCTGGGCACATGGGAGGCTCCTGGGTCCAATGCTGGATTACTCGGGCCAATTCGTCCAACCTAAGCGGCTTGGTCAGGTAGTCATCCATGCCTGCGGCCAGACACCGGGCCCGCTCCCCGGCCATGGCATGGGCGGTCAGCGCCACGATGGGAATCCGGGGGGCGCCAGCCTGGGATTCCTGTGAGCGCAGGGCCACTGTGGCTTCAAAGCCGTCCATTTCGGGCATCTGGCAATCCATGAAGATGAGGTCGTAGGGCAGTCGGGCGCAGGCCTCAAGGGCTTCCAGGCCGTTCGCGGCCACATCCACCCGGAAGCCGAGCCGTTCCAGGTAGCGCACTGCCACCTTCTGGTTGACGGGGTTGTCTTCGGCCACCAGCAGCCGCCCCTGACGGGGCATGGCCAGAAGGTCGGCGCTCGGCGTATCCGCAGTCAGAGGCTCGGGCGTGAAGCCCAGGGCCCCGGCCAGGGCTGCCATGAGGGGACGCTGTCGGATGGGCCTGACGAGGGTCGCCCTGTGGGAGGCGTGGCGGGCCGGATGGCTCCAGGGCACCACGTGGATGAAGGGCAGCTGGTCCGTCTCCCAGCCGTCGGGCAGGTCGCCCTGCAGGAGAACGATCTGGAAGGCACGCGGGTCAAGCGCCTTGATGGCATCTGAAGAGGCCACGGTCAGGACCAGACCCATGGCCTGCAGCTGCTCCCGCGTGGTCTCGCGGGTGGCGCTGGGGGGTCCCACCCAGAGGACGGTGGCCCCTTGCAAACGATTCGGGACCGTAATGGCCTCCGGGGCCGTCTCCAGTCGGAGCGAGAAGGTGAAGGTGGAGCCTGACCCCGGGCCGCTGTCCACCTGGATCTCTCCGCCCATCATCGTCACCAGCTGGCGGCAGATGGCCAGGCCAAGCCCGGTGCCGCCGAAGCGGCGGGTCATGGAGCCATCGGCCTGGGAGAAAGATCGGAAGAGGCGCGCCTGAGCCTCCTTGCTGATGCCGATGCCGGTGTCCTTGAGAGAGAACTGGATGTCCACGGCCTCTGCTTCCCGCTGCTGAAGGAAGGCGTGGATGGTGACCGAGCCGGAGGCCGTGAACTTGATGGCGTTGCCCACGAGGTTGATGAGGATCTGGCGGATGCGCCCGGGATCGCCCCGCAGGGGTGAGGGAATGGCCGGATCCAGGAAACAGGCCAGGTCCAGGCCCTTGGCCTCGGCCTGGACCGCGAACATGGCGAGCACTTCGTCGGTGCAGTCCCGCAGATCGAAATCCAGAATTTCCAGATCGAGCATGCCCGCTTCGATTTTGGAAAAATCCAGGATGTCGTTGATGATCTCCAGCAGGCCGCTGGCGCAGGCGTGCACAGTCTCGGCATGTTCGCGCTGTTCGGGATTCAGGGGCGTGTCCAGCAGGAAGCCGGTCATGCCCAGCACACCGTTCATGGGCGTGCGGATTTCATGGCTCATGTTGGCCAGGAAATCGGATTTGGCCCGGGTGGCGGCCTCGGCATCGTCCTTGGCCTTCCGCAGCTCATCCTGCTGCTCCTTGAGGCGGGTGACATCGGTCCGAAGGCTGACGATGCCGCCATCGCTGGTGCGGCGATCACTGATGCGGACCCAGCGATTGCCGATCCGGCGCTCGATGGGCGCGGTGGGGTTCTGGTGCGCGCGGCGCCGGTTCTGGATCCAGGCCTCAGGAGTGAGCCCCGTCCCGAGGTTCACGCCGCTTTGCACATAGCGGGTCAGGAGGGTCTCGTGGGAGGTGCCTGGGACAAGCAGAGGGGCAATCTCCGGATAGAGATCCCGATAGGTCTGGTTGCACTTCACCAGTCGATCCTCGGCATCGAACATGGCAAAACCCGAATCCAGCGATTCGATGGCGTCCTCGAGCTGGCGCTCCTTGGTGTGGGCCTGGTTCTCGGCCTGCTTGCGCTGAGTGATGTCAAGGCTGAACCCCAGCAGCAGGGCCTCATGGCGGGTGTGGGCCTGGATGAGCGTCTTTCCGGCGAGGAACCAGCGGGTTCCCGAGGGACTGTGGTGGGCTTCTTCGCTGGTTCGCAGCTCTCCGGATTCCCACACCCGAAGGTCTTCCTGCCTCAGCTGGGCGGCCAGATCCGGCGGGAATACATCCTCGTCCGTGCGGCCGGTGATGGCTTCCGCGGGCAGCCCCAGGGTGCGACAGGTCTCCTCATTGACGAACAGGAAGCGCCCCTCGGCGTCCTTCAGGTAGATGTTGATGGGCAGGGTGTCCAGGATGCTGGCCAACTGTCGCTGCTGCTTCTGGACCTGTTCCTCGGCCTCCCGCCAGTCGTGGATGTCGTTGAGCGTTCCACTGGCACCGGTCAGCACGCCATCCGCATCCAGCAGGGGCCGCGCATGGACCTCCACCCAGCGGAACCCATCCCTGGTGATGAAGCGCACCGCATGGCGGGACTGCCGGGTGGGGTTGCGCAGCGAGAGGGCCACCTCGGCCAGGGCCGATTCCCGATCTTCGGGCAGCACAGCGTCGAGGTAGTAACTCCCCAGGCTCTCCTCGACGGTGAAGCCTGTCAGCTCCTTCCAGGCGGGATTCAGGAAGACCCACCGGCCCCTCGCGTCTGTGTGGAAGATGACCTCCTGCACGGTCTCCACCACCGAGCGGTAGCGCTGCTCACTTTCGGCGAGGCGGCTTTCCGAGGTGCGCTTCAGTTCCTCGTACAGGGTGCGCATCTCCTCGCTGGACACAGCCAGGCTCCGCTCCAGGGTGTAGCGGTCCTGGTCGGCTTCGGCGTAGGAACGGCTGATCCGCTCGAGCAGGTCCCTCAGGGGACTGCCTTCCGGCAAGGCGTCGGCGTCGAGGCCGGAGCGCTTCAGCTGCCGCTGGAGAAGGGAATGGAGCATCAGGCTTCCTGGAACACCGTCAGCGTCATGGTCTGGTTGTGGAGGCCGCAGGCGCCCGTCGCCTGGGGGCAGAGTTCGCCGTAGGAGTAGAAGCCCAGCTGGAGGGTGCCCAGTGGCAGGGCCTCCAGGGTGGCCTCGACCTCTTCGTCCACCCGTTCACCCAGCACGAGGCGGCGCCCCACACAACTCACGGCCACGGCCAGGGTCGGTGACAACCGTGGATCGCCGAGCCCCTGAGCCGCGGCACCGGCGCCGTCCACGAGTCGGTCGAAGTTGGCCCGCATGAAGTGCACCAGGTGGCCCTCGGGGATATCACCCGCAAAGGTCAGGCTCTGGGCCTCCTCATCCACCGAGAGAATGGTGCGTACGATGTCCTCGTTGCGCCCTTCCGGATCCTGCAGGCTCAGGGGAAACAGAAGCGCCGTGGCGGGCAGGCCCGAGGCGCGCTCACCCAGGTAGCTTTTGTACAGAGGCAGGGCGGGCTTGCCGTCCAGCTCAAAGAGAACGTTGCCTTTGGCCCGGGTCACCTGGCGGGCCGGGCCAAAGGTGTCCCAGCCACCTTTGCTGCCGTGGCAATGCCGGAGGGCGTTGCCATAGAAGCCGACAGCGCAGAAGTGGCCGGACTGGGGGCCCTCTGCGGTCAGGACCCAGGTTCTCTGGAAGCGGGCCCCGTCTCCAGCCAGACCGCCGGTCACGGCGACGCCGGGGCCGAGGTGCTGGCTCAGGGAGCGCGCAAGCTCGCTGCCGTTCACCCGGAGGCCGTCGGAGAGCACCAGCACGGCCCGGAGGCCGGGGCCCCGCAGCTGATCCGCCAATGCGGCTCCGGCAGCCTCCGAGTCCTCCGGTCCTGATACGGCGGTGTCAGCAAAGCGCAGGCGGGTGTTCGCGAACCTGGCCACGGCCACGCTGAGTTGGTGGTCGTGGACCAGGGTGCCGTGGATCTCACCGGCGGTGGAGCAGCCCAGGAGGCAACTGGAGGGGTAGGTGGCCTGCAGATGCCGCAGGGGGCCAGGGGCATCCATGAGCTCGGGACTGCCGAAGGCCAGCACCAGGGTGTCGGGGCCATCCCAGCGGGGCAGCGCGTCGGCTTCCCAGGGGCGGTCAATGGGCTGCAGGAGCGTGGCCAATTCCATGAGCCCTCCCCTGGGCGCGGACATCTGCGATTCCTTCGGCGGAATGGCTGTCCTCCATGAATCCGTGAGGTACGCTGGAACCATGACCGAAGCCGTTCCCATGACCCCCGCAGAGACCGCCCTTTCGCTGTTGTTCCGCAAACTCCATCCGCACCTGGAGGATGCCGCCCACGCGCTGTCCCGCGGCGCCGCCCGGCGGGAGCTGGAGCGCCTGCACTTGAAGCTCATCACCGCGCGGCTCAAGACCGTGGAGCTGCTCGAAGCTGAAGCCGAAGGGCTGCCGGAGGATGCTCCTCTGACGGAAGTGCTGGACACCCTCGCCGCCAACCTCACACCCGTGGGTGAAAGCTACCGGCAGGCGCTCATCCTCACCCAACTATGCCTGGAGGAGGCACCGGCAGACCTGCTGCCCCATGCCCCCGAAGGCTGCGTGGCCGCCTCCAGCTGGGGGCCGCGCATGACGGATTTCCTGGGCCACCTGAAAGACCCCGCCTACCAGGCGCGAAACCGCTGGGAAACCGTGGAAGAAGACATTGGCGAAACGGAAGAGGGCGAATAGGGCTGCGCCCACAGGCCATGCCCCGTCAGCCGCATGGGGGCCAAGGCCCCCGGCGGGCATCAGACCTCGGCGACGAGCTCGATTTCGACCTTCGCGCCCCGCGGCAGCGCGGCCACCTGCACGGTGCTGCGGGCGGGCTTGGCCCCTCCCAGCGCCTTCTCGTAGAGGGCGTTGAAGGCGGCGAAATCGGCCATGTCCGTGAGGAATACCGTGGTCTTCACCACGCGGTCCCAGCTGGTGCTGGCAGCGGCCAGCACGGCGCTGAGGTTCTTCAGCACCTGTTCCGCCTGGGCCTCAATGGGGCCGGTGACCATCTCCATGGTTTCGGGAACGAGGGGGATCTGGCCGGAGGTGTAGAGGTGGTTGCCCGAAATCTGGGCCTGGCTGTAGGGGCCGATGGCGGCGGGGGCGGTCGGGGTCGAAATGGTGCGCATGGTCGCTCCTGGGAACATCATTGTCCTGCTTTTTTGCCCCAGCGTCGCTTCTTGTGTCGCCAGTTGCGGCCGGTCTTCGGGGCGGGCTGAAGCGGTGCGTCGAAGGGAGAAGCGGGCTGTTCGGATTCTCCCTCTTCTTCGCCTTCTTCCAGGCGGCGGGGGCCGTCCTCGATCTGCTGCTGCACCCACTGGGCGGTGCGGTGCATGAGCGCGGCCAGGCAAAGGCTGGTCTCGATGCGGGCGTGGGGAAGGGGCCCCAGCTGCGTGAACACCGAAGGATCGGGAGGGATCATCCGGGGGATGGTGATCTCCGGGAGCGGCATGGGCAGGGCGTCGTAGGCTTCTTCGGGCAGCCGCCGCCAGGGCTCGGGCTCGGGCACCTCGCGGCGCAGCAGGTCGGCCACGGTCTGCTTCTTTTTGGGAGGGCGCCCCCGCTTCTTGGGCGCGGCCACGGCGGCGGCATCCAGCGCGGACTGCAGGGCGGTCAGCACCTCATCGCGGCTCTTGCCGCGCAGATCGAAGAGCAGCCAGGGATCGCGGTCGAGGGCTTCGGCCATGACGTAGCACACGGCGGCCACATGTTTGCAGGGGTTGGCCCAGTCGGGGCAATCGCAGTGGGTCTGCAGCTCCTTGGGCACCCGCGGGTAGAGGCTGGCGCCCGCTTCACGGAAGGTTTCGTCGAGTCCCTGCGGCATCTCACCCGCCAGCAGGGAGGCCACGAAGCGGCTCTCCAGGGCGATGCGGTCGAGGGCCTTTCCCCATTGCGCCGAAGTGAGCGCGGGCAGGCCCAGGGTCACGTTGTAGGTCTTGCGCCCGTGTACGCGGGCCTGGATCTCGCCGGGCTGCACGCTGAAGTGGGAGACATGGCCATCCTCCGCGTATTTCTTGCCGCGGGGCAGGCGGTTTTCGTAGTCATCACCCAGTTTCTCGAGACCTTGAATCCAGAGGCGGCCCCACCAGGTGGCGCCGAAACGGTCGGCGTGGCTGATCATCCTGCCACCTCCTTCGCCTTCCGTTTGACGGGCCTGTGTGCAGGCTCTTCGGCGGCTCCTTCATCCGACTCCATGAGCTCGGCATCGGGATCCAGCGCCACCAGGCGGCGCAGGGCGTCGTCATCCAGTTCTGTGAGCCAGCCTTCGCCCGTGCCCACGACACGGTCGGCGAGGTCGCGCTTGGATTCCAGCAGGGCGTCGATCTTCTCCTCCAGGGTGCCGATGGTGACGAGCTTGTGCACCTGCACGTTCTTGGTCTGGCCGATGCGGTAGGTGCGGTCCGTGGCCTGGTCCTCCACCGCCGGATTCCACCAGCGGTCGAAGTGGAAGACATGCGTGGCGGCCGTAAGGTTGAGGCCCACGCCGCCCGCCTTGAGGCTCAGCAGCAGCACCGGCGAGGACTTGGGATCTTCCTGGAAATTGCGCACCAGTTCGTCGCGGCCTTCGCGGGTGGTGCCGCCGTGGAGGAAGGGCGGCTCGAAGCCGAGGGCCTCCTGCAGGTGAACCTGGAGGCGGTCGCCCATTTCCTTGAACTGGGTGAAGACGATGGCGCGTTCGCCCGCCTCCACCACCTCTTCGAGCATTTCCGTGAGGCGGTCCAGCTTGCCGCTGCGTCCGCGGTAGGGCCCCTGCTGCTTGAGGAACTGGCTGGGGTGGTTGCAGATCTGCTTGAGATGCGTGAGCAGCGCCAGGATGCGGCCCCGCCGCTCGATGCCGGAGACGGCATCCAGTTCCTCATCCATCTTCTCCACGCGGTACTGGTAGAGCTCGGCCTGCTCGCGGGTGAGGGTGGTGAAGACCTTCATCTCGTTCTTTTCGGGCAGGTCCTGGATGATGCTCTTGTCGTTCTTCAGGCGGCGCAGGATGAAGGGCCCGATGCGCTGACGCAGCTCGTTGGCGGCATCGGGATCGCGATACTTTTCGATGGGTGTGGCGAAGCGATCCTTGAACTGGGATTCGCTGCCCAGGTAGCCGGGCAGGCCCGCGCTCATGATGGCCCACAGCTCCGTGAGGCGGTTCTCGATGGGCGTGCCGGTGAGGGCCAGGCGGAAGGCGCCGCGCAGCTTGCGGATGGCCTTGGCCTGGGCGGACCCGGCGTTCTTGATGGCCTGGGCCTCGTCCACCACGATCATGCCCCAGGGCCGGTTGGCGAAGGTGTCCTCCTCGCGGCGCACCACGCCGTAGGTGGTGAGCACCAGGGTGTGTGGCTTAAAGGTGTTGGGCAGGCGATCACGGTTGTTGCCGTGGTGCACGAAGACCGGCACCGTGGGCGCGAACTTGGCCAGCTCGCGCTCCCAGTTGCCCAGCAGCGAGGTGGGGCAGACCAGCAAAGTGGCGGGGCCGAACTCGGGGCTTTCGGTTTGGCGGTGCAGCAGCAGCGCCAGCACCTGAATGGTTTTGCCCAGGCCCATGTCATCGGCGAGGATGCCGCCGAGCCCATGGCGGGACAGGCCTTCCAGCCAGGCGAGGCCCCGCAGCTGGTAGGGCCGCAGCTGGCCGCGGAAGCTGGCGGGCTGCGTGATGGGCTTGTCGGGCAGCACCTTCAGATCTTCCAGGGCGGCGCCGAAATCGCCGGCCACTTCCACTTCAATGGCTTCGCTGACACCGGGAATGCGGGCAGTGCCGGTGAGGGCTGCGGCCAGCGCCTCGCCCTTGGTCATGCTCTCGAAACCGGCACCACGGCTGGCCTGCATGACGGTGGAAATCTGCTTGAGGGTTTCGGGATCCAGCGCCACCCACTTGCCCTTCCAGGCCACCAATGGGTGTTTCAGGCTGGCTATCTGGGCGAAATCTTCCACGCTCAGTGCATCGTCCCCCAGCATGAGCGACCAATCGGCGCTGACGCTGCCTTCCAGACCCACCTGGGCCATGGGGGCGGAATCCAGCACGTTGCGCGCGCCCAGGCGCACCTTGGCACGCAGGCGCTTGGCGCCGCCGAAATCGGCGAGGCCTTCGGGGATGTGAACCAGGAAGCCAGCCTCTTTCAGCTGGGCGGCGCCGCGCGTGAGGAAGCCCCAAGCCTCAGTGGGCCGAAGGACGAGATCCTCGGGCTTCTGCCCGGAGAGGGCCCGCTCCAGGGCGGGGAAGAAGGGAACGGCGCGGGCCAGGCCGCGCAGCAGCACCTGGCGCGCCTGCAGCACCTCTGCCTCGGTGGAGGGCTCCCAGAGCTTGGCCACGCCGATGTCGGCGCCAGCCTCGGTTTCGAGGCCCACCTTGAGGATCCAGCCCTCTTCGGCCAGGCGGTCGGCGTCCTGCACGGCCTGGGTGGCCTTGGGCACGTCCGGTGCCTCCAGGCGCAGGCTGGGCCGCAGCCACTGGGGATGGGCGCCCTCGCTCCACTGGGCCAGCTGCTCGCCCAGGGTGCGCTCGGTGATGCCCGTGGTGGGGAATTCCGGCAGCTGGTGGGAGAGGGCCACCATGATGCGCTCGTCCCAGGGCAGGCGGTCGCGTTTGTGGCCCCGCAGCCGGTGGATGAGGCCCAGGCGGGGATCATCACCCGCCCGCAGGCCGCCGGAAACGAAGCGCATGATGAAATCGGCGCCGTCTTCCAGGAAGGCCGTGAGCACCGCATCCGCGGCGGGGGGCATGGCCAGGTCATCTTCGATGTCGAAGGCATCCAGCTCGCCCAGGGGCACAGTCTTGGTGAAGGCCCAGGTGTCGTTCTCGGGGAAGGCCAGGGCGGCGGGCGGCATGGCCTCCGCCAGCTGGCGCAGGGCCGCACGGTCCGAGGGGCTGGTGAGGCTCACGCCCCAGCGGGCCTTCCAGGGATTGCCGCGGGTATCGAGCTGCGGCAGCACCGCGCCGCGCACCACCAGGGACTGCAGCAGCCGCAGGGCCATGGCCCAGTAGCGCAGGGTGGGCCCCGCGTGGCCTGGATTCAGGGCGAGGGAGGACAGCCAGGGATAGGCCCGCTGCCAGCGCAGGGGCAGGGCGTGCATTTCCACCAGGGTGCCGTCGGCCAGGAAGATCTGGGCCTTGGCGGGGGTCAGGCGCTCCCGGCCCTGGAGTTCCCCGGGCAGGCCGCGGAGGGCGCGCACCCATTCGGCAGGCTCCACCGCCTCGGGCATGCAGAGGAGGAAGCCTCGGTCTTGCGGGCGGTATTGGATGAAGGGATTCAGCATGAGAAGGGGGCAGTCGCTTGGCGGTAGGATGCAGGGTGGGGGGAGTGGCGATGAAGCTCGGTTTCGCAAGCGATCATGCGGGGTTCGACCTGAAGGAACGGCTCAAGGCCTGGGCGCTGGAGCAGGGTCATGAAGCGGTGGATTTCGGCACGGACGGATTGGCCTCGGTGGATTACCCGGATTTCGCGCACCGGGCGGCGGAGGGCAGGGATCAGTGGGAGCGCCTGGTGCTGGTCTGCGGATCGGGCATCGGCATCAGCATCGCGGCCAACCGCCATGCCGGCATCCGCTGCGCGCTAGTGACCTCCCCTGAGCACGCGGCACTGGCTCGACAGCACAATGACGCGAACGCCATCGCTTTCGGCCAGCGGCTAACGGATCCGCTCCAGGCAGAATCCTACCTCAAAACCTTCCTGGAAACACCATTCGAAGGTGGAAGGCACCAGGGACGGGTGGACAAGATTGAAATCAAGGGCTGTTAGCCTGGGCCGCAAGGAAGGCCCGGGCCCTTAAATGAGTCTGAGCCAAAAGCCCACCTCATGGGCCATGCTGCGCAAGGGCGGTTCCGGCAAGGTATCCTTGCCTTTGATCCGAACCATGATTCAGCCGCGACTTTTGGGTGAAACGTTGTCGGCCATTCCAGGTCCCCAGGCCCTTTAGGGTGAACGATGCCGCACCTCTCTTCTCTTGAAATCTGCGCTGGCGCCGGGGGACAGGCCCTTGGCCTGGACATGGCTGGATTCGAGCACGATGCCTTGGTTGAAATCGACCGAGACGCCTGCTCCACGCTCCGGCTGAATCGTCCACACTGGAAGGTCTTCCAGCAGGATCTCAGGGAATTCTCTGGAGGGGACCACAAAGGGTTAGACCTCCTCGCGGGCGGAGTCCCTTGCCCCCCCTTCTCAGTTGCAAGCAAGCAACTGGGTGAGAGTGACGAGCGAAACCTTTTCCCGGAAGCGATCAGGCTGGTGGATGAAACCAGACCCAGGGCGGTGATGCTCGAGAATGTGCGCGGGTTGCTGGATGCGGTCTTTGAAGACTACCGGAAGCACATTGCACAGCAGCTTGGCGCCCTTGGATACGTTACGGATTGGCGGTTGTTGAACGCATCGGATTTCGGCGTGCCGCAGTTGCGCCCGCGGGTGGTCTTTGTGGCAATCCAACGGCATCTCTCGGAGCATTTTGAGTGGCCCATGCCGTTGCTGGTCCCTCCTCCGACCGTGGGGGAGACTCTGGCTGATCTAATGGCGTCTGGTGGTTGGAAAGGTGCCTCGCATTGGGCGCTCAGGGCGGATGGAATCGCGCCGACATTGGTGGGCGGATCGAAGAAGCACGGCGGCCCGGATCTAGGGCCGACTCGATCCCGTAAAGCCTGGGAATCGCTCTGTGTGGACGGAAAGGGCCTTGCGGATGAACCCCCACCTCCCGATTTCCTGGGGATGCCGCGTCTAACGGTTCGCATGGCGGCGAGGATCCAGGGCTTTCCTGATGACTGGCGTCTGGTTGGGGGCAAAACCTCGTCATACCGACAGGTTGGAAACGCCTTCCCCCCGCCTGTAGCTAAAGCGGTGGGTGAGCGAATCGCGGCCTGCTTCCAAGCGGCCAGCAGGCGGCAGGTTGTTGTGGCGGGCCTATGAGCTCCGGAAAGAGGGAAGCGTCCCGGGCGTTGCTGGCCGAGGCAAGGCGCGCGTTTCACGTGGCCCTCCTATCGAGTGTGCTCACCGAGAAAGAAGGTGTCCCCTCCAACGCGGATCGATCCAACGGTCCGAGTGTGGCCATTGCCAAGGCCATCCTGTCGAAGCTGGGCATGGGGCGCGAGTCGGCCAAAGCCGCAGGGCAGACGGCAGGGAATGTGTTCGAGCTTCTATGCAGGGACTTTCTGGGAGTAACTTTTCCTCGCCTTGGCCATCTCCGCCCAGGGATATGGGAGATCCTTCATGGGGAGGGGAGATCCATGGCCATCGAAGGCTATGAGCAATTCGCCCATCTCGGGGATCTGGAAAGGCTCGCCAACAGTCACCCGGAATTGAAAGCCTTTCTGGGAAACGACTACACCATCAAGCCGGACATTCTGGTGATCAGGCACCCTGAAGAGGACGAGGCGATCAACCGCTTCGGAGCGGTTGTCGACGATGCGACCGCCCTGAAGGCCAGCCTGCGGAAAAGCAACAAGGGCCTTCCGATCCTCCACGCGAGCATCAGCTGCAAGTGGACGATGCGGAGCGACCGCGCCCAGAACGCCCGCACCGAAGCGCTGAACTTGATTCGGAACCGGAAGGGTCGGCTGCCCCACATTGTCGTGGTGACCGCCGAGCCAACGCCTTCGCGATTGGCTTCCATCGCCCTCGGCACCGGTGACATTGATTGTGTTTACCATTTCGCCCTGCACGAGCTCGTCGGCGCTGTTGCTGAATCCGCTTCGGATGATTCCAGAGAGCTCCTTCAAACCATGATCGAGGGGAAGCGGCTGCGGGACATTTCGGACCTTCCCCTGGACCTCGCCACCTGAATGGGTTCATTTCGCTTTTGGAGATCCGATGCGTCAGACCGAGGAATTGCGTCCTCTTTCCTTTGAAACCGGCATCCAGCTTCACGCCGCCGGTTCCTGCCTGATCAAGGTGGGCCGCACGCACGTGTTGTGCTCGGCAAGTCTGGAAAACAAGGTGCCCGGCTGGATGAAGGGTCGGGGCACGGGCTGGCTCACGGCAGAGTACGGCATGCTCCCGGCGGCCACTCACACCCGCTCCGACCGTGAAGCGGCGCGGGGCAAGCAACAGGGGCGCACCGTGGAAATCCAGCGTCTCATCGGGCGCAGCCTGCGCCAGGCTGTGGATCTGGCCGCCCTGGGTGAGCGAACCCTGGCGGTGGATTGCGATGTGCTGAATGCGGATGGCGGCACCCGCTGCGCGGCCATCACCGGCGCCTGGGTGGCGGTGGCCCTGGCCCTGAAGTCGCAGGAACTGTCCGCAGCTTTGATCCGCCAGGTGGCGGCGGTGAGCGCAGGCATCGTGGAAACCGGCGATGGCCGCCGGGGCCTCGTGCTGGATCTGGAATATGAGGAAGATCACCTCGCCGCCGTGGACTGCAACCTGGTGGCCGCAAGGCCTATCGTCGTGGGCGGGGCGGGCGGCGAACTGGACCTGGTGGAACTTCAGGGCACGGGAGAAGGCCGTTCCTTCAGTCGAAAAGAGGCCACGGCCCTGATGGACTTGGGCCTGGCGGGCTGCGCAACCCTGATGGCCGCCCAGCTCGCGACCCTGGCCTGAGTGTGCCTGCATGAAGGCGCTTCTCGTCCTGGCGCTGCCAGCCCTGCTGGGGGCCCAGGGCGTGGGGGTTGAAACGTCCGCGCCCACGTCGTCTCGGCGCATCGATGTGACGGTGCTGCCGCCGGACATGGTGTTCCGCTTCAGCCCCCGGGTGGAGATCCCGGGCATGCCGCGGGTGGCCCTGGCCCTTAGCGGGGGCGGGGCCCGGGGCCTCGCCCACATCGGCGTGTTGCAGCGCATCGAGGAGGTGGGCTATCCCCTGGACAGCATCACGGGCACCAGCGCCGGAGCCCTGGTGGGGGCCCTCTACGCCAGCGGCTTCTCGGGGCGGGAGATTGAAGACCTTTTCAACCGGCTGGATCTGACGCGGGCCTTTCTTGAACCCCTGTGGCGCAATCCGGGGGAGACTCTGGGTGAGCAGGAAGACCGCAACGACACCTTCCTGTCCATTGAGCGGCATGACGGCCACGCCACCCTGGCCCAGGGCCTTCGCAGTGGCGTAGAAGTGCAGCACACGTTGCAGGCTTTGCTGGCCCGCGGCGCCTATTTCTCGGGCGGCGATTTCAACCGCTTGCAGCGCCCCCTGCGGGTGCTGGCCACCAATCTGGAAACCGGCCAAGGGCGCGTCTTCGGCAGCGGCGACCTGGTGGAGGCCGTGCGGGCTTCCATGTCCATTCCCGGCGGCTTCCGGCCCGTGGTCATCGAGGGCCAGCAGTACGTGGATGGCGCGTTGGTGGAGAACCTGCCCGTGCAGGTCGCGAAAGAGGCCTTCCGCTCTGACTTGGTGGTCGCCGTGGACATCAGCGCGCCCCTGGAACAGCGGCCTTCCACGAACATCCTGTCGGTGGCGGCCCGCAGCCTGGATCTGGTGGTGGAGCGACGCCAGTGGGAAAGCCGCGCCGCCGCGGACTTCCTCATCCGGCCCAGCATTCATGACGTGCCTTTCCTGGAATACGGCTCCGAGGGGGCCAAGCTGGTGCGCCAGGGGCGAGAGGGTTTCGATGCCCGTCGCGATGCCATGGATGCGCTGCTGCGCAGCCGCATGAGCCAGGAACGGCTGGACGTGGCGCGGGTGGTCTTCGAGTGCCCTGGCGGACTCAGCCCGGCGTTGGCGGGGCTTCTGGCGGAAACCCTGAAGCCCAACGAAGTGGACCTGCGCGTGCAGGACATCCAGATCCTGCTTCAGCAGGCCCTGGTCCATGGCTTGGCGCAGGAGGCCTGGGCCACGGTGGATCCGGAGCGTGTGCTCTCCATCCATCTCCGCCTTTATCCGACGATCAAGACGGTGGACATCCAGGTGCCCGACAACTGGCAACCGGTGGTGAAGGCGGCGGTGGCCGAGGCCATCCAGGTGGGCGAGCGCTTCAACCCCCATACCTTCGGCACCATGATCGGCCACCTGGTCTACCGCTCCCTCATGGCGGGCGGGCCCCTGGTGGATGTGCGGGGGTCGGGTTTCGATCCTGAAGATGGGCTTCTCATCATCTGTGTTCATGAACCTCTGGTGACCAAGGTGGAAGCGCGCATCCCGGCCGGATCTGCGGTGGACGAGGCCCACCTCCTGCGCCTGCTGGGTCAGCTGAAGGGCCGTCCCTTCCGTCCCGACGATCTGCAGAAACGCATCGCCCTGGCCGAGCATCGGCTGCACCTGGCGGAGCTGCGCTACCAGATCCGGCCCGATGGCGAGGGGGGCACGGCGCTCATCCTCATCCCCGTGCCGCAGCAGCGGGAGCGCATGGACATCTCCCTGGGGTATGAATCCACCCTGGGCGGGCAGCTGGGCCTGGCCTACCGGGCCCTGAACCTGGGCTTCAAGGGCACGGAGGTCGAGCTGAGCGCCGCGCGCAACCGCCTGCAGGAGCGGGCAGCCCTGGTGCTGAGAAGCCCCTTCGGATTCGCTCCAGGAACGGGCATGGAACTGGAAGCCAACTACTGGCAGCAGCGCCTTGACATTCCCCTTCCCTGGCAGACCCGCGAATTGCCCGGCGACGGGCTGGATGCCCGCATCAGTGCCTCGGATGTGACCGCGAGGGCCTACTTCCGCTTCAGCAACCTGGGCACCGGCAAGGCGAGCCTGGAGCTGAGCCGCCGCAACTCGGCTTTCCGGGAGTTCGGCCAGCGGATCACCCAGCAGCAGGATGCGGCCTTTCTTTCCAGCGAATGGGACAACTTCGACCGTTACGCCATGCCCCGGGATGGCCTGCTACTGCGGGGCCGCTTCGGCATGGGCCGCACGCACGAGGATGAACTGCCCGGCGCCACCTTCCAGCAGGGCTACTTCCGGGCCCGGGGCGTGAAATCCCTGGGGGAATTCCTCGGCGCGGATCTGGATCTGGAATGGGGCCAGGGCCGTCGCCTGCCCCTGGACCGCTGGTGGGTGCTGGGCGGCCCCTCCTTTGTCATCGGTTCGCGTTCCCTGGGCTTCATGGCGCCGAATTTCGCCGCAGTGCGATTCGGGATTCCCATCCGGTTCTATGTGGGGCTGGGCCTCACGGTGGAGCTGGAGCCCCGCTATGACCTGGCCTGGGTGTCATCTGAGGCCTCCAAGCTGCTCCGCTCGGATGTTTCGCCGCGGGCCCAGGGCACGGGCCTGGTGCTCCGCACCACGCTGTCCAATTTTTATGTGGAGGCCTCGTACGGCTTCCTGAAGGTCCGCAATCCGTTTGAAGCAGGCCGGGCCGTCGGCAGTTTCAATGTGCTCATCGGCACCCAGCCCTTCGACCTCTGGAAGCGGCACTGATGTTGTCCGGGGGTTCCTTGCTCCGCTGCGCTGCGCGCCTCCATGTGACGGGACGCTGAGCGTCCCTCCCACGCGCTGCAGCGCGTGGACATGGAGCCTCCCCCCGGGCCCCCGCACTCGACCCGGCGGAGCCGGGCCTCGCTGAAAGCCTGGCTCCTGACGCTCCGCTGCGCCGAGCGTCCCTCCCACGCGTTGCAGCGCGTGGACATGGAGCCTCCCCCCGGGCCCCCGCGCTCGACCCGGCGGAGCCGGGCCTCGCTTCCTCCCCACGGGGCCCGAGAAGGTGCCCTGAGCTGGTTGGCGGTCTGTGCTGGTGTGGCCTGTGACCCATTGCATATTGGGTTTCCAGGGCTGCCTGATACCCTGGAGCGTTGGCATTTCAACGCTCTTTGCCGAGGCCGCCATGCGCTACCTGCCCTCTTCCTCTGTCGAGGATCAAGCCCTCCTGGACACCATCGGGGTGCCCAACGCTGAAGCGTTGCTGGCGGGCATCCCAGAGCCGCTGCGCCTGCGCCGGGAGCTGGATCTTCCGCCCACGGGCTCTGAGCAGGAGGTGCTCTGGCAGATGATGGGCATCGCCAACAAGAACATGCGCTTCTGTGCGCAGTTCCTGGGCGCCGGTGCCTACGACCACTTCGTGCCCTCGGCCATCGATGCCATGTGCGGCCGTCAGGAGTGGTTCACGGCCTACACGCCCTACCAGCCCGAGATCAGCCAGGGCACCCTGCAGCACATCTTCGAGTACCAGACGCTCATCTGCGACCTCACGGGCCTCGAAGTGACCAATGCCAGCCTCTACGATGGCGGCACCGCCTGCGTGGAAGCCGCCCTCATGGCCGTGCGCGTGGCCAAGAAGCGCAACACCGTGCTGGTGAGCCGCGGCCTGCATCCCATGTACCGCGACGTGCTCAAGACCAACTTCGCGCCCCACGATAACCTCAAGCTGGTGGAAGTGGAGCTCAAGGATGGCGCCACGGACATGGCCGATCTTCAGGCCAAGCTCAACGGCGACGTGGCCGCGGTGCTGGTGGGCTATCCCAACTTCCTGGGCGTGGCCGAGGACCTCACGGCCCTGGCCGGTCCCATTCATGCCGCCGGTGCGTTGCTGGTGAGCGTCACGCAGGAAGTCTTCGCCTTCGGTTGGTTCGAGGCCCCGGGCAAGGTGGGCGCGGACATGGCCTGCGGTGAGGCCATGAGCTTAGGCAACAAGCCCAATTTCGGTGGCCCCTTCCTGGGCTTCCTGGCCGTGAAGGACGCTCACAAGCGTGAGATCCCCGGCCGCGTGGTGGGCCAGACCAAAGATTTGAACGGTGAGACGGGCTACGTGCTGACGCTGACCGCCCGCGAGCAGCACATTCGCCGTGACAAGGCCACTTCCAACATCTGCTCGAATCAAGGTCTCGTGGCTCTGCGCGCCAACATCTTCATGCAGCTGGCGGGCCCCGAGGGCTTCCGCGGCCTGGCCGAACAGAACGCCGCCAAGGCCCAGTACCTGCGCCAGCGCCTGCTGGAACTGCCGGACATGCAGCCCGTGGCCGAGGTGCCCTTCTTCAATGAATTCGTTCTGCGCTACACCGGCGACTACGCGGCGCTGGAAGAGGCCTGCAAGAAGGAGTGCCTGCTGCCGGGCCTCGACCTGGGCCGCTTCTACCCCGAATACAAGGGCTGCATCCTCTGGTGCGCCACTGAACTGCATACCCGCCAGATGATCGAGAGCCTCGTCGAGATTCTCGCCCGCGTTCCGGCCACGGTCTGAGGAGATTCGACATGTTCCTTCGTCAGCGCGAACCCCTCTCCTTCGAGCGTTCCGTCCCCGGCAAGCGGGGCATGGATCTGCCCAAGCTCGATGTCCCGGCCGCCCAGGACACCCGTCCCGCCCACCTCAAGCGCAGCGGCTTTGACGCCCTGCCTGAGCTGAGCGAAGTGGAGGTCATCCGCCACTTCACCCGCCTGTCCAAGTGGAACTACGGCGTGGATGACGGCATGTATCCGCTGGGCTCCTGCACCATGAAGCACAACCCCCGGCTCAACGAAAAGATCGCCGGGCTGCCGGGTTTCACGGACAGCCATCCCATGGCCCCCGACGAGCTGGTGCAGGGCAACCTGGAGATGCTCTACACCCTGCAGGAGTGGCTGAAGGAGATCACGGGCCTGCCCGGCGTCACCCTGCAGCCCAGCGCCGGCGCCGCTGGCGAGCTGACGGGCGTCATGCTCATCCGGGCCTACCACCTGTCCAAGGGCGCCAAGCGCCGCGTCATCCTGATCCCCGACAGCGGCCACGGCACCAACCCCGCCACCGCCGCCATGGCGGGCTACGAGGTGGTGGAACTGCCCTCGCGTCCCGACGGCACCATCAGCTTCGAGGATGTGACCGATCCCGTGACCGGCAAGACCCGCAAGGGCCTGCAGACCCTCGTGGCCGAACTGGGCACCGAGATCGCGGGCGCCATGATCACGAACCCCAACACCGTGGGCGTGTTCGAGTACCGCTTCAAGGAGATCAGCGACCTGCTGCACAGCGTCGATGCTCTGGTCTACATGGACGGCGCCAACATGAACGCCCTGGTGGGCGTGGCGCGCCCCGGCGATTTCGGCGTGGACGTCATGCACCTCAACCTGCACAAGACCATGTCCACCCCCCACGGCGGTGGCGGTCCCGGCGCCGGTCCTGTCTGCTGCGGCGCCAACCTGATGCCCTTCCTGCCCGTGCCCGTCGTGGTGCGTGACACGGTGAAGGTGGGCGAGGGCGAGGTGCCCAGGCACAGCTACCGCATGGACTGGAACCGTCCCCAGAGCATCGGCAAGGTGCACACCTTCTATGGCAACTTCGGCATCCTGGTCCGCGCCCTGACCTACTGCCTGAGCCACGGTGGCGATGGCCTCAAGAACGCCACGCTGCGCGCCATCGTGAACGCCAACTACGTCCGCGCGCGCCTGAAAAATGCCTACGCCTTGCACATCGATTCGCCCAGCCTCCATGAGGTGGTGTTCAGCGACACCAACCAGGCCAAGCACGATGTCCACACCCTCGACATTGCCAAGCGGCTCATTGATCACGGCTACCATCCGCCCACGATCTATTTCCCCCTGATCGTGCCCGGGGCGCTGATGATCGAGCCCACCGAAAGCGAGGACAAGGGTGAGCTGGACGCCTTCTGCGACACCATGCTGGCCATCGCCAAGGAAGCCGAGGAGAACCCGGACGCGCTGCATCAGGCGCCTGTACTCGCCCCCCTTCGCCGCATGGACGAGACCACGGCCGCCCGCAAGCCCGTGCTGCGCTGGACCAAGGGATAGGGACTGCGAACGGTTGAAGGCCCTGGCCCGCTATGGCGCGGCCGGGGCTTTCGCCTTTTCCTGCTTCAGGATCCAGGCCGCGGCCTCCGCCAGGGGGGCTGAGGTGAGATCGTGCCCGCCAACATAGGGCTCGAAGGTGGTGGGCACCCCCGCAGCCTTCCAGTAGTCAAGGCGGGCGGGCAGGTCCCCGAAGGGCACCAGCCGATCATTCCGGCCATGGGACAGGAAATGAGGCAGACCCTTGAGGGCGGCCCGCTCTTCATCACCCAGCAGGGCTTCGGGCTTGCCCGCCCCGAAGGCCAGCACGCCGGCCACCTCGTTGCGGTGGCGGGCCGCGGAGAGGTAGGCCAGGGCGGCACCCTGGGAATGGCCCAACAGGTAGACGCCGCCTAGGCGATACCGCTCCTTCAGGGTGCGAATGGCGCGCTGGATCAGATCCACGGCCTGGGCATCGGTGAAGCGCCAGAGCTTGGGGTCGTCGTAGGCTGGGTACCAGCTGTGGCCAGGCCCAACCGGATAGGCTCCTTCCGGCGCCGCCAGGATGAAGGTGGCCTCTCCGAGCCGGGGCTGCAGGGTCAGCATGGACTCGGCGGAACCGCCGCGCCCATGGAGGAGAATCACAAGCGGATAGGCCCGCGTGGCCTCGTAATCCTTCGGCAGAACCACGCGGAGTGGTGTGAGAATCCGCGCCTCCAGCCACACATCCTGGGCCCGGGCGTCCGCGGGCAGCAGGGCGAGGAGAAGGCTGAAAACCACAGATGATGGGCGCATGGAACCAGCTTGAAGGCGGAGATGGCCGGGTCAAGGTCCGCAGGGACCAACTCCTGTCTCCAAGGGGTCAACGGCCACTGTGGCGCAGGATGCCCCGGCGAACCCTGCCCAGGAGGGAATTCCTCTCCCCAGATGGCGCCCAGGGGTTCCAGAATGAAGGGTTCCAAGGAGCCCCCATGCGCCTTCTCCCAGCCCTCATCCTCGGTGTGCCGCTTCTGGCGCAGGTGACTGCACCCCTGCAGGACCGGGCGGATCGGTTCCTGAAGCTGGTCAACGCGGGCTACCAGTCCCTCACCTACGTCAACCAGCAGGCGACCTGGGTGGCCTCCACGGATGTGAGCCCCGAGCACGATGCGGGCGCCGAGTGGGCGGGCAAGGCCTTCGCGGCCTTTAACGGCAATCCGGCCCTCATCACCGAGGCCCGCGAGCTGCTGCAGCACCGCAAGGAACTGAAGGATGTCACCGTGCGCCAACTGGAGCGGGTGCTGCTCAATGCCGCCGAAGGGCCCATGACCAAGCCCGAGCTGGTGGCCGCCCGTGTGACGGCGGAAACTGCTCAGAACAGCACCATGAACGGCTTCACCTGGAAGCTGGACGGTAAGCCGATCTCCGCGAACGCGATCGACGAGATCCTCGCCAAGAGCACCAACCTGGCTGAGCGGCAGAAGGTTTGGGAAGTCTCGAAAGAGAACGGTCCAGCCCTGAAGGACGGGCTGCTGAAGCTGCGCGACCTGCGGAATGCCTGCGCCAAGGAGCTGGGCTACTCCGACTACTTCTCCCTGCAGGTGGCCAAGTACGGACTGACCACGGACGAGATGCTGGCCTTCAACCGCAAGTTCATGGCCGAACTGAAGCCGCTCTACCTGCAGCTGCACACCTGGGTGAAGTACGAGATGGCGAAGAAGTACGGCCAGCCCGTGCCCAAGGCCATCCCCGCCCACTGGATCAACAACCGCTGGAGCCAGAACTGGACCGGCTTCGTGAACGCCGTGGACTTCGATCCCTACTTCAAGGGCTGGCAGCCCGAGCGCATCGTGAAAACCGCCGAGGCCTTCTACACGGGCCTGGGCTTTGAGCCGCTGCCCGCTTCGTTCTGGGCCAAGTCCGACCTCTATCCCGTGAAGGCGGGCGATCCCCGCAAGAAGAACAGCCACGCCTCCTGCTGGCACCTGGACCTGGACCATGACATCCGCTCGCTCATGAGTGTCGAAGCCAATGCCCAGTGGTTCGAGACCTGCCACCACGAGCTGGGCCACGGCTACTACTTCATCAGCTACACCAACCCGAACGTGCCGCCCCTCCTGCGCGATGGTGCCAACCCCAGCTTCCATGAGGGCGTGGGCGAACTCATCGCCCTGGCCACCCGCCAGATCCCCTACCTCAAGGGTGCGGGCGTGCTGCCCAAGGACTACAAGGTTGACGAGATGCAGGTGCTGCTGAACGACGCGCTGGAGGTCGCCATCCCCTTCATGTTCTGGGCCTGTGGCACGATGCCCGAGTGGGAGGCGGATTTCTACGCGAAGAACATGCCCGCCGATCAGATGAACGCCCGCTGGTGGAAGCAGGTGCGCGACCTGCAGGGTGTGGAGCCCCCGAGTCCGCGCGGCGAGCAGTTCTGCGATGCGCCCACCAAGACCCACATCAACGACAATCCCGCCTACTACTACAGCTACGGCTGGGCCACCGTCTTCAAGTTCCAGATGCACGATCACATCGCCCGGAAGATCCTTCATCAGGATCCCCGTGCCACCAACTACGCGGGCCACAAGGAAGTGGGCGACTTCCTCAAGCAGGTGCTCTCCAAGGGCGCCACGGAGGACTGGCGCAAGGTCCTCAAGGATGCCACCGGCGAGGAACTTTCCACCCGCGCCATGATGGACTATTTCAAACCCCTGATGGCCTGGCTGGAACAGCAGAACAAGGGTCGCCAGATCGGCTGGTAAGGATTCACCACGGAGACACGGAGGACACGGAGAATGAATTGGAAGCGTGTTTCCTCTGTGAACACCTCCGTGCCTCTGTGGTGAAGCATTTTCTTGAAGGAAACCATGAACGAATCCATCCGCCGGGCCCGGGTCATCAAGGCCCTCACAAAGGACCGGCACATTCGCCTGTCCTCGCTGGATGCCAGCCCTCTGTGGGATGGCGTCCGGCGGGGGCACCCGCACCTGGATCCCGAAGCCTGTGCCTGCCTCACGGAGCTGCTCGCGGCCACAGCCTTGCTGCAGGGCCGCACGGTCTTCGAGGAGCGGCTGCAGCTGCTGGTGAAGGGCTCGGGCAAGGCCAGGGCGGTGGTGGCGGACAGCTGGCCCGATGGCACCATCCGCGGGGTGCTGGACCTCGGCGATCCGAACACTGAGGACTGGATCGTTGCCCCCGGTGTGCTGCAGGTCATGCGCTCCAACGTTGCGGGTCAGCCCTACATTGGCAACCTCGAACTCGTGGAAGGCGGCATTCAGACTCAGGTGGAGCACTACCTGCAGAATTCAGAACAGATCCAGGCCAGCCTCAGCCTCTGGTGCGATCCCGGCACCGGCGAGGCCGGTGGCCTGCTGGTGGAACCTCTGCCCGATTGCCCGCCGCTGCGCCTTGCCCGTCTGGTGCAGGCCATCGAAGGTCTCGACGTGGTGCCCTTCTGGGAACGCACCCCGGAATTCCTCGCCAACTGGGTCTCTCAGGGCGAAGGCACCGATGAACTGGCGACCGTGGATTTGGACTACCGCTGCCGCTGCACCCGTGAGGCCCTGCTGGAAACCCTGCGCGGCTTTTCCGAAGCACAGAAGGCGGACCTCTTCCAGACCGAGGGCCCCCTGGAAGTGCGCTGCGACTATTGCGGAACCCTGTATCCCATCACCAAGGCGGACCTGCTGACGGGAGAGGCCTGATGGCGGTCCGCGTGGCCATTGCGGAGCGGGGCCGCCCCCTGGGCTCGCCCCTGTCCGTGTGGTTGAGCTTCCGCATGATGCCCTTTCTGGCGGCGGGGCTGTCCAAGCTGTGGTCCTACACCCTGCGGGTGAAGCGGATCGGCTTTGAGGGCGTGGAAGATCTGGTGGCCCGTGACGAGCGGTTCATCCTCAGCTTCTGGCACCGGCGCCTCTTCATGATGCCGCTCTCCTATCCTTTCATCCGCAAGGAAAGGGGCGTGGCCATCCTCTCCAGCGACAGCAAGGATGGCGAACGCAGCGCCGCCACCTGGCGCTGGTTCGGCATCCACGCCGTGCGCGGCACGGCCAGCGACGATGGCGCCAAGGCCCTGGTGCGCATGATCCAGGCCGTGAAGCAGGGCTGGGATTTCGGCATCACGCCCGATGGCCCCCGCGGGCCGCTCATGGAACTGAAACCTGGCGTCACCGCCCTGGCGCGCAAGACCGGCGCCTGGATTGTGCCCGTCACCCTGGCCTTCGACCAGCAGTTCGAATTGAAAACCTGGGACCGCATGGTGATCCCCATGCCCTTCTCGACCTGCACCATCCGCTACGGAACCCCGTACCGCATTCCACCCAAGGCCGATGATCAGGTTGAAGGCCAGCGGCTTCAACGCGAGATGGATGACCTTGAAGCTTGGGCCGAGGAGATCACCCATGGCTGAACTTGCGGTTGTTTCCCTATCCGGCGGCATGGACAGCTGTGTCACCGCTGCCATCGCCCGCGCCCAGGGGTACGAACTGGCGCTGCTCCACGCGGACTACGGTCAGCTCACCCAGGCCCGGGAGCGCCAGGCCTACCGGGACATTGCGGACTTCTACGAAGTGCCAGCCTCCCGGCGCCTCATCATCGGCTTCGACACCTTGAAGGCCATCGGCGGGTCGGCGCTCACGGATCCCAGCATTGCCCTGCCTGATGGCGATCTGGACAACCCGGGCGTGCCCGTGAGCTATGTGCCCTTCCGCAATGCGCACCTGCTGGCCACCTGCGTGAGCTGGGCCGAGGTGTTGCGGGCGCGGGCCATCTTTGTGGGCTTCGTGGAAGAGGACAGCAGCGGCTACCCGGATTGCCGAGAGGCCTTCCTGCGCAGCTTCGAGCAGACCGCCAACCTGGGCACCAAGCCCGAGACGCAGCTGGCCTTCCACGCCCCCCTCATCCACCTGCGCAAGGCCGAAATCATTCGTCGCGGCCGGGAGCTGGGCGCGCCCCTGCACCTCAGCTGGTCCTGTTACCAGGGCGAAGCCGAGGCCTGCGGCCACTGCGACAGCTGCCACCTGCGCCTGCGCGGATTCAAAGAGGCCGGCTTCCCCGATCCGATTCCCTACGCATTCATCCCTGACCACTTGAAATGAGGGTCCACAGATTCCACCGATTCACACCGATTCAAATGGCTTTCTATCATCTGTGTAATCTGTGAAATCTGTGGATCAAAGAAAAGGACCAAGCCATGGCCACCAAGAAAACCCCCAAAGCCTCCCTCCCTGACCAGTTGCCCAAGTTCGTGGTGACGCGGCCCACGGGCAAGCTCGACACCTTCACGAGCCCGCGACCGGGACGCCCCTTTACCATCACCTTCGAGACGGAGGAGTTCACCTGCCTCTGCCCGCTCACGGGCCAGCCGGACTTCGCGAAGCTCCGCATCGTCTACCAGCCCGACCAGCTCTGCGTGGAATCGAAGTCGCTCAAGCTCTACCTCTGGAGCTTCCGCGACCAGGGTGCCTTCCACGAGGCGGTGACCAACCAGATCCTGGATGACCTGGTGAAGGCCCTTCAGCCCCAGTGGATGCGCATCGAAGGTGACTTCCTCATCCGTGGCGGCATCCGTACGCTGGTGGTGGCTGAACACGGGAAGAAGCATTAGCCGCGGATGAACACCGATGAACTCAGATAAAAAGAACCACGCCTCCATCCGTGTTCATCTGTGTTTATCTGTGGCTTCTTTTAGGGCCTTTCCATGAAAGCCGTCGTTGCCCTTGGCTCGAACCTCGGCGATCGCCGGGCGCATTTGGAGGCGGGATTGGCGGCGCTGCGCATGCTGGGCGCAGTGCTGCCCTCGCCGCTGGTCATGGAGACCGCGG
Source organism: Geothrix sp. PMB-07 (assembly GCF_030758935.1). Classification (NCBI taxonomy): domain Bacteria; kingdom Pseudomonadati; phylum Acidobacteriota; class Holophagae; order Holophagales; family Holophagaceae; genus Geothrix; species Geothrix sp. PMB-07. The sequence goes on from NZ_CP132333.1 coordinate 149,579, forward strand.
ATGAATCAGGACTCGGCCCCGCCTACCTGAATACCGTGGCGATTCTGGTATCGGATGAGACGGATCCCTGTCGCCTGCTGGAGGCCCTGCTTCGATTGGAGCTGGCCGCCGGCCGGGATCGTCAAGCGGGGAAGAATGCGCCTCGCACCTTGGATCTGGACCTCATCACCACCGACGGGCCCGGCGGCCGTTGGACGTGGGAAGCGCCGGCGGATCTGCGGATCCTCGGTCCGGAATTGAGCCTGGAGCTGCCCCATCCCCGCGCCTTCAGCCGTCCCTTCGTGCTGGAACCCTGGAAGGCACTGTCGGATCCGGGCGCCTGTGGGGGTGTGATCCCGAAGGCCTGAATGCATGAGGCCCCCATGGCGGGGGCCTCATGGGCGAATCCAAGTGGGACTACTTCGTCCACTTCTCGCACCAGCCCAGCACGGTCTCGTACCAGAGCTTGCTGTTCTGGGGCTTGGCGACGAAGTGGGCCTCGTCGGGGAAGTAGAGCAGTTGGCTGGGAATGCCGCGCACCTGCAGCGTGTTGTAGAGCTGGAAAGCCTCGGTGACAGGCACGCGGTAGTCCAGTTCGCCGTGGATGACGAGCATGGGCTTGGTCATGTTCGCGATCCCGGTGGTGGGGCTCTGCGACTGCCAGCGGGCCTTGTTGGCGGCGCTTTCCCAGGGCCAGCCCTTGAACTCCCAGTGGGGGAACCACAGCTCCTCCGTGCCCAGCTGCATGGATTCGGTGTTGAAGATGCTGGCGTGGGTGACGAAGGCGGCGAAGCGGTCCGCGTAGTGGCCGGAGATCCAGTTCACGGCGTAGCCGCCGTAGCTGCCACCGGCGGCCACCACGCGCTTGGGATCGGCGTTGGGAACGGCCTTCAGGGAGGCGTCCAGGGTGTTCATGAGGTCGGTCATGACGGCGCCGTTCCAGTCGCCGCTGATGGCATCGCAGTAGGCCTGGCCGAAGCCCGTCGACCCGCGGGGGTTGGGCAGCACCGTGATGAAGCCGCGGCTGGCCCAGGCCTGGGCGTTCCAGCGGGGATGCCAGGCGTTGGCCCAGGCGCCCTGGGGGCCGCCGTGGATGACGAAGGCCACGGGATACGTCTTCTTGGGGTCAAAGCCCAGGGGCTTCACGATGTAGGCGTGGGTTTTCGTCGGCTTGCCGTCCACGGGCAGCGTGTCCACCCAGAGGGGCTCGCCGGCGTTGAGGCCCAGCTCCTGCGCCAGGGCCTCGTTGTGGCGGGAGGCGCGGGTGGCCTGGCCGGTCTTGAAGTCCACGGTGTAGAGGTCCGGCGGGGTGTTCAGGCTGCTGCTCACCACGGTGGCGGCGTTCTGGCTGAGCGCAAACCCTTCGATGTGGAGGCCCGTGCTGAGCTGCTTCAGACCCTTGCCATCCCAGCGGAAGAGCTCGGCCTGGCCCTGCTTCTCGCTGACAGCCACCAGGTCGCTGCCCTGCCATGCGAAGTCGCCGAAGCTCTGGTCGAAGGCCGCGGTGGTGCGCACGACCTTGCCCGTGCTGCGGTCCATGACCCAGAGCTCCCACTTGTCGGCCTCGAAGCCCTCGCGGCGCTGGGCGCGCCAGGCCAGGGATTTGCCATCGGGTGAGTAGCGCGGGCTGTTGTCCATGGCCGGATTGGTTGTGAGCTTCCGGGCGGGACCGCCACTCAGGGCCACTTCGTAGATTTCACCGTTGGTGCTGGTGGCTTTGGGCTGATCGGGGGCGGATTCAAAGGCCAGGGCCTGGCTGTCCGGCGCCCAGGCATAGCCATCGCCCGCAGAGACGCCCGCGTAGTTGGGCACATCGGTGGTGAAGCCCGCGGTGAGATCGCGGGGTGCGGCGCTGCCATCGGCGGGCACCACGAAGAGGTGGCTCACCTGCCGGGCATCCTTCCACTCGTTCCAGTGACGGTAGGTCAGCGTGGTGTAGAGACGGCCCGACACCTTGGAGGCCTCCTTGGCCTTCAGGTAGGCGGCGTTCTCGGCATCGTTGCCGCTGGGCACGGTGGTGCTGAGGAAGGCGATCCACTTGCCGTCGGGGCTCCAGAGCTGGCCTTCGGCGCTGCCACTGAGCTTGGTGAGCTGGCGTTTCTCCTTGGTGGAGAGATCGACGATCCAGATCTGACCGCCGGACTGGTAGGCCAGGCGTTTGCCGTCGGGGCTGAAGCGGGGGCGGGATTGGCTGCCGCTGCCGAGATCGAGTTCCTTGGCCTCGCCGGTGGTCGCCTTGAGCCAGATGCGGTTCACGGTCTTGTTGGCGGCGAAATCCACGGTGCCCACCTGGTAGGCGAGGTCAGCCTGGCTGGAAATCTGCGGATCGCCGACCCGCTTGACCTTGAACAGGTCGTCGACCTGCAGGGGGCGGCTGGCCTGCAGGCTGCTCGCAGCCGCCAGAAGGGAGAAGCCAACAAGGAGGGGTGCGGCGCGTCTCATGGGATGCCTCATGTTTAGAGGCCCCATCCTAACGCAGACCCTCCGGGTGGGGGATCACAGCCGGATCGGCGCGATTTCAGTATTCGGCCAGCAGGTAGCGGGCGATGACGGTGCGTTGGATTTCGCTGGTGCCCTCACCGATGGTGCAGAGCTTCACATCCCGGTAGTACTTCTCCACGGGGTAGTCCTTGATGTAGCCGTAGCCGCCCAGGATCTGCACGGCCTCGTCGGCCACGCGGCAGGCCACTTCGGAACTGTAGAGCTTGGCCATGCTGGCGGCCTTGGCGTAGGGCAGGCCCGCATCCTTCAGCCCGGCGGCGCGGGTGATGAGCAGGCGGGCGGCTTCGATTTCAGTGCCCATGTTCGCCAGCTTGAACTGGATGCCCTGGTGATCGGCCAGGGGACGGCCGAAGGTGTGGCGGATCTTGCTGTAGCGCACGGCCTCCTCGAAGGCGCCCTGGGCCATGCCAAGGCCGAGTGCTCCAATGCTGATGCGCCCGCCATCCAGGGTCTTCATGGCCTGCTTGAAGCCCAGGCCGTCCTCGCCCAGAAGGTTGGCTTCAGGCACTTTCACGTCCTCCAGGATGAGTTCGGAGGTGTCGCTGGCCCGCAGGCCCAGCTTGTTCTCCTGCTTGCCGGGGCGGAAGCCGTTCATGCCCTTTTCCAGAACGAAAGCGCTGATGCCGTCGGCACTGCTGCGGCTCGGCAGGGGCGCGCGGGTGCGGGCCATGACCACGAAGATGTCGCCCACGGTGCCGTGGGTGATGAAGGTCTTCGAGCCGTTGAGGATGTAATGGGACCCCTCCTTCCGGGCTGAGGTTCGCAGCGAACCCGCGTCGCTGCCCGATCCGGGCTCCGTAAGGCCCCAGGCGCCGATGGCCTTGCCGCTGGCCAGGGGCACCAGGTAGGCCTGCTTCTGCCGCTCATCGCCCATGGCAAAGATGTGGTTGCTGCACAGGCTGTTGTGGGCCGCCACGGTGATGCCCACGGAGCCATCCACCCGGGATAGCTCTTCGACCACCACGGCGTACTCCAGATAGCCCATGCCCGCGCCGCCATACTGCTCCGGGAAGATGACGCCCATCATGCCCATCTCGCCCAGTTGTTTCACCACGTCGAAGGGAAAGGTCTTGGCTTCGTCCCAGACCATGACATGGGGGCGGATTTCCTTCTCGGCGAACTTGCGGACTTCCTGGCGCAGGGCTTCCACGTGCTCGGGCAGCGTGACGTCCATGGGGACCTCGCGGGTGGGCTATCGGCTTAGAGGGTTGTTCCCACTGTAGCCGGTGCGCCGCGCGAAAGGAGTTGCTTCTTGTGGAGCAGGGTCTCGGCCTCGGGCATGAGTTCCAGGGCCCGGAGGATCACGGGGTCCTTTTCGCACTGGATCTTGAAGCCGGCCTCGATGCCGTAGGCCACGTTCTGCATCTCGATGGAAATCTGTTCCTGCATGATGTCGTGGTTGGCCTCCCAGTCCTTGTCGGAGATGGTCAGCTTCTGGTCCAGGGCCCAGGCGCGGAAGCGGGCCATGACGACGTCGTCGGCATGCTGACCAGGCTTGATGCCAAAGTGCTCCTTTTCGTGGACGGCGAAGCGGAAGAAGGCCGAATGCTGGAAGCGGAGGCTGATCATGAACTCGTTCAGCTTGGGAACGGTGACCGGGTAGTCGGGGTTGATGCCGCCCCCGCCGTAGACCGTGCGGTTGAGGTCGGTCTTGAAGGCCGGCCCCTGGGGCTTGGCATCCTTTTCGTCCTCGGGGTTGTAGTAGTCGTCCAGTCCGTGGCTGTAGTCACGCTGGATGCTGCGGCCCGAGGGCGTGTAGTAGCGGGCGGTGGTCAGCGCCAGGCCCCGGGAGCGGTTGATGGTGAGCAGGCTCTGGACGAGGCCCTTGCCCCAGCTGGTCTGCCCGACGACCAGGCCCCGGTCGTGGTCCTGCACCGCACCGGTGACAATCTCGCTGGCGCTGGCGGAGCCGCGGTTGATGAGAATGGTGAGCGGGAAGGGGTCGAGCTGCGCGCCCTTGCTGGTGCGGGTCTGGTTTTCCTCGCGCCCGTCGCGGCCCTTCTGGCTGACGATGAGCTGGTCGGGGCCCAGCAGCTGGCGGCAGATGCCGATGGCCGCATCCAGCACACCACCGCCATTGTTGCGGAGGTCGAGGATGAGCTGCTTCATGCCCTGCTTCTTCAGGCTGGCCACGGCCCGCTCGAATTCCTCGGAGGTGGTTTCGCCGAAATCCTTGATGAGGATGAAGCCCGTGGTGGGGTTCAGCATGAAGCTGTAGTAGACGCTGTTGGTGGGCACTTCGGCCCGGGGAATGGAAAAACGCAGCAGGTCGGCGATGCCCGCCCGCTGCACGGCCACTTCCACCAGGGTGCCCTTTTCCCCACGGAGCTTTTGAAGGGCGGCATTGGAGGTCATGCCCTCGGTGCTGGCGCCGTCGATTTCTTTGATGATGTCGCCGGAGCGGATGCCCATGCGCTCGGCGGGGCCGCCCTTCATGGGGCTGATGATGGCGATGCCCTGATCGTGCTGCTGGATGATGGCGCCAATGCCGAAGAACGAGCCCTTCTGCTCTTCGCGCAGGAGGCGGAATTCGCTTTCATCCATGTAGTTGGAGTGGGGATCCAGCGTGTGCAGCATGCCTTGGATGGTGGCGTGGGTGAGCTGCCGCGGGGCCGGGGGTTCCGGCGTCTGCTTCTGCACCAGCTCCATGATTTCGGTCAGGGTATCCAGGGTGCGCTGGCGGGCCACCTCGCCGCTGGAGCGGGCCAGCAGGGGCCCCGCCACGACCACCGTGGCCGTCATGATCATCCACATCCAATTGCGCTTGAAGAAACGGGCCATGAGGCTCCCGGAGAGAGTGCCTCAAGGATACGCCCGGGTGGCCCGGGCGGCGACTGATGGTTCGGGAGGGCAGGGGGCCATCGCCGCCCGCAGGCCGAGGGGCCGAAAGGGAAAGCCCCTGGATGGTTCGCTTCCGAGGGTTTCCCGGGGGGTGCTAGAAGCCTTCCAGAATCCGGTCTGCCACCGGGGTCATGCGCTCTCGGGCCGCGCGCGTGGCGTGGATGATGCTCTCGAATTGCCGGTAGGCGAGCTCCAGGGCGTCGTTGAGGATCAGGTAGTCGTATGTGCGGTAGAGCTCCATCTCGTGCCGGGCATGCTGCATGCGGATGCGGATCTGCTCATCGGTGTCCTTGCCGCGGCTGCGCAGGCGTGCCTCCAGGGCGGCCGCCGAAGGGGGCAGGATGAAGATCATGCGGGCATCGGGGATGGCCTGGCGCAGGTTCTGGGCGCCGGTGGTCTCGATGTCGAGCAGGACATCGCGGCCCGTGGCGAGGACGCCCTCGAGCCACGCTCGGCCCGTGCCGTAGCGGCGGCCGTAGACCTCCACCCATTCCACGAAGCCGTTCTCGCGGACCATGGCGTCGAAGCGTTCGTCGTCGATGAAGAAGTAGTCCTGGCCATCCACTTCGCCGGGGCGGGGTTTCCGGGTGGTGAAGGAGATGGAGAAGATCAGGTCCGGCACGGACCGCACCAGCCTTTGGGCGAGGGTCGACTTGCCCGCGCCCGAGGGCGCAGAGACCACAAACACGTTGCCTGGATGGTGGATCAAGGGGCCCTCCAGGTTCTACTTTACCGGAAGCGCCGGGGCAGCAGATGCCGGGTGGGAGGGCCCTCAGGGTTGGTATTCCTCCGGCTCTGGCGCAGGTTTCGGCATCCGCTTGAAGATGGCGGAGGCACTGCGGCGCCCATCCATGACGATGTGGACGGGTTCTTCCAGGCGGCTGTGGACCAGGCAGCCGGAGCGTGAAATTTCGGGCTGGCTTCGGAGCCAGTCCCAGTCAAGGAGGCTGCTGCCCCGTGGGTAGGGCACGGTGAAGTAGCCGATGTTGAGCGAGGTCACGTTGTGGAAGAAGTGGGAGCCCAGCGAGGCATCCGCCTGGAAGTTCTCCATGGCGTACTCCACGATCACCTGGGCGCAGGAGATCATCGACCAGGTGATGGGGATGCCCAGGTGCCGGTCATGGCTGCCCCAGCGGCCCGGGCCCAGCAGCACGTACTTGCCGCCCTCGGCGCGGAAGCGGTCATTGAGCTGTTCCAGCTGGGCGGCCAGGGCGGGCGTCTCGAACTTGTCGAAGCCTTCGGGATCCACCCAGACCACGTCGCGCAGGCCTTCCACCATGCCGTTGCCCACGCACTTCTCGGAGAACAGAAACAGCTCTTCGGGTTTCAGGTCGGCGGGGGACAGGTTCACTTCGCCGTTGTCCAGAAGCTGGTGCTTGATCTGCAGCAGCGTGAAGGTGGGTTTGCCGTTGTCGGGATCCCTGTTCAGGTTCACGGCGAATTCGATTTCCACCGGCGTTTCCATGGCGTCGCGGATGAGCTCGAGCAGGTGCTGGAGGATCCTCGCCAGGGGGAACTGGTCGTATTTGAGGATGTTCCGGAAGTTCACGATGCGGGGCCCGGGGCTGTCCAGGCCGTCGCGGATGCGGTCATCGTTGTTGTCCCACACCGAGGCGCAGTGCTGGAGGGCTCCGTCCTTCTCAGCCTCCTGGATGTCGAGCACGAGCAGGGTGGCGTCCTCGCCACTGTAGAGGTCGACGGCAGTGCGGCTCATGTCCAAGGCGTAGAAGTTCTTCTGGGTGGTGCGCAGCTGTTCCTTGGGCGGGAGCATGTCCATCTCGGGATAGGGCGGCGCGAAGCGGTAGGTCTTGCCACCCTCCACCACGTACTTGCCCAGCCCCACGGCCAGGTTGGCGATGCCATCCTGAGGCTGGGTGTAGGCCACGGGGTAGTAGTTGAACGACTGGGCCACGCCGGAGATGTGGGGGTAGAAGCGGTCGCCGAAGCGATGGCCCACCACCTCCTGGATGAGGATGGCCATCTGCTCCTCTTCGATCTTGTAGTCGATGGCCTGGAAGTAGGAGCGCGAGCCCTTGGAGTAGACCGAGGCGTAGACCAGCTTGATGGCTTCGATGAGCTGCGATTCCCGCACGCCAGGATTGGGATCGTTGTTGGGCAGGAAGAAGGTGTTGTAGAGCCCTGCGAAGGGGTGCGACAACGCATCTTCCAGCAGGCCGGAGGACCGCACCGCCAGGGGCACCTTGCCCACCTTGGCCAGGAAGAGCTGCAGCTTGGTCATGAGGTCGGGCGACAGCGAGCCCATGAGGAAGCGGCGCTTGATGGCATCGTCATCCACGTCGTTCTGAAGCATCTGGCGCAGGCCGTGGCGGTCGATGTACGAAGTGAACTCCTCGGTGCCGATGATGGCCGAGCGGGGAATGCGGATGTTGGCCTCGGGCAGCAGGCTGGTGAGGTCCATGCGCGAAAGCAGGCTGTGCATGAAGGCCACGCCTCGGCCCTTGCCGCCCATGGAGCCCGGCGCCAGGCGCAGGATGTTGGGCTCGTCCTTGGGCGTGGATTCCGTCAGGGGCACCACCTTGCCCAGGGTCTTCATGCGCTGCACGTAGTCGCCCACGTTGATGAGGAAGGTGCGCATCTCCTCGGGATCGCGGTAGTCGGTGATGCGGAACTTGGCCAGCACCTTGGCCACCTGCACCTCGCCGCGGGCCATGATCCAGGCGGAGAAATGGTTGCGCGAGGCGTGGTAGACCAGGGATTCCACAGGCACGGTGCGCAGCTTGTCCTGCAGATCCTCCATGTCTGTGGCGCGACAGATCTCCACGCCTTCGGCATCACGGAAGATGAAGTCGCCGAAGCCCAGGCTTTCGTAGAAGAAGTTGGAGAGTTCGGCGCCCAGGGTGTAGGAGTTCTTGTTGAGGAAACCGCTCTGGATGGCCGTGGCCCAGGATTCCTTGAAGGGATCAGAGGACTGCAGCAGGGTGGGCAGGTAGGGGTTGCGCTCCTTCACCGCCTTGATGAGCTTGATGCCCGCCTCACGGTCCAGCACGCCGTCCTTGGGATATTTGCGGTCCGTGATGAGGCAGAGCAGGTAGTCCTGGTACTTGTCGCAGAAGGCGATGGCTTCTTCGTAGTTGGTGGCCAGGATCACCTTGGGGCGTACCCGCATGGAGAGGGTGCGGGTCATCCCGTCCATGCTCTGGTCTTTGGCGAGGCGAGTGACCTGCTTGAGGATTTCGGCGTAGAGGATGGGCAGGTACCGCGAGTAGTAGCGGATGCTGTCCTCCACCAGGAGGATGACGCGGGTAAGGCCCACACCCGTGTCGTTCTCCACGTTGGCGCGGTCCTCCATGAACTTCACCATGGCCATGAAGATCTCGGGATTGCCGTTCCACACGAAGATCTGGTCGTAGTGCTTCTGCAGCTCCTGGCGGCGCCGGTCCATGGCGCCCACTTCCACGTTGTCGTTGAGCAGCAGGTAGATGGGGAGGCGCGGCGCGGCCTTCTTCAAGGCCTTGGACAGCTCCACATGGCCACCCTGGCCCAGGCGGCTCATGACGATGATCATGTCGAAGTGGCGGTTGGAGCACTTCTCCAGGGCCTCTTCCACGGTGGAGACATTGGTGACCCGGGGCGGGTTGCTCATGTTCAGCTGGTAGTAGCCGTCGAAGAGGATCTCCGTGAGCAGGCCGTCCTGCTCCAGGGTGAAGGCGTCGAAGGCCGGCGCCACCAGCAGGATCTCGCGGGCCCGCAGGGGCATCAGGTCGTGGAAGATCTCCTTGTCGGAGGCGTACTTCCGGAAGATCTCATTGAATTCGTGGCTGATCATTGTCATGGCCTCATCTTCACGGCAGTGTACTTCCAACACAGAAAAGGGGGCCGTTTGCGGCCCCCTTTTCTGTGCATGCGAAAGGCTGGTGCTTACACGAGGCCCTGATCGATCATCGAATCGGCCACCTTGAGGAAGCCGGCGATGTTCGCGCCGTTCACGTAGTTGCCGGGGGTGCCGAAGCGGGCGGCGGCGTCCACGCAGGACTTGTGGATGTTGATCATGATCTGGTGCAGGCGGGCGTCCACTTCCTCGGCGGTCCAGCCCAGGCGCATGGAGTTCTGGCTCATCTCGAGGCCGGAGGTGGCCACGCCGCCGGCGTTGGAGGCCTTGCCGGGGGAGAAGATGATCTTGTCCGTGTTGGCCTGGAAGAACTCAACGGCGTCCAGGGTGCTGGGCATGTTGGCGCCTTCCACCACGGCCAAGCAGCCGTTGGCGAGCAGGCCCTTGGCCTCGTCGAGGTTCAGTTCGTTCTGGATGGCGCAGGGCAGGGCCACGTCGACCTTCTGCTCCCAGGGGCGCTTGCCAGCGTGGAACTGGGCGCTCTTGAACTTCGCCGCGTAGGGGGCCACGGACATGCGGTCGATGCGGAGCATCTCTTCCATGTACGCGATCTTCTCGCCGCTGATGCCGTCGGCGTCATAGATGTAGCCGTCGGGGCCGGAGATGGTGACCACCTTGGCACCCAGCTGGGTGGCCTTGGTGACGGCGCCCCAGGCGACGTTGCCGAAGCCGGACACGGCCACCCGCTTGCCGGCGATGGTGTTGCCCTTGGTCTTCAGCGCCTCTTCGGCGAAGTAGACCACGCCGAAGCCCGTGGCCTCGGGGCGGATGAGGCTGCCGCCCCAGTACTGGCCCTTGCCGGTGAGCACGCCGGTGAACTCGTTGGCGAGCTTCTTGTACATGCCGAACATGTAGCCCACTTCGCGGCCGCCCACGCCGATGTCGCCGGCCGGCACGTCGGTGTCAGGGCCGATGTGGCGGAAGAGTTCCATCATGAAGGACTGGCAGAAGCGCATGACTTCGGCGTCAGACTTGCCGTTGGGGTCGAAGTTGGAACCGCCCTTGCCGCCGCCCATGGGCAGGCCGGTGAGGCTGTTCTTGAAGATCTGCTCGAAGCCCAGGAACTTCAGGGTGTCGAGGGTGACGTTGGGGTGGAAGCGGATGCCGCCCTTGTAGGGCCCGATGGCGCTGCTGAACTGCACACGCCAGCCTGGATTGACGCGGATGATGCCCTTGTCGTCCACCCAGGGCACACGGAAGCCGATCGCACGCTCGGGCTCGAGGATGCGCTCGAGGATGGCGTGCTTCTTGTACTTGGGCTCCTTCTCGAGGACGGGAGCCAGGGAGTGCAGGATTTCGGTGGCAGCCTGGATGAAGAGGCTCTCCCAGGGAGCCTTCTTCTTGAGGCCCTCAAGGACTTCGTTGACGTACTGGCTCATGGTTCCTCCAGAAAGGAGTGTGTTGAGAAAGAAGGGCGTGGGCCCGGGGTCATCAGGGTGGTCTGGAAAGGTTTGCCGGAAGCCCGTCCCAAGGCTGGATCGGCAGGGTTCAAAGGCCCGAAACAGGACGACATGACTCTAGCCGGAGGAATCCAACGGGGGGAATGCCGTGGGCTCAAGAGGTGATGAGAAGCACTAAAAGGACCCCCATTTGACGGAGGGCCCCATGGTTTGTTGACGAAATGTCAAGTTATTAAATACCGATTCATCAGCTATCAACAGGGGGCGCTCCAGGGTCCCCGAAGGAATCCTGCGACCATGGGGGTCTTTCACTTTGGTTTGGATCCCATGTCCCGAGCCGAACGGCTGCTCCAGCTCATGCAGGTCCTCCGGCGCCACCAGGCCCCGGTGCGCGGCCAGGTGCTGGCGGAGCAACTGGCCGCGCACCCTCTACAGGGATATCGCCTCGCTCCAGGCCCAGGGTGCCCACATCGAAGGGGAGCCTGGCCTGGGCTACCTGCTGCGCCCCGGCTTCCTGCTGCCACCCCTCATGTTCACCGAAGATGAAATCGAGGCCCTGGTGCTCGGCTCACGCTGGGTGGCCGAGCGGGCGGATGCCGATCTCGCCGAGGCGGCGCGCAGCGTGACCGCCAAGGTGGCGGCCGTGATTCCCGCCGAGCTGCGGCGCGAGCTGGAAGCTTCATCCCTGCTGATCGGCCCGACGGAGCGGCCGGCCCTGGGGGATGCTGCTCTGGCCCAGATCCGGCGGGCCATACGGGCGAGCGCAAGCTCACCGTCACGTACCGCGACCTGAAGGGCGACGAGACGGTCCGCACCCTTTGGCCCTTTGCCCTGGGCTTCTTCGAGCGCAGCCGGGTGGTGGTGGCCTGGTGCGAGCTGCGAGACGGCTTCCGCCACTTCCGCACGGACCGCATCCAAAGCCTCACCGTTCACGGCGAGCGCTATCCCCGCAACCGCCGGGCCCTGCTGCAAGCCTGGCGGGAGGCAGAGGGCATCCGCCCCTCGGGTGTGACTGCTGACGGAATCTGACAGGAGGCCGCCCTAGGCTGGGATCAGGAGGTTCCCATGCCGGATCCCATGTTCTTCATCCTCTACGTCGACCAGCCGCAGCGCAGCGCCGAATTCTACGGGAAGCTGTTGGGACGCGCTCCAGTCGAAGCATCGCCCACCTTCGCCCTCTTCGTGCTGCCTTCCGGCCTCAAGCTGGGGCTCTGGTCCAGGCACACGGTAGAGCCGAAGGCCCAGGCCATGGGGGGCGGCGCCGAGCTGGTGTTTACCCTGGACAACCGCGAGGCGGTCGACACGGCGCATGCCAGCTGGCGGAAGGCGGGCCTGCCGATTCTCCAGCCCCCGGTGGCCATGGACTTCGGGTACACCTTTGTGGCCCTGGATCCCGATGGCCATCGCCTGCGGGTGTACGTGCAGGAGGGGGCATGAGCCTGGTCTGGCTCTGAAGCGGGTAGACTGCCCCAAACCAACCTGGGGGTTCCATGGCAGACATGCCTTCGCATGCGGGACATCGTCACGGCTTCGCCTTGCACCGCGTGGAGGGTTTCAGCGACGCGGTGTTCGCCTTCGCGGTCACCTTGCTGGTCGTGTCGCTGGAAGTGCCCAAGTCGGCCCAGGAACTCTTTCACACCCTTTGGGGTTTTCTCGCGTTCGGCATCTGCTTCGCATTCCTGATCCTCATCTGGTTCGATCACCACACCTTCTTCAAGCGCTACCCGCTCACCGATACCACCACGCTGGTGCTCAACATGGCCCTGCTCTTCGTGGTGCTGCTCTACGTCTACCCCATGAAATTCCTCTTCACCCTGCTGGTGAACGGCATGCTGCTGAAGCATTCCATCGAGGGTGTGAAAACGGTCGCTGAAATCAAGACGCTGATGGTGGTCTACGGCGTCGGTTTCCTGACCGTCAACACCGTGCTGTTCCTGATGCACCTGCATGCCTGGCGGAAGCGGGAGGGGCTGAGGCTGTCGCCCGTCCAGCGCCTCGAACTGGGAGAAAGCCTGCGCCGCTTTCTCATCAACGCCCTGGTGGCCCTGCTTTCGATCTTCCTCGCCCGCTTCACCTCGGATACGGGACAGTTTGCGGGCTGGTGCTACGCGCTGCTGGCTCCGGCCCAGACCTTGAATGGTGTGCTCACCCGCCGCCGCCAGCGGGCTGCCGAGACAATCGCTGAGGCGTGATGCCCCGGTGCGTCCAGAGCCACGACCGTGGCGGTATTTCATGAGATGTGGTCGCCGAGTCGATAACGAGCCTGGCCATCGTGGGTATGCCAGGTGGCGATTCCATGGGGTGCGGCCATGTTGACGGGACTCAGCATCGCAAGGCGGCTCAGCCTGGGCTTTGGAGCCATGCTGGCCCTCATCATCCTGGCGGTGGGGGTGGCACACCTGCAGTCGCGCAGGGCCCAGGCGACCCTCAAGGACATTGTCGAAGGCGATCAGCGCACCATGGCACTGGGGGCCCTCATGGGATCGTCAGATGCTTCTGACAGGGCGCTTCATTCGGGCCTACGCGCTGGAGGAAACGGACCAGGCGCGAGCCATCCAGAAAGATAAAATCGCCAAGGCCAAAGCCACTTACGACGATGCCGAGAAGAAGCTGGTGACCCTGCTCGGCTCCGACGATGCCGAAACCCTGGCGATCCTGCAGAGCACAGATCCTCAGCGGCAACAGGCGGAGGTCATCCATGCCCGGTTCATCGAACTGGTGGACCGGGGGCGGAAGGAGGAGGCTGTGCACCTCATTTTTGGGGAGGGGCGCAAAGCCATCACCGCCTGGCAGGACGGCCTGGAGAAACTCCTGGCCCTCCAGGAAAAACAGGCCAACGAAAAGAGCGCGGCGGCTGTCAAAGCAGCGGACCGCGCGGATGTGGTTCTGCTGGCCCTTGGACTGGGGGCAGTGATCGTCGGCATCTGGCTCTCGATGGCCATCTCCCGAAGTGTGGCGGGGCCTGCTGAAGAGATGTGCCAGGCCATCGAACAGGGGTTGGCCCGGGGCGATCTGCGTGTGAATTTGCCTGTTCACTCTCAGGATGAGTTGGGTCGTGTGGCCCTTGCCTTTAATGAGTTTCTTGTGAAACTCCGCGGGATTTGGAGAGGCCTGGCCGATGCCTCCGCGCGCACGGCCAGCGGGTCCATGGAGCTTTCGGCAGGCGCAGAGCAGATGTCTGCCACCACCGATCAGATTGCGAGAAGCACCGAATCCCAGCGCCAGAGCTCTGAACGCCTCGCTGCGGCCGTGACGGAGTTCTCCGCCTCTGTTCAGCAGGTGGCCGGCAATGTCCGGGAGGCGCGCCATCAGGCCGATAGCGCGGTTCAGGCCACGGATCGCGGCCATCGTGCCGGCGATGACACCACGGCAGCCATGCATGAGATCCAGACCGCCACGGAGCAAATTGTCCGGGCCGTCCAGGTCATCCAGGAGATTGCGCGGCAGACCAATCTGCTAAGCCTGAATGCCGCCATCGAGGCGGCCAAGGCCGGAGCCCAGGGCAAAGGCTTCGCCGTGGTCGCCGAGGAAGTTCGGAAACTGGCGGAACGTTCGGGCCTCGCGGCCAAGGAGATCGCCGAACGGATCAACAGCTCCAATGAGGCCGTGGCCGGTGGGCGGGAAACCGTGACGGCCACCGTGACCGCCCTGAACTCCATCCGGGCCAGTGTCACGGGCCTGTCTTCCTTGATCAGCGAAATCGGCAGCGCCACAGAGGAGCAATCCCACACCAGCGATGAGGTGGCTCAGGCCGTGGATGAAGGCGCTCAGCAGGCCACCCAGAATGCCACCGCGACCACGCAACTGGCCCACACGGTGAGCGAAGTGGCGCGTACGGCCAATGATCTTGCCCAGGTGGCGGATGAATTGGCCCAATCGGTGGCGCAGTTCCAAACCTAGGCCTTCGGGAGGCCGGGCACTTTGGCCATGCCCACCAACCTGTAGAGCCGGGGCAGGTGGGTGAGGGTACGAGGTTCCCCGCTCAGGCCCTTCCATGGGGTGGTTCTGGATTCCCTGGCGAGGACCACGGCGATGGTTTTCTTCACCTCGATCACCAGAATTTGGTGCTGCTCAAGGCGGGGATCCTTCATGGCCCACACTTGGCCTGGCTGAACGTGGCGCGCCTCGGCAGGCAATCCATTCCAGGTCGCCAACTCCTTGGCCTCCCTGGCCTGAGCGCGGGCGGTTTCGCGAGCCTGGTGGGCGGCGCGTTTGGCCTTCCGTTGCTCCAGGGCTTGCTGAGCCTCATCCCGGGCTTTCTGCTGGGCCGCCTGATGCTGTTCCCGGAAGGGCTCCTCGGCCCATCTCTGCGCAGCGCCGGGGGTGCGGAAGGGGCCCTTGATGCCCTCGGTGCCCTGGCGGGACGCCCACCAGCCCTTCTTCCCCTTCCAATAGGCCGCTTTGCGCCCCCACTGGAAGATGTCCGCCCCGGCCTGGATCCAGTCGGCGGTGAAGGGGGGTTTCGGCATGGGATCCTCCGCGGCGCATGGACAGTGGATCCATTGTGGCGAAAATGGCTGCTGAAGGCGAAGGCTGGGGGTTGACATGAAGGCTTGTGGGCAGGCATTCCTCTCTGTTCTGCTGCTGTCGGGAGCCTGCGGCCATCTTTTGGCCCAGGACCCGGCCCAGGGCCCGGTTCAGGCGCCGGTTCAGACGTCGCCGCAGGAGACGGTTCCCGCTGGCGCCATCCAGCTCCGCATGGATGCCTCGGAGGCCAAGGCCGTCCTGGACATCCTCGAGGCCCGCGCCTCCGGGAGGCCCCCCACGGAAGCCGATTGGCAGCGCCTCTTCTCGACCGAGCCCTACCTCAGCCTGGAACGGCGCGAGTCGGCCATGCATGTGCCCTTCACGCGGGATGAGTTCAAGGCCTTCGTGCTTTCGGCGGACCTCGCCAAGAGGGCCGAGTCCCTGCGGCTGGCCCTGGAGGCCTGGAAGAAGGCGGACCTGGCCGCCGCGGCGCGGAGAATCCTTCCCTACCTGCCGGCGCGCGCCCGGATCCGCGCGAAGGTCTTTCCCGTGATCAAACCCAAGGCCAACAGTTTCGTCTTCGAGACAGAAACCGATCCGGCCATCTTCCTCTACCTGGATCCGGCGCTGCCCGCCGCCAAGGTGGAGAACACCGTGGCGCACGAGATGCACCACATCGGCTTCGCCAGCCTCGAAGACGAGAATGCCGCCCTGCTGAAGGACCTGTCGCCCGCGGCCAGGGCCGCGGCGGAATGGGTGGGCGCCTTCGGCGAAGGGTTCGCCATGCTCGCGGCGGCGGGGGGGATGGAGGTGCATCCCCATGCGGTCGGTTCCCGCGAGGATCGGGCGCGATGGGACAAGGAGCTCGGGAACTTCAATGCCGACCTGAACGCGCTGGAAACGTTCTTCCTGGAAGTCATCCACCAGAAGCGGAAGACGAAGGCGGAGATTTCGGAAAAGGCCTTCACCTTCTTCGGCGTCCAGGGCCCTTGGTACACCGTGGGCTACCAGATGGCCATCGTCATCGAGCGCCAGTTCGGGCGGGCGGTGCTGGTGGAATGCATGGGCGATCCCCGCAAGCTCCTGCCGACGTTCAACCGCGCCGCCCGGGAGGAAAACAAGCAGCGGAAGAAGCCCCTGGCCCTGTGGTCGCAGGAGCTGGTCGACGCCTTGGCCGGGGCTCCCCCCAAACCCTGAAGCCGAGGGGCCGTCTCCTGCGGAACCGGAGTGGAGAGCGTGCAGGAGGGCATTCCCGAGGTGATTCCCACCGAGGCCTGCTGCCTGGGCTGGCAGGAATCCCTCACGTTGCTGGCTCAGCTCGTCGAGGCCGACATCGCTGGATGGCCAGCCGTCGGAGGCAGGTCGGCGGGATCCCGGTCACGGGACACCGGGCCAGGTGCGGATCGGAACCGTGGAATCTGGCTGGAGACGCGGTCCAGGGGGCTCTGGATGCCCTTCCCGCCGCGGTTGAGCACATGGGTGTAGATCATGGTCGTCTCCACATCCTTGTGGCCCAGAAGCTCCTGGAGGGTTCGGATGTCGGTGCCGGCCTGGAGCAGGTGGGTGGCAAAGGAATGGCGGAGGACATGGGGGGTCACCGGCTTCGACAGGTCGGCACGCCGGGATCCCTCGCGCACGGCCCGCTGAACGCTTTCCGGATAGATGTGATGCCGGCGCGTCACCCCGGCCCTTGGATCCACGGACCGCAGGTGGGAGGGGAACACCCAGTGCCAGGCCCAGGATCGGCCCAGGCCCTTGTACTTGGCCGCAAGCCCCTCGGGAACCCACACCTCTCCCACGCCCTCGGCGAGGTCCCTTTCGTGGAAGGAGCGGGCGCGCCGGAGCTGCAGCCGCATGGGCTGGATCAGAACCTCGGGGAGCAGGGTGACCCGGTCCTTGAACCCCTTCCCCTCCCGGACAATGATCTCGCGCCGTTCGAAGTCGATGTCCTTCACGCGCAGCCGCAGGCCTTCCATGAGCCGCATGCCCGTTCCGTAGAGCAGGTGGGCGATGAGCCCGAGGGTTCCATTCAGCTGGTTGAGCAGGCTGACAACCTCCTCCAGGGTGAGCACCACGGGCAGCCTCCGCGCCCGGCGGGCCTGGGCGATGTCCGAGAGCCAGGGAAGAGGGGCCTCCAATACGTCCTTGTAGAGAAAGAGGAGCGAGGCCTTGGCCTGATTCTGGGTCGAGGGCGAAACCATTCGGTCCATGGCCAGGTGGGACAGGAAGGCTTCGACCTCGCGGGCGCCCATGTCCTTCGGGTGGCGTTTCTCATGGAAGAGGACGAAGCGCTTGATCCAGCGGACGTAGGCCTCTTCGGTCGCCGGGCTCAGGTGCCGCAGGCGGATGGCCTGCCGCACCAGGTCGAGGAGTTTCGGGGAGCGGGTGGCATCGTTGGGATTCATCGGCACGAAGCTAGGTTCGAGGGCCGGGGCAGGCCAGCAACAAGGATGTGAATTCTGGAATACTTGCGGGGCCCTCCCACGCCATCCGCCCGCTGTTCCCGACGCATGCTTTCCTGAACACCCGATCAAGAACCTTTCAAACCCGACAGCCGTTCCCGGAGCCGAACGACATGGGCCCTTCCTTCCATTGGGCTGCGGCGGCGATGAGCGCCGTGACCTTCTGCGTGCATACCTTCGTGGGTGGGCCGCGGGTCGCGGGCCCGCTCCTGGCCGACACCCAACTGCCCAGGGCCTCGAAATGGTTGAATTACTACTGCTGGCACATCACGACCGTGTTCACCTTCGCCATGGGCCTGGGATTCGCCCATGTGGCGGGGCATCCGGACCGGCCCGAG
Organism: Geothrix sp. PMB-07; assembly: GCF_030758935.1. Classification (NCBI taxonomy): domain Bacteria; kingdom Pseudomonadati; phylum Acidobacteriota; class Holophagae; order Holophagales; family Holophagaceae; genus Geothrix; species Geothrix sp. PMB-07. Next base: position 167,418 of record NZ_CP132333.1, read on the forward strand.
CTGGCGGTGTTCCTCACCCCCCTCACGGCGGCCCTGTCGATCCTGAGCGCGGCCGTGGCGCTGAAGGGCGGTATCCACCCGCTCCGCTTTCCCTCGACATCCCTTTTCGCGGCGGTCGCCCTGCTCGGTTTCCTGGGCCTGGTGGTTCCTTAATCCGTGGGCCAAGACAGTCCCTGCGCGTGCGTTCCAATCCTTCGCGTTTACCCGGCATCACATGACTCTGGAGGGTGACCCATGGTGGCCAAAGCCAAGCCCAGTGGATTGGACATGACGAAGCCCAAAGCCAAAGTTCAGAACAAGACCAAGACCGGGGTTGGGGCTGGATCTGAGGCCGGGGCAGCTTCAAAGAAAGCGACCGGCCCTTCTGCCCGCGTCGACGAAAAGCTTCAGTCCCTCGGCGATTGGCGGGCCCACACGCTGGCGGAGGTGCGCAGGCTCATCCACGAAGCGGTCCCTGACATCGAAGAGGACTGCAAGTGGGTTAAACCCACCAACCCCCTGGGCGTGCCCACCTGGTCGTGCGGCGGGATCGTCTGCACCGGCGAGGCCTACAAGCAGGCGGTCAAACTGACCTTCGCCCGGGGCGCCGCCCTGGAGGATCCCAGCGGCCTCTTCAACGCCAGCCTGGAGGGCGGCACCCGCCGCGCCATCGACCTCCGGGAAGGCGAACGCCTCGAAGCCGCTGCCTTCAAACGCCTGGTACAGGCGGCCGTGGCGGAGAACCGCCGCAAGGGCGCGAAATAGGCGGTCAGGGCGATGGGCCGATTTGGGTACTGCGCCGATGTCGGCTTGTCCGTGCGGTCTTCTCGCCACACGCAAAAGCCCCGCGCGCGGGGCTTTTGGTTGGTGGAGGTGGTGGGAGTCGAACCCACGTCCAAGACATGCCGAATGGCGGCTCTTCCACAGGCTTGGTCCGCTCTTGAATCCTTCCGGCGGGGAACGGACGAGCCGCTCGGAACGAGTGTCCCCTGATCTCGGCTGCCGTCAGGAGACATCGCGGCAACCTATCTGGTGCCTCTGTCAGGCAGGCCGAAGCCACCCCTTCAAAGGTTTAACGAGCTCGGTACCCAGAGATCCCGAGGACTCGCTCGGAACCTAGGTTGCCCTAGGCAGCGAGAGCCAGTTCGAAGTTATCGTTGGCAGTTTGATGTGGGCGGATTGATAAGGGGGCCATCCGTCCAACCCCCGCCTGCACCGTGCACCCGGATCACGACCTGTCGAAACCGGTCACCCCCGTTTGTCTGGTGTCTGCCACGAACGCTTGCGGCTTCTTCCGGCGTGACTCCCTTCCTGTGGGGCCCCACTTCGCAAAGCCCACTGGGCTTTGCTGCGTGACCCACATGGTCGGGACCTGTCGAAACCGGTCACCCCCGTGGCTTGGTGTGCTTCCCGGGGCCCCGCGAGGCCTCGCACGAAGCGGAGATTGAGTATGCAGGGCGGTGCCGCGATGCACAAGTCGAGGGATCAGATTCCCTGCTTGCGCCTGGAGGTGACGCTTTCGCCGCCGATGCCCCAGTTGTCGGTGTCCACCTCATCGATGATCACGACGGTGGTCTTGGGGTTCTTGCCCAGCACGTCCACCAGCAGCTGGGTGGTGCCCTGGATGAGGGCGGCCTTCTGTTCGGCGGTGGCGCCGTCTTTGGTGATGCGGATGTTCACGAAGGGCATGGCGGCTCCGGGGTTCGGCGGATGGCGGTGGCCATTCGACGGCGAGGGTCAGGGCTTCCAGGGTGCCAGATCCGAACGCTTCAAGACGGCGGAACTGTCCCCATCGGCAAAGCGCCAGGGGCGGGCCTGATCCTCGGGGGAGGCGAAGCCGATGCCCAGTCGGGGCCCGGTCACAATCCGCTTGGGGACTTTGGCGGGGGCCAACTCCAGTCCACCGGGGACCAGCAGATCGTGGCCATCGAAGGTCTTGTCCAGGCCCAGGGCCTGAGCCACTTTGCCGGGGCCAGTGCAGAGTTGCGGGGTGACCTTGGTCGCTTTGCGGCGTATGAGGACGGTATCCAAACCCGACAGCACTTCGGCGCCGCGGATGAGCACGGCGGAGGGATGGCCTTCGGGCCCTGTCGTCACGTTCAGCATCCAGTGCATGCCGTAGCAGAAGTAGAGGTAGGCCCGGCCCGGCGGCCCCCACATCGGTGCATTGCGGGAAGTCCGGCCATGCCGCGCGTGGCTGGCCGTATCGTTGGGGCCGTCGTAGGCCTCCACCTCGGTGATGCGCAGAACGACCTCGTCTCTGCGGAGCAGCTGGCCCAGCAGGCTGCGGGCAGCGCGATCCACGGGGGCCTCAAGTTTCATCGGGACAGCTTCATCGGGCGAGGATCCCTCGGCCGCGCAGGAAGGCTTCCAGCTCTGCGTTGGCAGCTGGCTCGAAGGCGCGCTCAGGCACCAGCACCGCCTGGGTGTGGTCCATGCGGAAGATCCAGAAGCCGCTGCGGCGCCGGATTTCGCTGAAGGCCTCCCAGGGCAGTCCACCTTCGCTGACCTCGGTCTCCAGGCGCAGGCCGTCGTCATCCAGCTGCAGCGTGATGGGGGAATAGGGCGCGGAGCCGCGCCGACGACGGCCCCAGCGGAGCACCAGCTCCGGCATGGCGACGAAGAGCAGTCCGTTGAAGATCATGAAAAACCCGAAGGCGGGTGAGCCTTCGGAGGCGACCACGACAAGGCCCAGCAGGGCCACCAGGGCGCCCGAGCCCACGGATACGGCATACCGCAGCCGCTTGAAGGTGCGGGTGCCGCGAAGGGCTTCATCGGGGGTGAGGGTGTATTGGGTGGTGAGGAGCATGGGGATCCAAAACACCAGCATTCCATCAAAAAAGGCCTGCGTTGGGCCCTTTTATCGGGGAGGGCGGCCCCACCTGGTCAGGCCGCTTCCTGGCCAGGTAAGGGGCCCCGCAACCGCTGGGCTGACATCCGGGACAGCAGCAGCAACAACAACAACAGGTCCAAGCCCACGGCCAAAGCGGAGGCCTCGGGCCCGGTCGCCTCGCCCGTGAGCCAGGCAGGCCCGGTGATGGTGGGCCGGATCCAGCCCTGGAGGGCCAGCCCGCTGTTGGCCATGCCCAGCACGCCGTTCATGGTGAAGTTCCAGGAGAAGTGCAGGGCCCAGATGGTCCAGAAGCGATCAGTGCGATCAAAGGCGTAGTACATCACCATGCCGCTGGTGACGATTTCGGCGATGCCCAGCACGCTCTCGTTCGGATTGCCCATGTGGGCCAAGGCAAAGAGCAGGGGTGCCACGACCAGGGCTGGCCGACGGCCGATGCCCTCCCGCAGGGGGCGGAAGAGGATCAGGCAGAAGAAGAAGTCCTCGGAGAAGGATTGCGGGAGATAGAAGATGGCCGCTCTGAGGAGCAGCCAGGGCGAGTGGAAGCCCTCGATACGGTAGGCCCCGGCCAGGGCCAGGATGGCGGTGATGAGCAGCATGGCGCCGCCGCCCAGGAGGAAGCCCAGTCCCACGTGCCAGGGCGTGTTCGGATCCACCTGCGCCTCAAGGGGAACCCGGTGCTCCACGCGGTGGATGAACCAGCGGTAGATGGCGAGGGCACCCAGGATGAGCGCCAGGCCGAGCAGCGCCCTGGCCGCGGGCAGCCAGGGGCTCGGCACATGGCGACGGGCCAGGGTCACGAGCCCGCTGATGGCCACGACGAGGGGCAGCACCCACAGGATCAGCCAAGGGATGCGCCAGCCCGGCCGTAGGATCCGTGTCTCGGGATGGATGAACAGGTTTTTAAAGGTCATGGCACGGCTACGGGGGGCTCACTCAGGTACTTAGTGATGTGTCGAGTGGGCTCGGGCCGCTGCGCGGCCCGAGTTTAGAAAGGGCGTTGATGAAAGAGGGCCCGCTCTGCGGGCCCTTCCAACTCGAATCGAGAAGCGATTCGAGCCTTCATCACACTTCGTCAAAGAAGAAGGGCTTGAGCACCTGGATGCGCTGCTCCCAGTCCTCGGGGTGGATGAAGTGCAGGGCCGCCGACACGCTGGAGAGCAGGCTGTTGCCGTCTTGGGGCGTGAAGCAGAAGCCCACCACGCGGTGGGGGTTGGGCATGGTCATGGTGCTGAGGGGGATCACGGTCTGGTTCATGATGCGACCGTAATGGCCCTGGTCGCGGCCGAAGGAGAACACGGTGTTGGCGTCCTTCTTCTCGGTGATGGCGATGCGGTCGTTGGCCTTCACGCGCAGCTTGAGCGCATCCAGGGTGGTGGCCCGCTTCAGGCGCAGGTCGAACCAGAGGCTGTGCATGTACTGGGTGGGCAGCTTCACGGCGCTGCTGAAGAGGTTCAGCTCCAGGCCCTTGGTTTGGAACAGGTGGTAGGCATCGCGGGCGTGGTGGGTGCCGAAGCGGCCGTCCTTGTGGGTGCCGACCTGGGGGGCGGGGCAGAAGTCCTTCACTTGGCTGATGTCGTTGGCGCGGCGCATGCAAACGAAGCTGCCCTCGACCAGGTTGTCGTCGCCCTCGGCCAGGGCCAGGGTCTGCAGGATGCAGGAGAGGTTGTGGGTGTTGCAGCTGACCACCTGCACGTACTTGTCCTTGCCGGTGAGCACCTCGTCGTTGACGCCCCGGGCGTACATGGTGCCGAAGCCGAACTCGCTGCCCTGGGCGATGAAGCCCAGGGTGTTGTGCTCGTACTTGCGGTAGAGCTGATCCTTCATCTCCAGGCCCTTGGGGCTGCAGTCGATGACGACGCTGGCCTCTTCCAGGGCCTGGTCGTGCAGCATGTGCGGCTCGATGCCCCAGGAGCGGAAACCCTCCACATTGGCGGGATCCACGGAGAGCTTGGCGCCGCGGCGCAGCAGCGCCTTCACCTTGGGGCGGTCGGTGACGCTGTTCTTGTGGAAGGTCACCTCGTCGATGCCCAGTTCCTTCGCGTATTCGATGAGCAGTCCGATGAGGGGTTCGCCGATGGTGCCCGTGCCGACGATGTGGATGACGTTCTTCTTGGCCATGGATCCTCCGCGGCTGGATTGTGTTGGGACGCCCCGCCAGCCGAATCCATAGATTTTTTCAGGCAGTACAATGAAAAGCCATAGGGATTTAAAGAGTCTTCAAGTCCGCTAAGGCCGACCGATCCGCCCATGCACCCAGACATGAAAAGGCCGCGCTGAACAGCGCGGCCTTTGGGGAATCGCTTGGTGCTAGTCCTGCTTCAGGTTCTTGGGGTTGATCTCCCAGCGCAGCAGGGTGACGCCGTAGGTGCCATCGGGCTTCTTGAGGCAGCTGACGGTGAGGATCTTCTGGCCGTCGATGCCGAGGGCCATGTCCTTGATGACCGCCTGAGAGCCGTAGGCGCGGCCAGCGTTGTTATCGGTGATGCCCATGTGGCGCATCTTGCCCCAGGACTTGGCCGTGAGGGCCTTGGTCATGCGGTAGATGCCGGAGTTGAACGCCAGGCGGGCGTCCTTCACCGGGTAGTCATCGGTGGGGCCGCCGGACAGGGTGTCGAGCTTGTCGGCCAGGTGCTCGATGCCGAGGCCCTTGATCTCCTCGGGGGTCAGCGTGAGGCCCAGGGACTTGGCGTCCAGGTGCAGCTGGCGGGCGGAGGGGTAGACCACGTCCGGGGTGATGGGAGCGATGAGGGCGACGTGCTTGTAGTCCTTGCGCACGGCCACGTACTGCAGGTGGTAGAGGATGTCAGCGGGTTCCTTGGCGGCGGCCGGCGCGGTGGTCGGGATGTCATCGCCACCACAGCTGATGAAGGCGGGCACGAGGAGCAGGCTGGCAAGGGACAGCATCAGGGAACGACGCATGGGCATACCTCCGGAGGTTCTGGATGCTATGGATGGTGTCGCCTTCCCGCTGCGCTGCCAAGGGAAATTCATCACAATAGGATCATGTATCCGATTCACCTCCTCGCCTTCGGCCGCCTCCGCCTGGAACCCTGCCGCAGCCTTGAGCGGCATTATCTGGACATGCTGCGCGCCTATGCCCGCATGGAGGTCACCGAATTGCCCGAAGGCAAGGGGGACGCCACCCGCCAGCTGAAAGAGGAGGCCGACCGGTTGCGTCCGAAATTGGCCGCGGTGCGCTGCCCCGTGTTGCTCACCCCGGAGGGCAAGATGCGAGATAGCGAGGGCCTGGCCCAGTGGCTGGTGGAGCGCATGAACCGGGGGGAGAGTCTGGCCTTCGCGCTGGGCAGCAGCCACGGTTTTGATCCGGCCTTGAAAAAAGAGATTCCCGAACAGATGAGTCTGTCGCCCATGACCTTCCCCCACGAGCTGAGTCGGGTCATGTTTCTGGAGCAGCTCTACCGGGCCTTCACCATCATCCGCGGCAAGGACTATCACAAATGACTTGAACCGCGAATGGATGCGAATCGTCCTTCGGGTGCGCGACATTAAGAACGATTTCCCATTTCGGGTCTTTTCATTCGCGTTCATCCGCGCCATGCGCGGTTCAATTCGCCCTTTTTCCGCCTTTGCTCCACACTGGTCGGATGGCGCACCCCATGGACCGCTATTTCGCCCCGGAGGTGGGCCGGATTTTCGCCTGCTTCCCGGGGGCGGAGGATCGGCCTGGGCAGCGGCGCATGGCGGAGCTGGTCTTCAACGCGGTGGCTGATGGCGGGGCCCGTTTTGACCAATGGCGCAACCGCGGCGCAGAACCTGAATCCAAACCCGAGGCGGTGATCCAGGCCGTGGAGGCGGGCACCGGCACGGGCAAGAGCCTGGGCTACCTGATTCCGGCCCTGTCGGCGGGCCGCCACCCCATCCTGGTGGCCACGCGGACGAAGCAGTTGCAAAGGCAGCTCCTGGAGGAGGATGTGCCGAGGGCCGCGGGCATCCTGGGGCGCCCCATCAAGGCCGTGCTCGCCAAGGGCCGGGCCAACTACCTCTGCCGCACAGCCTGGGAGGCGGTGGCCTCCGATCCGCACCTGGAATTCAGCCGCTCGGATCAGCAGCTCTGGCTGGCCCTCCAGCGCTGGACCTTGGAAACCCAGGATGGCGACCGCGAAGGCCTGGGCCGCTTCGGCGAGGGCGAGTCGCCGCTGTGGGACAAGGTCAACGCCCGCGCCGAGCGCTGCACGGGCAGGCAGTGCCCCCGCTTCGAGGATTGCTACCTCACCAAGCTGCGGGCAGAGGTGGCCGAGGCCGATCTCATCATCGTCAATCACGCCCTGCTGCTGGCCGACCGGGTGCTGCGGGAATCGGCCTTCGGCCAGGTACTGCCCGATGCGCCAGTGCTGATCCTGGATGAGGCCCACGACCTGGAGGAGCAGCTCACGGAGAGCTGCGCGGAGAGCTGGTCGAGCCGCGCCATGAATATGCTCTTCACGGATCTGCGGGATGCGGCGGGTCAAACCTCGGGATCAGGCCAGGGGGCGGCCATCGCGGGGCTGCTGGAACCCTGGGAGCAGGCCTGGTCCGAGATCATGACCTGGGTGCCCGTGGAGGGCGGCGTCCTGCCGCTGCTGGCACCGGGCCCCGAGATGAAGGCCCTGGCCGATGCCGTGGGCGCCTGGGTGGAAGCGGGTCATCCCCTCTGGGTGGAGGCCCGGCGCCTGGCGGCAGCCGATCCCGAAAACCCCATCTGGATGCGCCTGGCCGAGCGGGTGGGCACGGCCTTCTCGCGCATGGAGCAGATCTTCGCCCAGCCCGATGGGTGGGTGTCCACCTTGAGCCGCGAAGGGCCGAACCTCGTCCACTTCAAATCAAACCCCGTGGATGTGCGCCCCTTCTTCCACCAGCACGTGCGCCGCGGTTTCGAGTGCGTGGTGATGACCAGCGCCACCCTGCGGGATGGCCGCGGCTTCAACGGCCTGGGCCTGCGTCTGGGCTTGACGAAGCCCGAGGTGGAAGTGGCCGAGCACGTGGAAAGCCCTTTCGACTTCGAGGGCCAGGGCCTCCTCTTCGTGCCGCCGGGCCTGCCGGAGCGCCGACCTGGCGCAGGGGGCGGCGTGGGGGATCCCGCCTGGGTGGAGGCCTCCCTCTCGGCCATGGAACGCATGCTGCGCGCCAGCCGCGGAAGGGCCCTGCTGCTCTTCACCAGCCGCAAGATGCTGGCGGCCTTCCGCCCGCGCCTGGAAACGGCGCTGCCCGAGATCACCTTCTTCGTGCAGGGCGAAGGGCTCTCGCGCACTCAGCTGCTGGACCGGTTCCGCGCGACGCCCTCGGCGGCCCTGCTGGGGCTCGCCAGCTTCTGGCAGGGCGTCGATCTGCCGGGCGACGCACTCAGCCTGGTGGTGGTCTCCGCGCTACCCTTCGCGCCACCGGATGATCCCGTGCTGCAGGCCCGCATCCGCGAGGCCGACGCCCAGCGCGAAGGCCTGGGCTTCATCGGCATCCAGGTGCCCCAGATGACGCTGAAGCTCAAGCAGGGCATCGGCCGCCTCATCCGCACCCGTTCGGATCGCGGCGTGGTGGCGGTGATGGATCCTCGCCTCATGCTGCCTAGCGAGGATCGTCTTGGGAAGCGTTACGCCGCCCAGGTGCGCGCCGCCCTCCCGCCCTTTCCGCTGACGCGGGACTGGGAGCGGGTGGAAGCCTTCCTCGGCAACCTCTAATACGGATTTGAATTCAAATAATAAGGAACACTACCAAGACACCAAGACACCAAGAAAAACCGGAGCCGCATTCATGCAGTTCTTGGTGCCTTGGTGGTGAAGGTTTCTTTTTTGGATTGAACGCAGCTTGATATAACGGCTATTCCGGCGGCAGCACGCGCAGCTTGGCCAGAAAATCCGCCTCGCATTCCGCCACGGCCTTGGCGTAGCCAGCCGGATCCTCGTAGTTCCCCGCCGCGTGCTTTTCCGCCAAGCCGCATTGCGAGGCATGAGCGGCCACCCAGAAGTCGGGCCTGAGGGCCTTCAGGCGCACGAAACTGGTTTCCAGATCCTTCACGATGCTCGGGTACTTCGCGTTGTTCAGGGGCATCACCACGGTGGGCAGGTTGACAAAGAGGAGTGTTTTCTTCTGGCCGTGACCCTGCACGGTCATGAGATAGCTCACGCTACCCGGGGTGTGGCCCGGCGTGGCGATCACGGTGAGCGAGAGGTCGCCCAGGGTGATGACTTCGCCATCCTTCAGTACCCGGTCCACCTTCACAGCCTTGAAGCGGGACAGGCCGCCGGGATCGGAGACGCCGCCATCCCTCAGCAGGGGTGCATCCGCAGCGGTGGCCCAGACCTTCGCACCCGTGAGTTTCTGCATCTCAGCGAAGCCACCCACATGATCGAAGTGGGCCTGGTTGGTCAGCAGCACACGGATGTCTTTGGGAGGGATCTTCAGGGTTCGCAGACTCGCCATGATAAGGGGTGGAGAATCCGCGAGTCCCGTGTTGATGAGGATGTGCCCCTGGGAGCCGGTGATCAGGTAGCAGCCCAGTTCCGCCGTGCCGACATAGCAGACGTTCTCCGCGATGCGGTGGGCCGGGTAGGGCTTGGACCACTCAGCAGGGGTTTCGGCGGCGACCCGTTGAGGAGCCAGCAGAAGGAGTGGGAGCAGATAGCTGGGCTTGAGCACGGAAGGCTTTCCCCGAAGAATCACCACCCAAGGGCCCGCATCGCGGGCCCTTGGGTGGAAGGTCAACTCATAAGCTCGGTGGCGGGGGCGGAGGTGGGGGGGGCGCAGGTGCCGCTGGAGGGGGCGGGGGCGGCACATCGGGCGCGGGTGGTGGGGGTGGGGCCGGAACGGCGGGATGAACAGCCTTGGGTGCCATGGGCGGTTTGGGTGGCTTGGGTGGTTTGGGCGGAGTGGCGATCTGACGTTGCAGCTGATCCAGCCGCGCCTGGAGGGCCTTCAGTTCCGCCTGGATTTCGACCATCTCCATCTTGGCGTCGGCTTCTGTGCCATGGGATGAGGACCGCAGGCGGATCCGGGGAACGTGCAAGGAGGGAATGTTGATGGGCGGGATGTGGATGTCCTGCGCGATATCCAGGTTCATGTCGTCACCCATGTCCCCATCGCCTTCCCGGTCGATGGTGAAGGGGTGCGATTCGCCGGGTTTGTCGCCCTGGTGGGAGTTGAATCGCTTGAGGATTACATCCTGGCCATGGTCATCGTCCCCGCCCTTCAGAATGACTGTGTCTGGTGCGCCATGCCGTCGTCGCACTTCCATCTCGACGCGGTGACCTTCCTTTTCCGCCTTGGCGATGAGTGCCTTCAACTCGGGGTCGTTGCGGAGGCGTTCGGCTTCGATCTTGAGCCGCTCACCCTCGGTCTTGAGCTTGTCGCCTTCGGCTTTCAGCCGCTGCGTCTTCTCCTGCAGCTTGGCGAGATCTTCCGCATTCATGAACTGGCCTTGCCGTTCGAGTTCCCGCATGTTCGCTTCCATGGAGCGGGCCGCTGCCTCCATCGACCGGGAGCGGGCCTCCATCGCACGGCCCCTGTCTTCCGCCTGGCGCATCTTGATTTCCATCGCCCGCTCACGGGCGTGATGACTTCGCTTGACGTTGCGAAGGATGTCCCGGAGCCAGTCGCGGACTTCCTTGTCGATGGGCTTATCCACGCCATCCACGGTGTAGGTCGTCTTGCCTTTGACGGCTGAATAGACGCGCTTCTTGCCGTCCTTCTTCTCCTCGGCCGTGAAGCTGCCATCCCCGTTCACCACCACGGGTTCCGGGGCTTCGCCATTGATCTGGACGTCGCCCTTCATGGACACGTTCAGGTTTCGGTTGTCATCGGTCACGCGGATGCGGGTGGTCTTGTCGGGTTCAGAGCCATCCTTCGGTTTGTCTTGCATGGCGACGCCGGCAGCGCCGAGCAGGGAGGCGGCCAGCACAGCCAGGGCGGTGGCGCGGGCACCGCTGGTGATGGGCAGAGCGGGGTGGAGCAGGTGGCGGACGCGGTGCATGAGAGAACCTCCATTGGCGGCCATGGCCAGAGGGGTGGGAGATGGGGCAAGGGGCTCGCGCAGGGCCTCGAGGTCGGTCAGGGCGCGGGCCAGGATCAAGGGGTCGCCGCAGAGGCCGGCGGCCACGTCATCGCAGCAGAGCTCTCGCTCGGCGCGGATGCGGGCGGACAGCCACCACACGGCGGGATGGTAGAAGAGCAGCACTGCCACCAGGGACTGGAGCAGGTTCACGAGGAAGTCGCCGCGCCGGATGTGGGCCAACTCGTGGGCCAGGATGGCCTCCAGCTGCAGGGGGCTGAGGCCGGCCAGGGCGCAAGCGGGCAGCAGGATCACGGGCCGCAGCCAGCCCAGGGCGGTGGGCACCTCTACCGCCGCGGATTGCAGCAGGCGCACGGTGCGGGATAGCTTCAATTCGCGGCAGAGGCGGGAAAGGACCAGGTGCCATTCTGAGGGCACGGGTGTGGCGCTGCGCCTGCGCAAACGCTGGACGCGCAGCCAACTGCCCAGGAAGCGCAGAGACAGCACCAGCACACCGGCGGCCCAGGTGGTCAGCAGCCAGGGCAAGGAGGGATCCAGGGAAACCTTCACCCGCTGGGCCAGCGAGGCCGAAGGCACCCGCTCGCTGGATGGCTCACTGGCTGGCGGCGTTGTGTCCAGGCCCGGGCGGAGCACGGGCGCCGTCGAGGGCTGGACCTGCAGCACCCGATACGTGGCCAGGGGACTGGCCACCATCAGCACGAGGAAGGCGCAGGCCACGCCGTAACGGGCCCGGGCGCTGCTGCCCCGCATGAGCGCCAGGGTTCCCCAGGCCAGAAGCCCCAAGACGAGGCCCTGCCAGAGGAAGTGGAGCAGCGTCCAGCTCAGGGCCTGGGCCCAGGGCTGCAGCACGAGCGACAGGAGCGTGGTCATCGCTTCCTCCCTTCTGCCTGGTCGAGCATCTTTCGGATTTCCGCCAATTCAGTCTTGCTGGTCTTGCGGGTGGCAAGGGCCTGCATCACCAGGCTCTTGGAGGAACCGCCAAAGGCCTTGTCGAGCAGGTCGTCCAGCAGCGTCTGCTGGGTCTGGGTTTGCGTCTGCGTGGTGGAGAAGGTGTGCACGCGATCCGTGATCTCGCGCTGCACCAGGCCTTTTTCCGTCATGATCTGCAGCATCTTGAGAACGGTGGTATAGCCCAGGTCCTTTTCCTCGGAGAGCACCTCGAAGACCTGCCGGACCGTGCTGGGCCCGCGCTCCCAGAGCACACGCAGAATGGCGAGTTCAGCATCGGTGGGACGGGTCACAGGGGACATCGGCAGGGGCTCCAGATTGAGGGGTGACGAAAAGATACGATAGGTTTCGTAGTAGTCAACGAAAATCTTCGTAATCGGTTTAGCACCCTCTTGTGACATCTCATTCCAAATACTACGAGCCGAGCTACTACAGCCCAACCCACCCATTCCGGATGGGCCGCATCACAGTGCGGGCCTACTCCCCCTATGCGGCTGTGCGCTGGGAGCGGAAGTGGATCGAGGTCGAGGAGGGTGGACTATCGACGATGTTCGAGCAGATTGCTGGGTCCTTGGCCGCACGGCAGGCTCAGTGGCTCACACTCATCGGTCACTCCAGATCTGCCCACCGGATCTGGCACCATCAGGGCATGCGCCGAACCCTCTTCGCTTCCATCCTGGTCCTAAGCTGTCTGGCCCTGACGGCTGGGGAGGACCCGCCACCAGCAGATCTCGCCGCACCTCCGGCAGAAGCATTGAAGGCCCCGAGCGGTCTGGCCCATCGGGTGCTCCGTCCGGGCCAGGGCAGAAGGCACGTGGAGGCCGATGCCCTCGTGGTCGTTCACTTTTCGGGCTGGACCCTGGATGGCAAGCGGGTGCTCCACTCCGAACGGAACGAGGCGCCTCCGCACCTGTTCCTGACCAACCTCATGCCCGGCATGCGGGAGGCCTTGCTGGATATGACTGAAGGGGAACAGCGGCGCCTCTGGATTCCAGAGGCTCTGGCTTTCAATGGGGCCAAGGGCAGGCCGGTGGGCCCCATCACCATGGATCTGGAATTGATCGAAGTGCAGGCGCATCCCAGCAAAGCTCCGCAGGATGTGGCCGCGCCACCGGTTGATGCGCAGCTGTTGAAATCGGGCCTGGCCTACAAAATCCTGCGTCCGGGAACGGGTCGGGAGCATCCCACCCGTTCGCACTGGGTGAACGTCCACTATAGCGGCTGGACCACCGACGGAAAGCTCTTCGACAGCTCTCTGCTGCGGCGGGAATCAGCGGGCTTCAAGGTGGCGGACGTCATCCCCGGTTGGATCGAAGGTCTGCAGCTCATGGTGGCGGGTGAGCGCCGCCGGTTCTGGGTTCCTGAAAAGTTGGCTTATCGGGGCGAACGGGGAAAACCGGCGGGGATGCTCGTCTTCGATGTGGAACTGTTGAGCATGAGCAAGTAGAGACGGTGAGTGGGAGGCCGGATGAGTGCTTGCCCGCGGATGGAAGGGGCTTCAACATCGGTTCCACCCGGGATGTAACCCTTTGGGGTTCTGGGCCGTCTAACAGGATGGAGGTGCTGCAATGAAGCCCTGGGCAGGTATGTTGGCCGTGATCACCACCCTTTCTGGCCTGCAGGTCGGGGCGCAGGAGCCCGGGAATCCCGCACCCCCTTCGGAAAGTCAGGAGCAGGCACCCGCCAAGCCCACGGTGCCCGAACCCAAAACCCCACCGCCCCCGCCTCCGGCAGAGTTGCCCAAACCACCCGCAGGCTCGACGCAGGTGCAGCCGCCCCAGGAGAAGGGCAGCGGCCAATGGGTCTACACCGAGCAGTACGGGTGGGTGTGGATGCCCTACGGCGACCGCTACACCCATGTGCCGCCGGATGGATCGGTGCCGCACATGTACGTGTATGAAGAGGAAACGGGTTGGTGCTGGGTGGCCGCGCCTTGGCTGTGGGGCTGGGGGCCCATGCCCTACTTTGGGGTGTTCGGCCCCCGCTACTACGGCTGGTTCGGCATTGGCCTGGGCCACTGGTATGGATTCAGGCCCCACTACGGCTATCGCAGCTGGGGCGGCCCCCGCTACTGGCGCGGAGGTGGTTGGAGCCATTGGGGAGGGCGTGGCGGCTTCCGCAGCTTTGGCGGCGGCGTCCGCCGCTAGGAGCCGCCTCTGGGACGACTGTCCCGATTCTGGGACGGCTCGAAACGTTGGTAAAATCATAAAATAAATTATAACAAGTCTTAAAACATGGCATGTCTCTGGCTGTGACCGGGCCGGAGACGTTCATGGACATTCCGCTTTCCCAACCCAAGCGCCACTGGAAATACGCATGGATGGGTGGCGTCGCTTTGGGCGTGCTGGCCCTGCTGTTCGGTCTGGGCCGCCTGAAGCCGGCGGCACCGGAGGTGGACCGCCAGAGCCTGCTGCTGGACAAGGTCCAAGAGGGGGCCATGGTGTTCCAGGTGCGGGGCACGGGCATCCTGGTGCCCGTCGACGTGCGCATGATCACCGCCCAGGTGCCCTGCAAGGTGGAGCGCATCCTGCTCTACCCCGGCACGGAGGTCCGCGAGGACAGCATCATCGCCGAGCTCTCCAGCCCCGAGCTGCAGCAGGGGGCGCAGGATGCCTTCTGGAACCTGAAGCGGGCGGAGTCCGACTACAGCGTGGGTGCGCTGAACCAGAAGGGCACGGTGGCCTCCGCCCGCGCCGCCTTCAAGGAGGCCGAAGCCACGCTGAAGGCCTTCCAGCGCTTGTTCAAGGAAGGGCTCCAGTCCGAGAGCGATGTGCTGCGCGCCAATGCCCGCTACGAGGACTGCGCTGCGCGCCTGGCCACCGAAGAGGCCCGCATGGCGCTCTTCGAAGGGAAGGGCGCCGAGCTGGCGCCCGCCCGCGCCGCGCTGGAGCAGGCCCGCGCCCAGTACGCGCTGAAGCAGGCCCAGAGCGCCTCCCTGCATGTGCGGGCGGGCATGGCGGGCATGCTGCAGCAGGTGCCCCTGCAGGTGGGCCAGCAGCTGGCCCCCGGTGCGAACCTGGCGAAGGTGGCCAAGCCCATGCCGCTCAAGGCCGAGCTGAAGGTGAGCGAGACCCAGGCCAAGGACATCCAGATGGGGCAGAGCGTCGCGGTGGACACCCGCAACGGCATCGTGCAGGGCCGCGTCATCCGCATGGATCCCAGCGTGCAGAACGGCACGGTCACGGTGGATGCCAGCCTCGAAGGCGCGCTGCCCAAGGGGGCCCGCCCCGACCTCAGCGTGGAGGGCATCATCGAGCTGGACCGGGCAGAGCACACGCTGCGCGTGGGCCGTCCCGTGCAGGCCCAATCCTTCGCCACCATTTCCCTCTTCAAACTCACACCCGATGGCCGCGAGGCCAACCGCATCAAGGTGAAGCTGGGCCGGGCCTCGGTGAGCACGATCGAGGTGCTCGAGGGCCTCCGCCCCGGCGACCAGGTGATCCTCAGCGACACCAGCGCCTGGGATGGCGTCGATCGCTTGAGGGTGAAATGATCCCCGGCGCCTTCCAGGCGCTTCGCTCACTGCTGCGCCGGCCCTGGTTCTTCGCAGGGACCGTGACCCTGCTGGCCCTGGGCATGGGTGCAGCCCTCGCGCTCTTCACCCTCTTCGATGCGCTGCGCATCCGGCCCCTGCCGGTGGCCGAGCCTGATCGGCTGGTGCTGCTGAGTGTGGAACCGCCCCCCAGGATGGACTTTCCGAAGGGCATGACGCCTCCCACGGCGACGCTGGTCTCCTGGCCGCTCTTCGAGCGCCACCGGCAGGAGAATCCGGTCTTCCAGGGCCTGGCCTACTTCCAGGGGCGTGAAGTGTTCCTGGGGCACGGGGCCGAAGGAGGCCATCAGGTGGCAGGGTTTGCCAGCGGCGACTACCTCCGCACCCTGGGCCTCAAGCCCACACTCGGGCGCTTCTTCGCAGATGCAGAGACCTGGGACGCCGAGCCGAAGGTGGTCCTGAGCCACGCGCTCTGGATCTCGCGCCATGGCGCCGATCCCGGTGTCATCGGGCGGGAAGTCCTGGTGGATGGGCAGCCCTGTGTCGTGGTGGGGATTGCGCCCCGGGGCTTCTTCGGCCTCCTCCCCAAGCGCCCAGAGGCGCTCTGGATCACCCTGGGCGCCCTGATCCGCTACGACCAGCCCGACGAGCCAGGTTTCCGAATCAGTGAACATCCGACCTTCGAGTTCAATGCCGTGGGCCGCCTGCAACCGGGGCTCAGCGTCGCGCAGGCCCAGCGCCAATCCCAGACGGTGACCCGTCGTCACCCGGGGATTCCCGCCATGGCGCGAACCCTGCTCTCGCCTCTCACGCGCAGCCAGGACATGTCCCTCGACGCCTACCTGCCCAGCCCGGGCCTGCTCTTCGCCGCGGTGGGGCTCTGCCTGCTGCTGGCCTGCCTGGTGGTGGCAAACCTGCAGCTGGCCCACCAGGAGCACCAGCGGCGCGAAAGCAGCACCCGCGTGGCTCTGGGGGCCAGTGCCTGGCAGCTGGCCCGCGGCATGTTCATGGAGCACCTCTGGCTCACGGGCCTCGGGGCCGCTCTGGGTTGGGGGTTTGCCCGCCTCGCGCTGCCCTCCCTGCTGGCCTTCGATGGACGGAGTCCCTTCGCCATGCTGGAGATCCCCATCCTGCGGGCTTCCTCGGTGGGCTTCGCCCTGGGTCTGGCCCTGCTGCTGGCCGCCCTCACCACGGCGCTGCCCCTGTTGCGGGCCCTCCGTCAGGCGCCCATGGAGGCCCTGAAGGAAAGCGCTCCCACCGCGGGCCGGCGCAAGCTGCAGGCGGCCCTCGTCGTGGCGCAGGTGGCCCTCTGCCTGTCGCTGCTTGGCCCTGTGGCCAGCGTGGTGCAGTCCCTTCAGCGGGTCCTGTCGATGCGGCTCGGGGTCGGCCGCGAGAATGTGGAAGTCCACGTCACCCTGCCACCGGAGCGCATGGCCCAAGCCCCGGCGCTCCTGACCCGGCTGCTGGAGGAGGCTCGCCACCTGCCCGGCGCCACGGGTGCCGCCATGGGCGGGGATACAGGCGCAGGCAGCATGGGGCCCAGTGGCGTGGCACAAATGGGCGCGGTGGCCACCGAGGACTACTTCCAGGTGCGGAACCGGGTGCTGGTGGCGGGGCGCGGGTTCCTGCCCAGCGATGGACCGCAGCAGATCATTATCAGCGAGGCCATTGCCCGCGCCAACTTCCCGGGCCGGTCGGCCCTGGGCCAGGCGCTGGATGGACGCGAGGTGGTGGGCGTGGAAAAGGATGGGCCGCTGCCTGTGGACCTGCCCATGGGCTACCTCTACACGCGGATGCAGCCCGCGCAGATGGCGGGCCAGCCCCTCTTCATCCGGGCCAGCAGCAAGGCTGAAGCACTCCTGCCTGCTGTGCGCGATCTTGTTCAGCGCGTGCTGCCGGATGCCGCCGATCTGAGGGTGGAGACCCATGCCCAGGCCTTGGCCCGCGAGGCGGCGGCGCCGCTCATGGCCATCTCCCTGCTGGGCTTCCTGGGCGGGCTCTCGCTGATCCTCGCCCTCCTGGGCATCTCCTCCATGCTGGCTTTCACGACCGCCCAGCGCCGCCGCGAGGTGGGCATCCGCATGGCCATGGGCGCCCGTCCCACGGCCATCGTGGGGCAGTTCCTCCGCCAGGGTGGAGCCCTGGTGGTCGGGGGCTTCATCGTCGGCGCCCTGGGCGCCTGGGCCATCCACCGCCTCATGGATCACCTGTTCTTCGCCCTGCCGGCCAGCCGTGCCTATGACCAAGCGCTGGGCGCCAGCCTCCTCCTGCTGGCCAGCCTCATCGCGTGTCTGATCCCAGCGCTTCGCGCCAGCCGGACCGTTCCGGCCGAAGCCCTCCGAACGGAGTGACTGCCATGAACAACGCTATTCGGGACCTCCGCATCGCCCTGCGCAACCTGCTTCGCATGCCCCAGTACACCCTCCCCGTGCTGCTGGTGCTGGCGCTGGGGCTGGGTGCCACCGCCGCCATGGTGGGGGCGCTGCGCACGGTGATGTTCACGGATCTTCCCTATGCGGAGTCCCAGCGCATCCAGCAGATCTGGTGGGCGCCTCAGGATGGAAAGAACTACCGGTTTCCGGCCTCCTGGCCCATGTACGAAGAACTGACACAGCGGCTCCACACGGTCTCCGCGGTGGCTGGCTTTGGTTCGTACCGCATGAATGTGACGGGAGATGGCGAACCGGAGCAGGCTCTGGTGGGCACGGTCACCCCCGGCTTCTTCGACGTCTTCCAGGTTCAACCCCTTTTGGGCACGGTGCATTGGGCTCCGGAATCGCCCCGGGGCGTGGTGCTCACCGAAGGTTTCTGGACCTCCCATTTTGCCCGGGACCCCCAGGTGCTCTCACGGACCCTGCGGCTCAACGGGCTGGATCACCCGGTCCTGGGCGTGCTTCCCGGCAGCGTTTCCCTCAACAAAGTGCAGCTCTTCGCGCCTCTGGTTTTGACCGAAAGCCAGCGGAACGGGCGCTACAACCGCTTCCTTCCGATGTTCGTGCGACTGGCTCCGGGCAGGGGACCCGCCCAATTCCAGGCTGAACTCGCCGCCCTCGGTCAGGCTCTGGCCTCAGAGCATCCGGGCCAGCAGGAGGCCGTCACCCATCTGGTGGGAACGCCGTACACGGAGCTGCTTCGGAATCAGAACAAGATCGTGGGGACCATCCTGGCCCTGGCCACGGGTCTTCTGGTCGCCATCACCCTGGTGAACCTGGGCAACGCCGTGCTGGCCCGGGCCATGGCCGCCGCCGAAGAGACGGCCCTTCGCATGGCCCTCGGCGCCAGCACGTGGACAGCCTTGCGGCCCCGCCTGGCGGAATCCCTGCTGCTCGCCGCAGCCGGTGCCCTGCTGGGCGTGGGCGTGGCGAGTGCCACCCTCGGGATGCTGAAACCGGTGGTGAGTGCGGCTTTCCAGGCAGCCCATCCCCTCGCAGTGGACGCAGGTCTGCTGGCAGGCATGGCGGGCGCATCGGTGCTGGTGGCCCTCCTCATGGCAGGCCTGCCGGGATTGCTGATGTCAAAGCTGCGTCTCAGCATGCTGCTCAACGCCAGCGGGCGCGGCCTGGCCCGAGGCGCTTCGCGGCACCTGCGCGTCACCCTGGTGGTGGCCCAGGTGGCTCTGGCCCTCACGCTGCTGGCCTCCTTCGCCTCGGCCCAGAGTACCCTTCGCCGCTTGTTGGCCACCAACCTGGGCCTGCGCATCGACGGCGTGGCGGTGTTCACCTGCGACACCAGCGTCAAGGACGAGGCGGCCGCGGAGAAGGCCGCCCGCCAAGCCGAAGAACTGGTCGCGCGCCTCAAGACCATTCCTGGTGTGAAGCAGGCCGGCAGCATCGCCATGCTTCCGGTGGATGACTGGGGCTGGAATTTCGGCAGCGAGACCCCGAAGCGTCCCCACCGGGACGACGAGTGGGTGGAGCTGCGCACCATCAGCCCCGAGGCTTTTGAAGTCTTCGGCATCCGCCTTCTCCAAGGCAGGACCTTCAGCCCCTCCGAACGCAAGGGTGAGGATTCCCCCACGGCCCTCATCAGCGAAAGCCTGGCGCGCACCTTCTTCCCCGGCGAATCCCCTTTGGGTCAGACCTTCCGTTACAACGACCGCTGGGTGGAGGTGGTGGGCGTGGTCTCGGACGTGCGCAACGCGGGGCCCGGCAGCGACCAGGCCCAGATGGTGGCCTACTTCCCCTCCTATCTGGGCATGCTCACCACCACCTTCGTGGTGCAGTTCGACTCGACCAGTGTCATGAACCTGAACGCCCTCCGGAAGGTGGCGCGAGAGGTGGCACCCCAGTGGCCGCCCAAGGGCCTTCGTCCCATGCGTGAGGTGGTGAACGAGAGCGTGGAGGGCGTCTCCATCCAGATGCGTCTCATGGGCCTCGCGGGGGGCTTGGCCCTGCTGCTGGCTTTGGCAGGCCTCCACAGCCTGTTGAGTTACATCGTGGCCCAACGCACCAAGGAGTTCGGCATTCGTGTGGCCCTGGGCGCGACGGCGCTGCAGATCTTCCAGCTGGTGCTGCGTCGCGGGGTATTCACCACGGCGCTGGGCGTGCTGATCGGCCTCGGCGCGGCGTTCGCGGCGGGCCGCCTGCTGGCCGCCACCCTGGGGGATGCCCAGCCCGCCGAGCCCACCAGCCTGGTGGGCGGAGCCCTGGTGCTGCTGCTGGGTGCCAGTGCAGCCAGCCTGCTGTCGGCCTTCCGGGCCGCCACCCTTCCCCCCTCCGATTCCCTCCGTCAGTCCTAGCTGAGATCCCATGACACTGCGACGTTTCCTCACCTCCCTGTTCCGCGACCCGCGCACCCTGGTGCCCGCCTTGGTGTTGATGGCCCTGGGCGTGGGCGGCTTCGCGTGGATGCTGGCCCTGCACCGCAGCGTGATGACGCGCAGCTTCGCCGCGCCGAGGCCCGACCGTCTGGTGAGCCTCTGGAACGGCATGGTGTCCGAGCCCCTCCAGCACGGCACCCCCTCGCCCGGCGACCTGCAGCTCATGCGCCAGTTCCCCGATGTCTTCTCCGGTGTGGCGGCCTACTATCCCGGGCACGCCGCGCTGGGCCGGGAGCTTCCCGCCCACGTGGCCCTGGATGACGTGACGGGCAACTACTTCGATGTCCTTCAGGTGCGTCCGGCGCTGGGGCGCAGCTTCACCACCGCCGATGATGCGCCGGGTGCCGCGGCCACGGTGCTGCTCTCCCACCGGGCCTGGGGTACGCATTTCGGCGGCGACCCTTCCGTGGTGGGCCGCAGCCTCTCACTGGATGGCAACCCGGCCGAAGTCATCGGCGTGTTACCTGCCAGCTTCCACACGGCTCACGGCACCGAGGTGTTCCGCCCCTTCCGGTGGAGCGTGGCACGCAGCCAAAGCCACCAGGGCAACTTTCTCCGCGTGGTGGCGCGGCTCCAGGACGGCGCCACCCTGGCACAAGGCCAGGCAGCCATGGATCAGGTGACGGCGCGCATCAAGGTGCTGTTCGCGGGCGAGGCACCCCGGGACATCCTGGATCAGATCCGCTACGGCTTGAACCCGCTGGTGGACGATGTGCTGGGCCAGGGCCTGCGGGTGCTGCGCCTTCTGCGCTGGGCCACCCTGCTGGTGCTGCTGCTGGCGGCCTACAACGCCGCGGCGCTGCTGCTGGCGCGGAGCCTGGGGCGTCGCACGGAGATGGCCGTGCGCAGCGCCCTGGGCGCGGATCCCGCCCAGCTGCGGCGCCAGCTCCTGGCCGAAGGCGCCGTGCTGGGCCTCCTGGGCGCCGGGGCCGGTCTGGCGCTGGCCTGGTTCTGCCTGCCGCCCACGAGCCAGGCCCTGGCCTGGGCGTTTCCCGAGCTGAGCTGGGAAGGCTTGTCCCTGGATGGTGCGGTGGTGGTGGCCTCGCTGGCGCTGGGGCCTGTGCTGGGCGCCCTCTGCGCTCTGGTGGGCCAGCCGGGCGCCAGCCTGTCCGAGCTCCTGCGCAGCGCGGGCCGCCAGCCGGGCCTCGCGGGCCCCGGACGGGCCCGGCGCTGGCTGGTGTCAGCCCAGCTGCTGGTGGGCGCCAGCCTCCTGCTGGGGGCCTTCTCCCTGCAGCACAGCCTGGGCCGCCTGCTCAGCACGGACCTGGGCCTGGACCGGGCCCAGGTGTGGACCTTCCGCCTCCAGTCCCGCGTGAAGCTCGACGAACGCACACGCCTGGCTCAGGCCCTCGCGGAGCGCCTGGCGGCCCTGCCCGGTGTGGTGGCGGCCGGTGCCAGCAACGGCCTGCCCATGAGCGGCTTTCGCAGCGACTTGAATCTGCCTGCGGAGGATGGCCGCCGGGTGGATCCCCAGGCACGGGCCCTCACGCCGGGCCTGGTGAAGGCCCTGGGCCTGCGCCTGCTGCGGGGCCGGGATGTGGCCAGCACCGACACGGCCACCTCCGAGAAGGTGGTGCTGGTGACCCGGGCCCTGGCCCTGGAGGCGTTCCACACCGACGAGGTGGTGGGTCGCCGGTTGGTGGTGGATGACGAACCCCGCACCGTGGTGGGCGTGCTGGCTGACGTGCGGGAGTTCGGCCCCGCCCAGGCGCCGCCGCCCCTCTTCTACCTGCCCATGGCCCAGTCTGGTGCCGTCTGGCACGAGGACCTCTGTCTGGCCTTCCGCGTGGCGGGCCCCGCACCCAGCCCGGGCCAGATTCAGGCGGTGCTGAAGGAGGCGGCGCCGGGGTTGGCCCTGGCCAATTACCAGCCCATGGACGCCCTGCTGCAGTCCCAGCTGGGGCCCCAGCGCATGGCCCGGGCCTTCATGGCCGCCTTCGCGGCCCTGGCCCTGGTGCTGGCCGCCGGCGGCGTGTTCGGCATCATGGCCGCCGCTGTGGCGGCGCGCCGCACCGAGTTCGGCGTGCGCTCGGCCCTGGGCGCCACGCCCCTGGCCATCCTGGGCCAGGTGCTGCGCGAGACGCTGAAGCTGGCCCTGGTGGCGAGTGTGACCGGTTGGTTGCTGGGCCTGGGGCTGGAGCGCCTGGGCCGTGCGACCCTCGGCGCGTTGCCCGAGCCGCCCCTCTATCTGGGCCTCTTCGTGGTGTTCGCCCTCGCCGTTGCTGCCCTTCTGGCTGCCCTCCTGCCCGCCCTGCGGGCCGCCCGCATCCCTCCGGCCGAAGCCCTTCGCCAGGACTGAAAGGAAGTCATCGTGATGCCGATCCGACTGCACTTTCAGAACGCCAACCGCGCTTTGCGCCAGCGACCGGGCTTCACCGTGGCCGCGGTGCTGACGTTGGCTCTGGGCATCGGCGCCACCACGGCCATCTATTCGATGTTTGATCGCATCGTGGTGAACCCCAGCATCATGCCGGAGCCCAGCCGCGTGGTGGCCATCTGGGAGCAGGGGAAGCCCTGTGATGAACGGGACGCCTTCTCCCTCGCCCAGTTCAGGGATCTGCAAGAGCAGAACACCTCTTTTGAAAGCATGAGTCTCTACCGCCGGATACCCCTCTCCCTGGCGGGCGATGGGCCTGCGGAGGCCTATGATGGCGGGCAGGTTTCCTGGAATGTGTTTTCCCTGATGAACGTGAAACCCCTGCTGGGGAGAACGTTCACCCAGGCCGAGGGCACCTTCGGTGGGCCCGATGCCGTGGTATTGGGATACGCCATGTGGAAGCGCCGTTTTGGCTCGGATCCCACGGTGATCGGTCGCCGCCTGCGCCTGAATGGTGTCTCGCGCGAAGTGGTGGGCGTCCTCGGGCCAGAATCGCTGCGCGACATGCTGCTGTTCGAGGTCGATGGCTACATCCCTGTGGCCCCCTCTCCGGCTCAGCTGGCAGATCGCATTGCGCCATTTGGCCTGCTTCTCGCGCGCTTGAAGCCGGGCGTGACCATGGCTTCGGCCCACCAGGACCTCAAGCGTGTGATGGAGGAACTGGGCGCGCGCTTTCCGGTTGCGGTTGGAAAGAAGACGGCTTGGCTCGAACCCATCACCCGTGCCATCACCACCCAGTCTGCAACCCCCATGGCGATCGGGCTGGGCCTCGCGGCCCTGGTGCTGCTCATCGCCTGTGCCAACGTGGCGAGCCTCCTGTTGGCCAAGGGGCTGGAGCGGCAACGCGAGATGGCCACGCGCATCGCTCTGGGCGCCAGTCGCTCGCAGTTGGTCGGACAGATGCTGGCCGAGAGTGCCCTCCTGGCCCTGCTGGGTGCGCTGGGTTCGTTGGGGGTGGCGCGGGCGGTCATGGGCGTATTCCCCGCAGTGATGGCGCCCCTGGGCGATCTGCTCGCCGTCCGCATTGATGGACGGGTGCTGGTCTTCACGATCAGCCTTTCCATCCTGGCGGTCCTGCTCTTCGGCGCGTTGCCCGCCTGGCGGATTGCGCGGCTGGATCCCGGCGCGTTGATGAAAGAGGGAACGAAGGGAAGCGAAGGCCGCACCCATCACCGGCTGCGCCGCGCCCTGGTGGTGCTGGAGGTGGCCATGGCCTCCTGCGTCCTGATCGGCGCCAGTCTATTGCTGCGCAGTCTCTCGAAACTCAATGAGGTGCCTACGGGGCTCCAGCCTGGGGGCCTCCTCACGGCGGCGTTCATCCTGCCGAGCAGCAAGTACGCGGTTCCAGAGGCCAGGCAGGCCTTCCTGGATGTCACCCTGGCCAAAGTGGCCAGCCTCCCGGGTGTCCAAGCCGCAGCCCTCACAACGAATCTGCCCCTGGGGCAACGCGAGGGCGGCAGCTACGACATTGAGGGACAGTCGCTGCCCAAGGGACAGGTGAACAGCGGTGAAGAACGGGGGATCACCCCTGGCTACTTCTCGGCCCTGGGCATTCCTTTGCTCCGGGGCCGGACGTTCATGGATCAGGATGTGAACGGCGTGTGCATCATCAATGAAACCTTGGCTCGGAAGCACTGGCCTGGCGAGGATCCGCTGGGGAAGCGGCTTTCCGTCGAAGGGCCCAGCGGGCCCTGGTTAAGCGTTGTCGGCGTATCCACACCGGTGCGCCAAACGATGGGACAGCCCCTTGTGCCCGAAGTCTTCGTCCCCTTGTCACGCAAGGTTGCGGCTGATGGAACCTACATCGCCCTCCGAACTTCGGGGTCGCCCCAAACCCTCATTCCCGCCCTTCGTGAAGCCATGCGAAGCCTGGATCCGGACCTGGCCCTGCTTCAGGCACGAACGGGAGACGAACTCCTCACCCACAACATGGTGATGATGGTGGGCAGGGTGTCCGGCTACCTCACAGGGGGACTCGGCCTGCTGGCGCTGCTGCTTGCGGGGGGAGGCCTGTACGGCATCCTCAGCTTCCAGGTGGCCATGCGCACCCGGGAGATTGGCATTCGCATGGCCATGGGCGCCACAATCCAGGCGGTGATCCGCATGGTTCTCAGCGATGGCCTTCGCATGGTGGGCTGGGGCCTGGCCCTGGGTGTGCCCGGTGGCTTCGCCCTCGGCTACGCGATCTCCACTCAGCTCTTCGGCATCGTGCCCGCCGACCCCTTGACCTTCATCGCGGTGCCCCTCGTGCTGGCGGCGGTGGCTGTGGCGTCCTGCCTCGGTCCCGCCCGCCGGGCCGCCCACCTCGAACCCTCTGCAGCCTTACGTGAAGGATAAGCATCCTCACCTCTTCCCCACATCACCTGGAGCCATCATGTCTGACCCCATCATCCACCTCGAAGCCATCAAGAAGGTCTTCACCACCGACGAGGTGGAGACGCACGCCCTATCTGAAGTGCACCTCGACATCCGCGAGGGCGAGTTCGTTTCCATCGCAGGCCCTTCGGGCTGCGGCAAGTCCACGCTGCTTTCCATTCTGGGCCTGTTGGACACGCCCACCGGCGGCACCTACATCCTGAACAAGAAGCCGGCGTCGGGCCTGAAGCTCGCCGAACGCGCCCGCATCCGCAACCGCGAGATCGGCTTCATCTTCCAGAGCTTCAACCTCATCGGTGATCTCACGGTGTTTGAGAACGTGGAGCTGCCCCTGGTCTATCGCGGCATGCCCGCCGCGGAACGCCGCACCCGCGCGCTGAACGTGCTCGAGGACGTGGGCATGAGCCACCGCGCGCGCCACCTGCCCAGCCAGCTCAGCGGCGGCCAGCAGCAGCGCGTGGCCGTGGCCCGCGCCCTGGCGGGCAAGCCCAGCATCCTGCTGGCGGACGAGCCCACGGGCAACCTCGACAGCGCCAACGGCGAATCCGTGATGGAACTGCTGAAGGAACTCCACCGCCGCGGCTCGACCATCTGCATGGTGACGCACGACACGCGCTTCGCCGGCGCCGCCGACCGCACCGTGCATCTCTTCGATGGTCGCATCGTCAGCGAAGAAGAGGCCCGGAAGCAGCACACCGCCTAGAGGCGCATCCCCCAAAGCCCTCCCATTCCCCACAGGAATCCCATGAGCGCCTTCCTCTTCAATCTCCGTTGGGCCTTTCGTAGCCTGCTGCGGGCACCGGCCTTCAGTCTGATGGTGGTACTGACGCTGGGTCTTGGCATCGGTGCCAACACCACGGTGTTCAGCCTCATGGAGCGGCGACTTTTCCGCTCAATGACCCTGCCGGATCCCTCGCGGGTGATGGTGGTGACGGAGTTCAAGGATGCGGGCTTCGACAACCTGTCGTGGCCCGACTACCAGGATGTGGCCCGCGAAGTGACCACCTTCTCGGCCACGGCGGCGGTGGCCAGCGGCTCGGTCAACCTCACGGGGGATGGTGAACCGGAGCGCGTCCGCTCGGGGCGGGTGACGTGGCGATTCTTCGAGGTGGCGGGCATCCAGCCCTTCCTGGGGCGGGGGTTCTCGGCCGCGGAGGGTGAGCTGAATGGTCCCAAGGCCGTGGTGCTGACCCACGGTTTCTGGAAGCGCCGTTTTGGCTCGGACGTGAGTCTGGTCGGCCACAGCATCCGCCTGGATGGCGAGGATGTGCCCGTGATCGGCATCCTCCCCGCGACATTCAGGGTGCCCTACCAGGTGGGATCGTCCGAGGTGTTCGTGCCCCTGCGTCTGACTCCCGTCCAGCAGGAACAGCGAGGTTCCCACTTCCTGGGGGGCATCGGCCGCGTGAAGCCCGGGGTCGACCCGCAGGCGGCCCGGCGCGAGGTGGAGGGCATCATCCAGCGTCTGGCTGCGGCCTATCCCGGCACCAATGCGGGCCACCGCGCCAAGGTGGTGCCCATGCAGGAGGAAGCCACCCGCAACGCGCGGCCGCTTCTCCTTGCTTTGACAGGCGCTGTTCTTTTCGTACTGCTCATCGCCTGCGCCAATGTGGCCAACCTGATCATGGCCCGGAGCGCCGCCCGGGAGCGGGAAGTGTCCATCCGGGCGGCACTGGGTGCGGGGCGTTCGCAGCTCGTGGCCCAGATGCTCACAGAGGCGGCGCTCCTGGCGCTGGGTGGGGCTGCGGCGGGCCTGCTGGTGGCCCGCTACGCCATGGTGGCGCTGCAGCGCATCATTCCGCCCTCGCCCCTGGATGGGCCGCCCATGGATGGCACCATGGTGAGCATCAGCCTGGTGACGGCCCTTGTCTCGGTGTTTCTCTTCGCCCTCCTGCCCGCCTGGCAGGCCAGCCGCGTGAACCTGGAATCGAGCCTGCGCGAGGGGGCCAAGGGTACCGGCGCGCAGGCCCAGAAGCGGATGCGCCGCGCGCTGGTCACGGCCGAAGTGGCCTTGGCCACCACCTTGTTGGCCGGCGCGGGGCTTATGATCCGCAGCGTCTCCGTCCTTCAACAAGTGGACCCCGGATTCCGGGCCGAGCGGGTGCTGACCGCCGCCTTCGCGTTGCCGCGGGCCAAGTACGGCACGCCCGAACTTCAGCGGGGTTTCGCTGAACGGCTGCTGCGCCGGGCGAAGGAGACGCCTGGGGTGTTGTCGGCGGCCGTGGTGGATACCCTGCCCCTCGGGGGAAGCACGTCCACATCCACCTACCAGCTGGACGGGCAGGTGTCCTCCGGCGACAGCCCTCATGCCCAAGTGATGGAAATCGGCGGCGAGTACTTCGAGGCCCTGGGCATTCCGCTGCTCCGGGGGCGTTCTTTCCAAGGCCCGGAAGCGGGCTCTGCCGTCGTGTCGGCGGCCTTCGCCAACCGCCACTGGCCCGGACAGGATCCCACAGGCCGAAGGCTCTCCTTCGATGGCACGGGCGGGCCCTGGCTGACCATCATCGGCGTCGCGGGGGATGTGCGGGCGCGGCGCCTGGCAGAAGCGCCCGGGCCGCAGGTCTACCTGCCCATGCAGAATCCAACCGGCGGCAACATCGACTTCTTCACCCTGGTACTGCGAGGTGACGCCGCGCCTGAATCTCTGATCCCTGGGCTCAAGGCGGCCATGCGGGATCTGGATCCGGACTTGCCTGCCTCCCAGGTGCGCAGCATGCCCACCCTCATCGCCCAGGGCATGGATGAATACCGCGCCCAAGGCGTGCTTTTCGGTGCTTTCGGGCTGGTCGCGTTACTGCTCTCGGCGGTGGGCGTGTATGGCGTCACGAGCTTTCTGGTAGCCCAGCGCCGACGGGAGATTGGCATCCGCATGGCCCTTGGTGCCCAGATCCGGGATGTCCTGGCGCTCATCGTTGGCCAGGGGGCTCGCACGCTGGGGCTCGGCCTGCTGATCGGACTGGCCGCGGCCCTGCTGCTGGGGCGGCTGCTGCAGGCGCAGCTCTATGGCGTCACCCCGCAGGATCCGGCCATCCATCTTCTGGTGCTCGCCGTCCTGGGCCTGATCGGCCTCACGGCCTGTCTCATTCCCGCCCTGCGTGCGGCGCGGGTGGACCCCAGCCAGGCGCTGCGCGCGGATTAGGCCACCCATCTGGGAATCGCCTCTCTTTCCAGGACCGCCATGAACCCACTCGTCTCCACGCTCCGGGCCTCCCTCCGCTCCGTCCGACGCAGCCCCGGGTTTGCCCTGTCCGCCATCCTCACCCTGGCCCTCGGCCTTGCCGGGGCCTTGGCCTTGGCCACGGTGGTGCACGGCGTGCTGCTGCGGCCCCTTCCGTACCCAGGTGCTTCCCGCCTGGCCGCAGTCACGGTGCGGCTCGGCGGCGAGTCTCTGGAGGCCGTCAGCCCCACGGACATGCCTGACCTCGAGATGGGATCCCAGGTCTGCGAGGAGCTGCTGCTGTTCGGCAGTTCAAGCACGCTGGAGCTGGAGGCAGGCAGCCGCTTCTGTCTGACCAGCGCTCAGCCCGTGGACATCAACCTGCTCGCGGCGCTGGGTGCGCGGCCGGAGCACGGACGTCTCTTCCAACTCGGGGACGGCCCGGATGTGGTGGTGCTCACCCACGAGGCCTGGCACCGTGAATTCGGAGGCGATCTCCAGCTCGTGGGCCACAGCGTTCAGTTGGATGGACGGCCCCGTCTGGTGGCGGGGATCACGGCGCCGGGTTTCCGGATGCCCGATTCGCAGCCCATGCCGGATGCCTTCCTGGTGCTGGATCGAACGCAGGGGAACCGAGGTGGCTTCATGCTGAAGGCCCTCGCGCGCCTTCGTCCTGGGGTCTCCCTGGCCCAACTCAACGCGGATTTCGCGGCGCGATCCCAGGCCATGGCCCAGGCCCATCCCGACACGAATCAGCAGGTGGTCTACCGGGCCGAGGACCTGCAGACGCACCTGCTGGGCGACCGCTCCAAGAGCCTGCTGCTGGCCCTGGGGCTGGCCGGCCTGCTGCTGCTCATCGCCTGCGTCAATGTGGCTCACCTCTTCCTGACCCGCAGCCTGGAGCGTCGGCAGGAATTGGCCCTGCGCTGGGCCCTGGGGGCGGGTCCCGGGGAGATGCTGCGGCTGCACCTGGCGGAAGGGCTGGTGGTGGGCCTGCCCGCCGCCGCGCTCGGCCTCGCAGGCGCCTGGCTGGCCATGCGCTTGCTGCCGGTGTTCCTGCCTCAGCAGCTGACCCTGCGGGAGGTCCGGCCAGATGGCTGGGAAGTGCTGCTGGCCCTGGTTCTGGTTCTGCTCACGAGCCTGCTGTTCGCCCTGCTTCCCCTCCGCCAGGGGCAGGATCCAGACCTGGGCACCGACCTGCGCAGCGGCACCCGCACCAGCACCCCGGGCGGACGGCGCCTCCGCGGGGTGCTGGTGGCCGCGCAGAGCGCGCTGGCGGTGGTGATGCTGGCCATGGGAGGCCTGTTCACGGCGAGCTTCCTCAGGGCCCTGCGGCGCGAGCCGGGCTACCACCTTCGGGAGGGCGTGGCCTTCACCCTCACCCTGCCCAAGCGCCGCTATTCCACGGCGGCGTCGGTCGAAGCCATGCGATCGAACCTCCAGGCGCGCCTGGAGACGCTTCCGGGTGTGCGCAGCGCGGTCTTCTGCACCGCCCTGCCCAACGGGAGGGGTTTCACCATGATCACCTGTGTCTCGTCGCTGCCGGTTTCGGGCCCCATGGGGGACTGGCCCACGGCCACCATGGTGGGCACGACCCCCGGCTAGTTCGAGCGCATGGGCATTCCGCTGAAGGAGGGGCGTGACCTCCAGGCCTCCGACCGCCCCGGCGCCCCGCTGGTCACGGTGCTGAGCGAGATGGCCGCCCGCCAGCTGTTCCCAGGCCGATCGGCCCTGGGGCAGGTCGTTCAGACCGGCATGGGCTCCGCAGAGCATCCCGACGGCATGGCCTTCGAGGTGGTGGGCGTCTGCGGCGATGTGATCCACGGCGACGTGCGGGAACAGCCCACACCCCACTGCTACTTCCCTGCGGTTCAATCCTCCCGCAGGCGCTACGAGGTGGCGCTGGCGACGGATCAGAGTCCCCAGGCCCTGCGACCCCACCTTCAGGCCCAGTTGAGGGATCTGGATCCGCGGCTCTCGGTGGAGGGTCTCGCGTCGCTGCGGGAGCTGAATCTGAAACGCCTGGCGGATCTGCGCCAGGCGACCTGGCTGTTGGGCCTATTCGCGGGCCTGGGTCTGTTCCTCGGGTTTTCCGGTGTGGCCAGCGTGGTGTCGAGCCAGGTGGCCCGACGCACACACGAGATCGGTCTTCGCATGGCGTTGGGTGCTGGCCTGGCCGCCCTGCTGATGGCGATCCTCAAGCGCCCGCTGGTCCAAGTGCTGGCAGGCTCCCTGGTGGGCGCAGGGGTGGCTGGGATCCTGGGTCGTCTGGTGGCTTCGCGGCTCTTCCAGACCCCGCCTACCGATCCGCTGATCCTGGTGCTGGCCGTCCTGGCCTTCTGCGCCGCCGCGGCCCTGGCCAGCCTCATCCCCGCCCTGCGCGCCGCAGGCCTGGATCCAGCCACGGCCCTTCGTTCGGAGTGATGTCATGTCGAACCTGGCTCCCCTCTTCCGTCAGGCGTTGCGCGCCCTCTACCGTTCACCGGGGTTCACCTGGCCCATCGTGCTGGTGCTCGGCCTGGGCCTGGGCGCCAACGTGGCGTTGCACGCCATCCTCCAGACCGTGCTGCTGAGGCCGCTCCCGGTGGCTGCGCGGGAGGAGCTGGCCACCCTTCGCCTGGAGAAAAAGGGTGAGCGGGGCCTGGAGAACTTCTCCATGCCCCAGGTCGAGGAAGTGGCGGCTTCCGTGACGCCCTTCGCGGGGCTGGTGCCGATCGTGATGGATTCCGATTCCACACTGCCCGCCGGGGAGCGCAAAGTGCCGGTCCGGATTCCCATGGTGGGGGCGGGTTGGCAGTCGCTCCTGGGCCTGCGGATGAGCCTGGGGCGTGGCTTTACGGCGGATGAAGAAGCCTCGGGGGCGCCCGTCATCATTCTTGGCCACCGGCTGTGGAAGACGGCCTTCCATGGGGATCCCGGCGTCGTCGGCCGAGCCCTTCCCATCGGCGAGCAGAACCAGCCGGTCACGGTCGTGGGGATCGTGCCCGCCGGTTTCGAGGGTCTGGAACTGGGCCGTCGGGAGGACTGCTGGATGCCCCTGAAGGCCCTTCCGAGCTTGGCCCCTAATCTGCCGCCGGCCTTCTTCAGCAGCCGCGACATCCCGGCCTTTCAAGCCCTGGTGCGCCTGAAGCCAGGGCTCAACCTGGCCCAGGCGCAGGCCTCCCTGGAAGGCCTCAGCACGCTGCATGCGAAGCTCCACCCCGAGTCCAACTCCGGGCGACGCTATGTGGCGGCGGATCCCGCCCAGGCCGAGCGGGCGTTGCTGGACCGGGTGCTGCCGCAGCGGTCGCTGCTGCTCTTGGCGGCGGGAATGGCGCTGTTCCTGGCCGTGGTGGCGGCCTCCGGGCTGTTCGCGGCCCGCGCGGCGCGGCGTGAACGGGAGCTGGCCACCCGCTGCGCCCTGGGCGCCAGCACGGGCAGCCTGCTGGGCATCCAGTTGCTGGAGGCCTTGCTGCTGGCGCTGCTGGCTGCACCCGTGGCGCTGGGTTCGGGCCTGGTGCTGGCGCGGCGCTTCGTGCTCCAGCCGGGCGAAGCGACTTCACAAGCCCTCCTGCTGCCGCGGCTGGACCTGCGCCTGCTGGCCTTTGGTGTGGGCCTGAGCCTGGCAGCGCTGCTCGTCGCGGCCCTGATTCCGCTGCTGCGGGTGCGGCGTCTGGATCTGACGCGGGTCCTGGCCGGGCAGGGGGGCCGTGGGCACACCCGTCAGGGTGGCGGCTGGTTTGTGGCCGCCCAGGTGGCGCTGTCGCTGCTGCTGCTCGTGGCCTCGAGCATGGCCCTGGGCGCCTTCCGCCGGGCGGCCAAGACCGGCTATCCCACCGCGCACCGCGCCTTGTTGTCCGCAGATGCAGGCGAGGACAAGGGGCTGGGCCTGCGTGTTCTGGCGCGTCTGCGGGCCACGCCCCAGATCACGGCGGCGGCCCGGGGCATCGTGGCGCCCCTCGACGCCAGTGGCCGCGCGACCTTCAGCCTCTCCGGCGGAGACCGGGGGGAAACCCTGTTCCTTCCGGCCTGCCTGGTGGGCTCGGATTGGTTTCAGGCCCTGGGAGTGCCTCTGCTTCAGGGACGGGGGTTTCGGGAGGGTGATGGGCACGATCCCGTGATCCTCAACGAGACACTGGCCCGCCGCTTCTTCCCTGAGGGCGGGGCCATCGGACGGAAGGTGACGAACGGTGCCGACGAGTCCCACGACGTGATCGGTGTGGTGGCGGATCATCGGATGCGGGTGGATCCCGATTTCCACCTGCCGATGATCTGGCTCTCGGACGCCTACCTTGCGGATATCCCCACGGGACACTTCTGGATTCTGGCCTCGGGATCTGGTTCGGGCCATCAGGTGGCGGCGCGGCTTCGCGAGGCGCTTCGCGAAGAGGCACCCAGCCTCGAGCCCGACAAGGTGATCACACTGGAAGATCACGTGGCGGCCACCCTCCATCACGAGAACCAGAGCGTGCGGCTGCTGGGTAGCCTGGGCCTGGGTTCGCTGCTGCTGGCCTGCTTCGGCCTCTGGGCGGCCCTCAACCTGCAGGTGGCGCTGCGCGGTCGGGAACTGGCCATCCGCATGGCCCTCGGCGCCACGGCGCGGCAACTGGCGCAGCGCGTGCTGAGGCTTGGCACCCGGCTGCTGGCCCTGGGCCTGATCTCTGGTGTGGTGCTGATCGCGGTGCTAGCCCGCCTGGCGGCGTCCCATTGGGCCGGGCTTCCGGCTGTGTCGTCTCTGGATCTGCTCGCGGCCATGGGAGTGCTCACCGCCACGGGGCTGCTGGCCTGCCTCATTCCGGCCTTGCGAGCTGCCCGCGTGAACCCGGCGGAAGCCCTGCGCTCGGAGTAGCGTGATGTCGAACCGTTGGCCTCTCCTCCGTCAGACCCTGCGCGCCTTGAGGCGGGCGCCGGGCTATGCCGTGGCGGCCTGTCTCACCCTGGCCGTGGGGCTGGTGGCGGCACTGGCGGCCCTTGCGCCGACCTGGGACCTGCTGGCCATGCCCTTCGAGCTGCGGGATGCGGGCCGCATCGTGAGCCTCTCCGGGGAAGGTGCGGGCGGCGCGAGCTTCCTGAGTCCGGTCTCCTTCCCGGATTTCCAGGATCTCGCCCGGGAGTTGAGGCACGTGGAAGGCCTGGCTGCCTGCCGGGATGCCGGGCCCCTGGTCGACTTCGCCGACGGCCCGCGGCAGGTGCGCACGGGCCTCGTGAGCCCTGGCTTCTTCCAGGTGATGGGCATGCCGCTGCGGTTGGGGCGGGACTTCGAGGCCAGGGAGACCGAAGGCCGAGGGGCACGCGTGCTCATCCTCGAACACGGCTTCTGGCTGCGCCGCTTCGGCGGCGACCCCCAGATTCTGGGGCGGACGCTGGACCTGGACGGCATGCCCTGGCAGATCGTGGGCGTTCTGGCGCCGCAGCAGCGGCTGCCCTTCTTCCTTGATGACGCCATCGCCTTCCAGCCGCTGGTGCTGCAGGGAGGTGACCGGCGCCGCGAGGTGGCCTGCTGCTGGCTGTTCGGGCGGCTGGCCGAGGGATCGAGCTTGGGCCAGCTTCAGGCCGAAGTGGCGCGACTGGTGCCGCAGTTGGGGCCCGCCCGGCCCTCGGGGGATCCAGCTTGGGGTATCCGGGTCCGCGGCCTGGTCGCCTACTGGCGTGGCCGCGTGGCGCCGGAGTTGGCGCTACCTCTCGCAGCAGGTTTGCTGATTCTGCTGCTGGCCTGCGCCAATGTGGCCCACCTGATGTTGGCCCGACACCTGGGCCGCACCCGGGAGTGGGGCTTGCGCGCCGCCCTGGGGGCGGGCCGGGGCGGTCTGAAGGCGCCCCTGCTGATGGAGGCCGCGCTCCTGATCCTGGCCGCTTCGGCGCTGGCAGCGCTCGCCCTTCTGGGGCTCCACCGAAGCGGCGCTCTTCCGGAAGGGATGCTGCGAGGGTCGGTCTGGGTGCCCGTGGCACTGACGCTGGTGGCAGCCCTGGGAGCCACGGCCCTGCTGCCCCTGCGCTGGGCGGGGCGGCTTGATTTGAACGAGGCGCTGAGGGAGGGGGGCGCCGCCTCCGCTTCCCGGGGCAGCAACCGCTTGCGCGGTGGGCTGGCGGTGTTCCAGTTGGCACTCGCCTTCGCATTACTGGTGGGTGCGGGGTTGGGTTTGCAAGCTCTGGAGCGCCTCCAGGGGGTGAACCCGGGCTATGACCTGAAACAGCTTCAGGTGGCCATCCTGCTTCTGGAAATGCGTCCCGGCGAGGACTTCCGTGCGCGCAGCGCCGCCTTCCAACGCCAGGTGTGCCAGAGCCTGGCCCAGGTGCCTGGTGTGGAAGGTGTGGCGCTGTCGAACACGCGGCCCCTGGTCGATCAGGGCAATGGCTGGCAGATCTGGCCCGAAGGGCAAGGGGCGATCCAGGCGGACCAGCACGGGATTTCGCCTGAGTACCTGCGGACCCTGCGCCTGCCCCTGCTGGCCGGACGGAATCTAGAGGACGACGAGGCAGGGGTCTGCCTGGTGAGTGCCAGCCTGGCCCGGCGTTGTTGGGGTGAGGCGTCGCCCCTTGGTCGGCGACTGCGGATCGAGAGCGTCGAGGGTCAGGCGCTCA
The DNA here is from genome assembly GCF_030758935.1 of Geothrix sp. PMB-07. NCBI lineage: Bacteria > Pseudomonadati > Acidobacteriota > Holophagae > Holophagales > Holophagaceae > Geothrix > Geothrix sp. PMB-07. Next base: position 201,981 of record NZ_CP132333.1, read on the forward strand.
CGGTGGTGGGCGTGGTGGGCGAGGCCCGCATGAGCCGCCTGGCCAAGTTCGCCGTGCCCACCTTCTACACGGCTCTGGCACGGGAGGGCTCATCTTTCCTCACGGTTTATGTGCGCAGTGGAGCCACGATTGAGGCGCTGCGGGCTCACGTGCAGGAGGCCGCGCGGCAGGCGGAGAGCAGCGCGCGGTTTCTGGAGCTTCAAAGCCTGGAGACTCTGGCGGCGCGCGAGCTGGAGGGGCCGCGGGCTCTGCGGCGCATGACGTTGGGTGCAGCCGTGCTGGCGGCCTTCCTGGCGGGCATCGGCCTGGCAGGCACGTTAGCCCAGGCCGCCGCCCGTCAGCGGCGGGAGTGGGCCATCCGCAGCGCATTGGGCGCCAGTCCGCTGGCCCTGGTCGGGCTGGTGTTCCGGCGGGTGCTCAGCCTGCTGGCCCTTGGGCTGACCCTGGGCAGCGGCCTGGCCTGGGTTCTGGGGCGCGTCCTGCAGCAACAGCTCCAGGACGTGAGTCCCGCCGATCCCGGCCTACTGGCCTTCGCGCTGCTGGGTCTCGGCCTCACGGGACTCCTGGCGGGCCTGATCCCCGCCCTCCGAGCCGCGCGGGTGAACCCAGCAGAAGCGTTGCGAAGCGAGTGATACTGGAGCATGCCCGCCCGCATCCTCATTGCCGACGACCAGCCCGATGTGCGGGAGAGCCTGCGGCTGCTCCTGAAATCGGAAGGGTTCAAGGTGGATGCGGTGGCCAGTCCGCCTGCGGCTTTGGCGGCACTGGAGGTGGCACCGCCGGACCTGGTGCTCATGGACATGAACTACGCGAAGGACACCACCTCCGGCCAGGAAGGGCTGGATCTGCTGGAGCGCATCCGGGCCATGGAGCCCACGGTGCCGGTGGTGGTGATGACCGCCTGGGGCAGCGTGGAACTGGCCGTGGAGGCCATGAAGCGTGGGGCCAAGGACTTTGTGCTGAAGCCCTGGGAGAACGCTCGTCTGCTGGCCACGCTGCGCACGCAGCTGGAGCTGGCCTCGGCCCTGAACCGATCCCGACGCCTGGAAGCCGAGAACGCCCTGCTTCGGGGCGAGAGCGCGGCGCCGCTGGTGGCGCGTTCCAAGGCCATGCAGCAGGTGGTGCAGTTGCTGGAACGGCTGGGCCCTTCGGATGCGGGCGTGCTCATCACGGGTGAGAACGGCACGGGTAAGAGCCTGGTGGCCAAGTGCCTGCATGCCGCTTCCAGCCGAGCCGCCCAGCCGCTGCTGACCCTCAATGCGGGTGGCCTCTCCGAGGGCGTGCTGGAATCGGAGCTCTTCGGCCATGTGAAGGGCGCCTTCACGGATGCCCGGGAATCCCGCGCGGGCCGCTTCGAGTTGGCCCACGGCGGGACGTTGTTTCTGGATGAGATCGGCAACGCCCCGCTCAGCCTGCAGGCCAAGCTGCTGCGCGTGCTGGAAACGGGAGAATTCGAGCGCGTCGGCTCCAGTCGTACGCAGAAGGCCGATGTGCGCGTGATCGCGGCCACCAACATCGATCTGGAAGCCGAGATCGCAGCTGGGCGCTTCCGCCAGGATCTGCGCTACCGCCTCAACACCTTCGAGATCCACCTGCTGCCCCTGCGGGAGCGCCGCGAGGACATCGCGCCCTTGGCTTCGCTGTTCCTGGAGAGGCATGCCCAGCGTTATCGCAAGGCCGTTACCGGCATCTCGGAGGCCGCGTTGCGCCTCCTGGAACACCATCCCTGGCCCGGCAACGTGCGGGAGCTGGATCACGCGGTGGAGCGGGCCGTGCTGATGACCACGGGCTCTGCCCTGGGGGCGGCGGATCTGCTGCTGGCGCCCAATGCCGCGCGTCCGACTCTGGATGATCTGGGGCTCGAAGACATGGAGGCCCTGCTGATCCGCAAGGCGCTCACCCGTCACGGCAGCGCCACCCAGGCGGCCGAGGCCCTGGGCCTGAGCCGCAGCGCCATCTACCGCCGCATGCAGAAGCTCGGCATTTCCGGATGAACCACGCCCGCTCGCTCCAGCGCCGGGCCCTGGTGGCGGTGCTGCCGGCCTTTCTGGGCGCCGGGTTGGCCTTTACGCCCCTGCCGCGGTGGGCTATTGGGTTGGGGCTTTTCGCTGCTCTGATCGTGTCGTTGTGGCGCATCCGCAAACTGGGGCCCGCGGCGGAGCGTCCCCTCCAGACGCTCTCCAACCTGCTGGCGGCCATCCGCGAAGGTGACTTCAGTTTCCGCGCCCGCACCCCCACCACGGATGATGCGCTGGGCGATGTGTTCCGGGAGTTGAATACCCTGTCGGAGCTGCTGCAGCAGCAGCGCGCCAAGGCCATGGAGGCCACGGCCCTGCTGCGATCCGTGATGGAGGAGATCGACGTCGCCGTCTTCGCCTTCGACGAGGCGGGTTGCCTGCGGCTGGTGAACCGCGCCGGCGAGGCCTTCCTGGGCCAATCCCAGGAGCAGCTGCTGGGGCTTCCCGCCAGCGATCTGGGCCTGGGCGAGGCGCTGGCGGACGAGGGGCCGCGGTTGATGGACCTCGCGCTGCCCGGACGGGTGGGCCGCTTCGAGCTGCGGCGCAGCGCCTTCCGGCAGGCGGGCCGTCCGCATCAGCTGCTGGTGTTGTCCGACCTCACGCGCCCGTTGCGCGAAGAAGAGCGCCAGGCCTGGCAGCGCCTGATTCGTGTGCTGGGCCACGAGATCAACAATTCGCTGGCGCCGATCCAATCCCTGTCCGGCAGCATCGCCATGTTGCTGGAACGGCAGGGCCCGGAGTGGCAGGAGGACGCCGCCCAGGGGCTGGCCATCATCGAATCCCGGGCCCAGGCCCTGGGCCGCTTCATGGAGTCCTACACGCGACTGGCCCGCCTGCCGGAACCGCGCCTTGGGGCCGTGAATGCGGGCCCTCTGGTCCAAAAGCTGGCGGCGCTGGAGGCACGTCTCTCCGTGCAGGTGGAACCAGGGCCAGAGGTGGTATTCCAGGGGGATTCCGATCAACTGGAGCAGGCCCTCATCAACCTGCTTCGCAACGCGGTGGACGCGGCCTTGGAAACGGGCGGCGGCGTGCGCGTGACTTGGCACCCTTCCGGAAGCTGGGTGGAGTTCCTGGTGGAGGATGAGGGGCCGGGGCTGCCGCACAGCGGCAACCTCTTCGTGCCCTTTTTCACCACCAAACCCGGCGGCAGCGGCATCGGTCTGGTGCTCGCCCGCCAGATTGCCGAGGGCCACCGGGGCTCCCTGCACCTTGCCAACCGCCCCTCAAAGGGCGCTTGCGCGGTGCTGCGTCTGCCTTATTCCGCCTGAGCTACTCGGCGGTCTTTTCTTCGGTCGCGGTCAGTTCCTGCAACTGGGCCTTGATCTTTCGTTTGCCCAGGCCGCGCAAGGTGGCGATGGCGCCCAGCTGCTGCTGGCGGGGCCGCGATTTGCCCGCTTCCCAATTGTAGATGGTCTGGGCGGAGACGTTCAGCAGCAGGCCCATTTCGGCAGCCGAGATGCCGAGCTTCTGCCTCTGTGTGGCCAAGCCCTTGGCGCTGAAGCGCACGCGGAGGCCGCCTTCGGCATCCGTGGGCGCGGCAGCCTTGGAAGCATCCTTCTTGGCGACGTGTTGGAGCTGTTTTTCGAGGCTGGCCGCGCGGCGTTTGAGGGCGGCGATTTCTGAGCGGTACTGCGCCGAAGCCTTCTTTAACCCCTCGGTTTCGTTCCGCACTTCCTTGCGGGCCAGACGGAGGATTTCCTCTTTTAGGACAGATGCGATGTTTGGCATGACAGTGCTCCTATTCAATGAATCGGCATCAACCATCACCATCTGGAATAATGGATTAGCCCCTCAAGGCAGATGGATTGAAACCCTCAGTGCAAGCAAAAAGAGTATCAGGTCTATTATATTGCGCGAACCATCAATTTCCCTTTTAGATCCTGAATACCCGAGGTCAATGCTAACCGTTTCGAGGAAATTCCCGTCGGCATTCTCTGCCTGAAATCTGTCGGGAGGGCAGAACAGGGTTTTGGAAAGACGATGCCTGGCATTCTGACCGCATCAGCCGCTTCTGGAGTTGCATCATGACCCTTAAGTCACTGCCCATTTTCCTGGCCTTCCTGCTGATGGGCGTGGCCGACGCCATGGGGCCGCTCTCCAGTGCCGTATCCGCCAATCCCGTCATGGCGGCCCTCATGCCCTTTTTTGTATTTATCGCTTTTGCGTTTTTCAGCGTTCCCGCGGGGGTGCTGGCCACGCGCATCGGCAAGAAGAAACTGCTTCTTGCCGGGCTGGGCTTGAACGTGGTGGCAGTGGCGGTACCCACCTTCCTGGACCCCCCTTTCCCCTTGTTGCTTTTCTGCATCTTCCTGCTGGGCGTGGGCACCACCCTGCTGCAGGTGGCGGGTAATCCCATCATGCGGGATGTCAGCGCACCCGGGGCCTACAGCCGCAACCTGGCCCTGGCCCAGGGCATCAAGGGGGTGGGTTCGACCGCCTCGGCCTATCTGGTGACCGCCATATCCTCCCTGGCAGTCTTTGCCGCCCTGAGTTGGCGAGCTGCTTTCCCGGTCTTTTTCGCCTTGATGCTGGTGGCCCTCTTGTCGGTGAGCACCCTGCGCATCGAGGAAAGCCCTGCGGAACATCCGCCCAGCGTGGGCAGCTGTCTGGCGCTTCTGAAGGTGCCCGTCTTCGCCCAGGCGGTGCTGGGCATCTTCCTCTACGTGGGCGCCGAAGTCTGCATGGGCACCTTCCTGAAGCCCGCTTTCATTGCCCATGGCTATGCGCCGGACCGCGCCGCCCTGTTGGGGCCTGCGCTCTTCTTCGGGGCGCTCACGGCGGGTCGCCTGGTGGCGGGCCTGCTGAAGGTGAGCGCTCAGACCTTCCTTCGCATCAGCGCCACGTTGGGCACCGTGGGGCTGGCGCTGCTGATGACAGGCCTGAAGGCGGCGCTCCTGCCTGCGGTGGTCTTGGGTGGCCTGGGCTTCGCGAACATCTGGCCCATGCTGTTTGCCCTCACGGTGGAAGAAGATCCAGTACGGGCTTCGGAACTTTCTGGCCTCATGTGCATGGCCATTTCAGGCGGCGCGGTGCTGCCGCTTCTCATGGGCCGACTGGGCGGCGGCGCGTCGCCGCTGGCGTTCATCGTTCCCCTCGGCGGTTTCGCCTTCCTTCTTTTCCTGTCGCTCAAGGGCGGCCGAAGGACGGAGTCCTAGATGAGCCTGACCCAGGATTCGCGCATGGTTCTCACGCTGGATGCGGGGGGAACCAACCTGGTCTTCGGCGCCATGAAGGGTGGCGAGGAACTGCTGGAACCGCTCTCTCTGCCCACCCACGGTGAGGATCTCACACGCTGCCTCGCGACCATCACGGAAGGTTTCGAGCAGAGCCGCTCCCGGCTGGATGGCCCCGCTGCGGCCATCAGCTTCGCCTTTCCGGGGCCCTCGGATTATCCCGCAGGCATCATCGGCGACTTGGCCAACCTTCCCGCCTTTCGGGGCGGCGTGCCCCTGGGGCCCCTGCTGGAGGATCACTTCGGCATTCCGGTGTTCATCAACAACGATGGCGACCTCTTTGCCTACGGCGAGGCCATGGCAGGCCTGCTGCCCGAGGTGAACCTGGCCCTGGAGGAAGTGGGCAGCCCCAAGCGCTACCGCAACCTGCTGGGCGTCACCCTGGGCACGGGCTTCGGCGGCGGCCTGGTGCAGGGTGGCCGACTTTACCGGGGCGACAACGGTGCAGGGGCGGAGATCTGGTCCATGCGGAACAAACTGGATCCCGGCGCTACCGCCGAAGAGGGCATCAGCATCCGTGCGGTGCGCCGGGCCTATGCGGAAGGCGCGGGGCTGTCTCTGGAAGCCTGCCCGGAACCTGCGGCGATCCATCGCATCGCCCGGGGAGAAGGGAAGGGCGATCAGGCGGCCGCCATCGAGGCCTTCCGGCGCCTGGGCGAAGTGCTGGGAGATGCCTTGGCCAACGCCACCACCCTGGTGGATGCCCTGGTGGTGGTGGGCGGCGGCCTTTCCGGCGCGGCGGACTTGATCCTGCCGGCGGCCGTGCGGGAAATGAACAGCGAGCTCCGCTGCGCCGCGGCGACCTTCGGGCCCCGCCTGGAATCGGCGGCCTTCAATCTGGAGGATGCCACCGGGCGCACCGCCTTCCTGCGCGGCGAATCCCGGCTGTTGACGGTGCCCGGCAGCGGGCGGCAAGTGCCCTACGATCCGCTCAAGCGCGTGGGCGTCGGCCTCTCCCGCCTGGGCACCAGCCGAGCCACAGCCCTGGGGGCCTACGCCTTTGCCTTGACGGAACTGGACCGGATCACCTCCGGTCATAGGGACGTTGCAAACCTGGCCTAAACTGGCCATTCATTCCCGCGGAGCAGCCATGGCCGAAGCCCTCGACAAGATTCAGGATGAGGTTTCTGAACACGCCGATGAAAGCCGCTTCAACGGCTACATCGCCCTTTTAGTGGCGGTGGTGGCCACCTTCATGGCCCTGTGCAACGTGAAGGACGGCAACGTGGTGCAGGCCATGCAGCAGTCCCAGGCCAAGGCCATCGATCAGTGGGCCTTCTACCAGAGCAAGAGCACCAAGCAGCACATCGCCGAGAACTCCGCCGACATGCTGCGCACGCAGCTGGAGATGAACCCGGGCCTGAAGCCCGAGGTGAAGGCCAGGGTGGAGGCCAAGATCCAGGCCCAGGAGGTGGCGGCGAAGAAATACGAGAAGGAGAAAGAGCAGATCAAGGGCGAAGCGGTGCAGGCCGCCAAGGACTACGACAGCATGAACATCCACGATGACCAGTTCGATCTGGCCGAGGCCTGCCTGAGTGTCGCTGTGGCTTTGGCGGGCGTCACGGCCCTCACGAAGAAGCGGTGGCTCTTCGCTGTGGCTTGCGTGTTCGCCTCCCTGGGCATGCTCTTCGGCCTGGCGGGCTTCTTCCACTGGAATCTGCACTCCGATCTCATGGCGAAGGTGCTGGGCTAGCTCGGTTGCCCGCAGCCTTGATTCAGTGGGTGCATGAAGAACTGAAATCGCTTCGGGGACTGGACCGGTTGGAGGAACGGGTCCGGGGCTTCCTCATGGCGAAACTGGGCGCCGTCGAGGATGCGGTGGGCTTCAGCGGAGTGGATTTGCGGGAGCTCACGTTGGACAGGCTGCGGATTGCAAGCCTGGCACTGGCCCATCTCGACAGCGGTCTCTACGATCAATTCGATCCGGAAGAGCGGCTGGGGCCATCCGCGAAAAACGGGCCTACCTGCAGGATGCCGGTGCCACCTTTCTGGGGCTGCTGGATCCCCGCAAGAACCATCGCCTGGAGGGGATCGTCATCCTGCTCATTCTTTCCGAGATCCTGCTCTTCATCGGAAAGGACCTGGCCCGGCTCCTGCCTTCCTGGTTGCGGTAACCTCTTAGGCCGAAGGCGACGATATCCCCCGGTGCTGCGGAGCGACCCATGCCAGCCACCCAGACTGCTGAGCAACCCGTATCAAGCGAAGGCTTCGAGGCCTTCCTCACCGAAGTCGAGGCTGGTGTCAGTGACGCCGCCCACGTGCAGTTGTTCCACGGGGCGCGGCTGCGGCTGGAGATCACCCTGCTGAAGCACGAGCGGAATCCCCGCGTGATCTGGGGCCTCAAGGGCCACGAAGATTGGGCCTTCAAAGCCACCCTCCTCCGTTTTGCCAGGGGCGCCGAACCCACCCACCTGGTGCTGGCTGCAGAGCAGAATGGCAGCGCCAAGGTGCGCGGCTGGGAGGTGAGCCGGACCATGGATGCCTTCCGGTCGAAGGCGCTGCCCGAGAGCCAGCTGGCGCAGCTGGGCTGCCCGGTTGGGGAGACGGTTCGGTCTCACTGAGGCTTAGTGCGTGTGCGCCTTTCCCAGCAGGCTCCACCGCCCGCCCAGGCGGGAGCGCAGCAGAGCCACGCATTCGAGGGCGCCCCAAAGCGCAGCGCCACCCAGCGCAAGGATGGGCAGGAGGATGAATCGGGCCGAGGCGGGTCGCAAGGTTCCTCCTTCTGCGGACTCCAAACCATAGACCCCGACCCACCCTCCCGTGTGTCCTGCGGGTGACAGTTGTGTGACTCGATAGAAAACCGCCAAGCGTGGGGATGGCGCGGGCTATGCTGCCCACTGCGCGCCCTTCCTGACCGAATGGAACCATGCCCCGGCTGCCCCTTCTCGAAGACCTGGCCAAGACCATCGATATCGGCGGCGCCCACTTCGAGGCGCGGGTGGTGTGCGAGGTGCTGTGCCGGGAGGAACCCATGCCGGTGCATGTGGTTTCCGTCGGCAACCCCGATCCGGCCCTGCCGGCGGTGGGCTTTTTCGGCGGGGTGCACGGGCTCGAGCGCATCGGCGCAGAGGTGGTGCTGGCCTACCTGCAGAACCTCGCGGGTCGGCTGAAGTGGGACGACACCGTGCATGCGCTGCTGGATTCCGTCCGGCTGGTGTTCATGCCGCTGGTGAATCCAGGCGGCACCTGGCTGGGCACCCGCGCCAATCCCAACGGGGTGGATCTCATGCGCAATGCCCCTGTGGAATCCGCGGAGCGCGTGCCCTGGCTGGTGGGTGGCCAGCGTCTCAGTCCGCGCCTGCCCTGGTTCCGGGGGCACCTGGGACAACCGATGGAAACGGAAAGTCAGGCCCTCTGCGAGGTGGTTCGCAGCGAGTTGCTGACGCGCCGTTTCTGCATCACCGTGGATTGCCATTCGGGCTTCGGCATGGCCGACCGCATCTGGTTCCCCTACGCCCACACCCGGGCGCCCTTCCATAACCTGCCGGACATGCACGCCCTCAAGGACCTGCTGCAGGAGACCCTCTGCAACTACAACTACATCTTCGAGCCGCAGAGCCGCCAGTACCTCACCCACGGCGATCTCTGGGATCACCTCTACGCCGATCCACAGCGGCGGCCCGAGGATGTGTTCCTGCCGTTGACGCTGGAGATGGGCTCCTGGAGCTGGGTCAAGAAGAATCCGCGGCAGTTCTTCTCCCTGTTGGGCAACTTCAATCCCCTGATCGAACACCGCCAGCAGCGGGTGCTGCGGCGCCACGTGCCCTTGCTGGAATTTTTCGCACGGGCCGCCTGCAGTCACGCCCGCTGGCTGCCTTCGGGCGGCGCCCGGCAAGACCACCAGGACCGCGCCCTGGCCCACTGGTACCCCACCTGGCCGCCTGAGGTTCAGCCGTGAGCACCTGGATTCTGCTGCGGGGCCTCACCCGCGAAAGCCGACACTGGGGGGATTTCCCCGGCCAGCTGCAGGCGGCGCTGCCACTGGCCCGCATCCTCGCCGTTGACCTTCCAGGAAACGGCACCTTCCATCAGGAGGCCAGCCCCCTCACCGTGCAGGGCATGGTGGCCCATGCCCGTGCCCAGCTGGTGGAACTGGGAGCCGCACCGCCCTTCCACCTGCTCGCGCTCTCCATGGGCGCGATGGTGGCCACGGCCTGGGCCGAGGCGTTTCCCGGTGAGGTCGCGGGCTGTGTGCTCATCAACACCAGTTTCCGCGGCTTCAGCCCGCCACACCGAAGGCTGCGGCCCCGGGCCTGGCCCAGCCTGCTTCGGATGCCCCTCACGCCTTCGGCCGAGGGGCGGGAGCGTCTGCTGTTCTCACTGACCAGCCGCCGGGAAGCTGGCCCCGTGCCGCCCTGGAAAGCCTGGGTCGAGATCCGTCGTTCTCGCCCAGGTCACCTGCGCAATGCCCTGCGCCAGTTGTTGGCGGCAGCGCGCTTCAAGGCGCCCGCCCAAGCCCCGGCTCCCACCCTGGTGTTGACCAGTGCCGGTGATGGCTTGGTGGCAAGCCGCTGTTCTCTGGATATCTCCCGGCGCTGGGCCTGTGCCCTGGCCATCCACCCATGGGCGGGCCACGATCTGACTCTGGATGATGGGGCCTGGGTGGCCCACCAAATCCGGCAATGGCTGAACGCCGGAGCGGGTTGATTCACAGGGCCAGAGGGCAGGGCCCTCATCTGTTAGGCACAACCGGGCCGGTTCTGGAAGGATGGAGGGTGGGGGTTTTCCATGAAACAGAGCAAGGTCATCGCCCTGGTCGCTCACGATAACCGCAAGCGCGACCTCATCGAATGGGTGTCCTGGAACCACGCCCTGTTGGCCCAGCACAGCCTGGTTTGCACGGGCACCACGGGACGCCTGGTGGAGGAAGCCCTGGTCCGCAAGGCCCGCGAGGCCAAAAGCCTCACGCCCACTTCTCCGATCCGCAAGCTGAAGTCCGGCCCCTTGGGTGGTGATCAGCAACTGGGCGCGTTGATTGCCGAGGGCCACATCGACATCGTGATCTTCTTCTGGGATCCCATGGAACCTCAGCCCCACGACGTGGACGTGAAGGCGCTTCTGCGCATCGCCGTGGTCTACAACATCCCCATGGCCTGCAGCCGGAGCTCTGCGGATTTCCTCATCTCGTCGCCGCTCCTGAACAAGGTGTACAAGCCTGCACTCACCGACTATTCGGGCTACATCAAGCGGAAGGTCGACGGCGATTAATCGCGGAGAACCTGCTTGAAGGCTGATTGAGGCTGTTGGCACAGCCTCTTTCCCGCGTTGTCACAGGTTGGTCGCCGGTGGGTGGGACAGTCAGAACTGCCCCCCACTGCGCAGCCGTCGCGGAGCTCTAGGGAATGACGGCTGTTTTCGTGCTTCGTCTCCTTCTCGGGTTCCCGTGGCTCCCCCGGAAGCGATCAGTGGCCCCGTGCCCTGGAGTTCCCATGTCCGTTCGATCCTGGCGTCCGGTCCTGTTGACCGCCCTCGCCTGCGCCACCATCGCCCAGATCGCCCAGGCCCAGAGCTCCGCGGGCTCCATCCATGGCCGGGTCCGGACCCAGAGCGGGAAAACCATCGCGGGCGCCAATGTGCTGCTGCGGCACTTGGCTGCGGGGCAAACCTACACTCAGGACAGCGACGCCACCGGCCAATTCCGCTTCACGTCGGTTCCCGAAGGCGAGTACGAGATCGTGGTGGTGGCGTCGGGCATGAAGCCCATGAACGGCACACGGGTGAACGTGGCCCCGGGCCAGCCCACGGAAACAGTCATCAGGATGGACCAGGACAACGCCAGCGCGGTGGTGAGCGTGGTGGCTGCGGAAGATACGGTGGCCGCGCGCACGGCGCCTTCCCAAGGCTCCCTCACCGCCCGTTCGGCCCAGTCCGATGTGCGGGACGAGTTCGTCCGCAACTTCACGGCCCCGGTGGTGGACTACACGCAGGTGGTGCAGATGGCCCCCGGCATGTTCAGCTACAGCCCCAACGGGCCAGGTCTCGGCGACACCAAATCCTTCTTCCGGGGCTTCTCGGATGGCGATTACACCATCACCTTCGATGGGATTCCCTTCCAGGACACCAACAGTCCCACGCACCACTCCTGGGCTTTCTTCCCTGGCCAGTTCCTGGGCGGAGCCAACATCGACCGCAGCCCTGGTTCGGCGGCCACCCTTGGGCCCACCAATTTCGGTGGCTCCATCAACCTGCTTTCCCGCATTCTCGAACCTGATCAGCGCATCAGCGCGGAGGGCTCGTTCGGCACCTGGAACACGTCGCTGTACAGCCTGGAATACGAAACAGGGACTCTGGGCCGGTCGAACCTCATGGTCAATGCCCATGAAATGAAATCCGATGGCTACCAGACCTTCAACAAGCAGCACCGGGATGCGGTATCCGCCAAGTACCAGTTCGCCGTATCCGAGAACACCCAGCTTACGGCCTTCGGATCCTACATGGACCTGCGGGCGAACACGCCCAACACCAAGGGCGGCACCCGTGCCCAGATCGCCCAGTTCGGCGACAACTACCTGATTAGCGGTGATCCGACCCAGGCGAACTACTGGGGCTACAACAACTACCACGTCAAATCCGACTTCTCCTACGTGGGTCTGTATTCCAACCTGGGGGACGGCTGGAAGCTGGACGACAAGCTCTACACCTATGCCTACTTCAACAACCAGAACTACAACGGCACCACCATCACCGCCACCAGCGGCACCGACAAGCTGAACAGCTACCGCACCACGGGCAACATCTTCCGTCTGAGTCAGGAATCTGGCGCGGGCACCCTGCGAACGGGCCTCTGGTCTGAAATTGCGAACACCAACCGCTTCCAGACGCCCGCGGATCCCCGTACCTGGGTAGATGCTGTGCTCCCCAATTTCCACGAAAAATTCAAGACGACCCTGCTGCAGCCCTTCGTGGAATACGAAATCAAGATCACCGCCGATCTGAAGCTGACACCGGGCGTGAAGTATTCCTCCTACAAGCAGGATCTCACCCAGTTCGCAGACAACGGCAAGACCGTGGGCAACCTCGGCGGCGCGGCCTCCATCGAGCATTCCGCGACCTACACGGCGGTGTTGCCCTCCCTCGACCTTCACTACCTGGTGCAATCGAACTGGTCCCTCTATGCACAGTTCTCCACCGGTGATGAGATTCCGCCCTCCAACGTGTTCGATGTGAAGAACGCCAATGTCACCGTTCTGCCGAAATCCACCCGGACCAAGACCTTCCAGGCGGGCTCGGTGTTCAAGTCCGATGCCTTCACGCTGGATGTTGATGCCTACCACATCACCTTCGACAACGCCTACTCGTCCACCACCGATCTGGCTGGCAACACCACCTGGTTCGCCAATGGCACCTCGGTGAGCCAGGGGCTCGAAGCTGAAAGCAACCTGGTTCTGGGTGGCGGGTTCAACCTCTATGCCAACGCCACGTTTGGAAGCGCGAAGTACTCTGATTCGGGCAAGTGGATTCAGAACGCTCCGCGGGACACCGAGTCGCTGGGCCTCTACTTCCAGCAGGGCGGGTGGAACGCTGGCCTGCTCGGCAAGCGCGTCGGGAAGATGTTCAACGACAATGGTGCCGTGCATGAAGCCATTGCCATCGATCCCTTCATCATCCCGAACCTCTTCGTGAACTATACGGTGAAGAACCTTACAAGCTGGCTGAAACAGGCCCGGTTCAAGCTCTCCGTCACCAACCTCACGGACAAGCACAGCATCGTGGCCGTGTCGCCCTTCGCCAAGACCACCTCGGCACCGGCTCCAGGCGATGTGCTCACCTTGCTGCCTGCGCGGAGCACCTCGCTCTCGGTGGGCTTCGACTTCTAGCGTTTCCGTTGGATGAATGCGCCGACCCTCCCGGATGGGGTGTCGGCGTGTGGTGGCGCCCTGGCAGACCGCACCTGCCAGGAAAGATCGAACACCACCCCACTCGCCTTCGGGCCGAGAACCCGGCAAAGTGGAGGGAATGCCAACCGTCCCCAGGATTCTCCCCGCATGAACCCCCTTCTCGACTTCAGTCGTTTTCGCTCCAACGATGATCTGGGTTTGGCTCTGAAAACCGGATCGGGACGCAGCGTCAACAAGGACGGCACTTTCAATGTGCGCCGGAAGGGACTGCCGCTGGTGCGCAGCTATGAGCTGTACCACCGCCTGATCACCATGGGTGGGTTCAAGTTCCTGGGCCTGCTGCTGCTGGGCTTCCTGATCGCCAATGCCCTCTTCGCCTCGATCTACCTCTGGATCGGCATGGAGCATTTCGTGCGCCCTGGTGGCGAGGGATTGCTGGATCGCCTGCTGGATGCCTTCTTCTTCAGCACCCAGACGTTGACGACCGTGGGTTATGGGCACATCAGTCCCAAGAGCCATCTGGTGAGCGCGGTGGCAGCCTTCGAGTCACTGTTGGGCCTGCTCAGCTTCGCGCTGGCCACGGGCCTGCTTTATGGCCGCTTCTCGCGGCCCCACGCCCAGATGTGCTTCAGCCACCACGCTCTGATCGCGCCGTACCGGGGGCACACGGGTTTCATGTTTCGCTTCGTCAACCGTCGCAGCAACCAGCTCATCGAGGTCGAAGCCACCGTGGTGTTCACGCTTCTCGATGCCGCCACGGGTAACCGTCAGTACTTCACGCTCCCGCTGGAGCGCAGCAAGATCAACCTGTTTCCCACCAGCTGGACGGTGGTGCACCCCATCGACGAGGCCAGCCCGCTCCACGGCCTCACCGCCGAGGATCTGCGCCAGGCCGAGGCCGAGTTCATCATCCTCATCAAGGCCTTCGACGATACCTTTGCCCAGACCATCTACCAGCGCACGTCGTACATCGCGGACGAGCTGCTCTGGGGCGTCCGCTTCCGGCCCATGACCAGCCCTGCGGCCGACGGGCACCTGGTGATGGAGGTGGGCCTGGTGGATGCGACAGAGCCGGGCTAGCGGAGGCTGACCAACACGGCGCTGGCCGGTGCCACCAAGAGCTTCAGCGTGGTGCCGGTGACGGGCTGACTGGAAGTGGAGGCGGGTGCCCAGGAACCATCGGCACCGATGGGCGCCCCATTGAGCAGGATCCCCGTGGGGCTGTCCAGGCTGGGGCCGCTGAGGGTGGTCAGTGAGGCAGTGCTGGCGGAGGCGCCCAGGCTGGCAGTGACACTGGCCGCCTGCGTGCGATCTTTGTTCACGATCACAAGGTTGGTGCTACCGCTGTCGGCCGCGACGGCATAGGCGCTGACGGCGAGGCCGTTGGCGGCTACGGTGGCGGGGAGGAGGGCCCCGGGTCCCGCCTGGGAGACGATGAATAGGCCGTAATATTCGGGGCGGGCTTCCACCACATGGGTGCCGTCATCGGCGATGGGAGTGTACCCCGTGCCGTTGCCGCCGCCGTGGAAGTTGACGCCGGCCGAGCCATTGAGGGCGTTGGTGAACAGGAAGTCGATGGCCCAGAGCGCCGTACCGAAGGCATCGCTCACATTGGGCGCGCCGCCGTTGTAGAAGGAGTTGGCTTCGGCCAGGCGGAAGCCCCGGGGGAGCGTGGCTGAGGCCTTCTGGAGGGCCTGCAAGGTCGTCGGCAAGGCCGGGTCGGGGGTGAGCAGCAGGTCGATGGTGGAGGTCGCGAGCTGGCCGTTGGCGCGGTAGTAGTGCTGAGTGAGCAGGCTGATGCCTGTGGCCTCATCCTTGGCGAAGGGTACCGTGAAGCCGGCGGTGTTGTAGGCGGAGGCTGGGCCCGTCAGCACGGCCCCGGGCACCTTGGCCTGGATGGCTGCGGCGTAGGCGCGCCACTCCGTCAGGAAATCCGCGTAGGTGAAGGTGGTCGCCCGAAGGCCGTTGGAGTGGTAGAGGTCCACTTCGTTGCCGATCTCGAAGCCGAAGAGGTGCGTGCCGAAGGCCTTGGCAGCGTAGGCGGCCTCGTCGGCCATCTGGGCGGGCGTGTTGGTGGCGTAGTTCATCGCATAGATCACCTGCCAGTTGGCCGCCTTGAGGAAACCAGCGAGCCGATCCACATCCGCCGACGCGACCTTGCCGGGGGTGAGGCCCGGCCCGGTTGGGTCCCAGGTGGTCTTGTCGACGCTGTTGCCCCCCACGCGCAGCACGCCGGGGCCGAGGCGCTTGAAGAGGGTCACCAGTCCAGCGTTCGCACCATCGAAGAGCGGGGAATTGAGCTTGCTCTTTTCATAGCTGAAGCCCACGAACCCGTTCTCAAGGCGAAGGCCCGTGTTGGTGCGCTGAATGGTGACGGCGACGGGGACACCGGTCACGGACGGCGGGGCCGGGGCGCTGGTGGCGGGCGAGCTGGAGCCGCCGCACGCAAGGGTCAGGCAGGCCATGAGGGGCAGGGCACCCCAGGTTAGGAGATGGGGACGAAGGCTCATCAGGGTTCCATTGGAGGGACGGATGCAAACATGGAAGGTTCGGGAGCCATGTCTCGCAGGATCAGACCAGCTCCAGGTCGCGGGTCTTCACGCGCGGGAAAACCTGATTCGCCTGGGCCTCGCTGAGCCCATAGATGCGGCGGAAGAGACCGCCCATGAGTGCTCGGTACTCGTTGAGCACAGGGTAGTCGCGGTCCTGGAATAGGGTCTTGCGCTCGATGGCAATTTGTTCACCCGCCACACGCTTGCCCTTCACACCGCCGCCCAGGATCCAGGCCACGCTGCCGTGGCCGTGGTCGGTGCCGCGGGTGCCGTTCTCGCGGAAGGTGCGGCCGAACTCGGAGATCACCACCACCGTGGTGCGGGCCCATGCGCTGCCCATCTCCTCGGCGAAAGCGGCAAGACCCTTGCCCAGGTTGCCCAGGTTGCCGTTGAGGATGGCCGCCTCGTTGGTGTGGGTGTCCCAGCCGCCGATGTCGAGAAACCCCAGGCCGAAGCGGTCGCGCAGCATGCGGCCCATGCGCCGAGCCTCCAGCTCGAAGCCCTTGGGCGAAATGGCGCTGCGGTTGGCTTCGTTCTGTTCGCGTGCGAAGTCCTGCGCGACCTCCTTGCGGAGCTGCAGCCCCTCCACCACCGATGCCTCCAGGGGATGGCCCTGGTACATCTCCGCCAGGAGGGCCATCTGGCGGTCGTCGAAGGCCGCCTTGCCCACCTGCTTGAGCGAGACGTTGGGCACTGAGAGGCTGCCCTTCATGGCCAGGGGCAGGCCGTCCGTGAAGGCGATGGGATTGGCGTTGCCCAGCACCTCGGCCAGGCGGTTGAGGAATCCGGAGCCGTATTCCTTCGGGCCATCCAGGGGCTCGCCGCCCTCGATGCTGTCCTGGGTTTCAAAGTGGCTGCGCGAGGTGTCGTGGGTGCCCGCAAAGGGCACGAAGGCCACCTGGCCCTGTTTCCACAGGGGCAGGATGGAGTCCTTCAGTGCCGGGTGCAGGCCCCAGGTGCCATCGAGCGCTGCACAGGACTGGGCGTCGGCCGCATCGGGCTTGGCCAGGGCCAGCGTGGGACGGGCTTCGTAGTAGAAGGAGCTGGCGTAGGGCACCAGCACGTTCGCGCAGTCGTAGCCGCCGCGCAGGAAGATCACAAGGACCTTGGGACTGGCGGCGGGCGCGGCGAAGAGTTGCATCCCCTTCAGCGCAAGGCCGGTGGAGGCAAGGCCCAGGAGGAACTGCCGTCGCTGCATGGGAACCTCACCGGGCCATGGATTCGGGGGAAGCCAGCAGGAAGGTGTTCCATTCCTGCTGCGAGGCGGCGTGGTCCAGGGCCTTCCGCGTGGCGGGGGAAAGCAGGGGTTCCACCACCTCGAAGTAGAGGCGCGAGGACAGCTGCGGGAAGCCGGTGACCGGGCCGGGCTTGCCGTCATCGCCATCGAAAAGGCCCGCAGAGCCATTGCCAATGGCACGGGCGATCTCGAAGCGCTTGGCCAGCTGGCCGGGACTGCTCCAGGCCTGCATCGTCAGGGCGTAGCCGTCGGGCGTTCCGTGGCCGTAGAGGGGCTCGCCAAGGGCATTGAGCCAGTTGGCCACGGGTTTCATGTTGAGGGGATGCTTGCCGTCATAGGCGAAGCGGAGGGTGCTCATCACGTAGTGCATGGGATCTCGAAAGCCGTTGCCCAAGCTGTCCGTGAAGGTCTTGGAGCTGAGCAGCACCCTCAGCACGGAGGGAATGTCGCCATGGGTGCGCGTGAACTCGCGGGCCAGCTGGTCCACCAAAGCGGGAGGGGGCGGTCCGCCCAGCCAGTAGGTCGCCAGTTTGCGGCTCACGAACCGGGCGGTGGAGGAGTGGGTTACCAGCAGATCGACGGCGCGTTCCACCTCGGCGAAGCCAGCACCTTGAATGCGGGTGCCCAGCAGCACCTTGTCGCCGAAATCGTGGCGGCCTGGATGGAACTCGAAGGCGCCCTCCTGGCGGTAGAGGGCCTGCCACTCGGGTCGGACCTTGCGGGGCTTGCCGACGTTCACCCCCACACCCGTCAGCACCCGCGCCAGCTCCTGCACGTCCTGCTGGGTGTAGCCGCCGTCGACGCCGAGGGTATGCAGCTCCAGCAGCTCTCGGGCGTAATTCTCATTGACCTTGCCACCGGCGCTCTGGGCGTTGTCGAGGTAGACCAGCATGGCGGGATGGGTGAGGGTGGCCATGACCAGGTCGCGGAAGCGACCCAGCGCGTGGGGCCGGATGGCCCGTTCCTCGTAGTCGCCCACGGTCCAACGCAGGTTGCCCTTGCCTTGAAACACGCTGAAGTGGTTGAGCCAGAACCAGGTCATCTGCTCCTGCAGCTGGGCGGGAGACCACAGGGCGCGCAGCAGGTGGCGGCGCGCGGCCTCCGAGGCCATCTGATTGGCCGCCTGGTTCTGGGCCTGCCGCGCCAATTGCTTCGCCTCTTCGTCCGTCAGCGACTGGATGCGCTTGTTTTCGGCGTCGACGTCCATCAACATCTCGACCAGCGGTTTCCGGGCTTGCGACTGCGCATCGAGCACTTCTCGCACATCGGCTGGCAGGATCAGGCCGCTGGGTTTCAGTTGCTCTTCCAGAAACCGCTTGCGGCCCAGCTGCCGATACCGCTCAACGGTGGCGGCATCCAGGCCGTAGGTGATGCGGTTCAGCCACCGGGCATCCTCAGCGGTGAGGCGAGTCGGCGCTTCGGCGGCAAAGGCCGCCCAGGAAGCCAGGAGGAGGAAAGCCACAATGAGGCCCCAAAGTCGCCAGGGCAGGCGCTGCAGATGGCGGGTTCGTTCCTGGCTTGCCATGGCGACCTCAGGCTAGCGGTGGGAGTTGGCGATGCCTTCTTCCGTGAACCGGATGGCTTCCTTGATGTGCTGGATGGCGCGCTTCTGGAGGCCCCGGGCGAAGTTGTTATCCTCCTCCTCGCGGCAATCCTTCTCGGCCTTGCGCAGCAGCTCCAGGGCGCGGTGGAGCTGGCCGCGGTAGTCAAGCTTCGCGTCGACGGGTGGGTGGTCGTTCAGGTTCTTGCCGTCGTCGATGGAGGCCTCCTTGATTTCGCGGATCGCGGCATCCACTTCGCGGATGGCCGTTTTCTCATCCCACTTCATTTCGGCGTTGCCGCCCCGGCGCTCCAGATGGGCGCGCGCGTGCCGCAGATCGGTGAGCGCATGCAGGTAGGCGGGGTGGTGGCCCGGCTGATCGGCGCGTGCCGCCATGGGGGCGGCCAGTGCGATGCAGACGATGGCCGCGTGGAGGGCGGGGCGGTTCATGGTGGCTCCTGAAAGGCGGGGGGAATCCCCGGAGGTGGAAATCGGATGGCACTGGTGCTTTTAACGCTTCTTCGGATTCAGCTCTGCCTGGGGGCCGTGACGCAGGGAGTGTTTCAGTCCTGGAACAGTCCTTCGTTATGGCCTTTGCTCGGAGGTTTCCCGCGGGTGTGAGGGCTTGGAGAGCAGCCTCCATGCCAGGTCTTAAGTCCTCTGACAGAAGTAGAAAGAAAAGGTTGAAGCGAATGGGTGTGGAACTTTGCCGCAGCCGCCTTGAGGCGACGTCGTGGATTGCCACGCTCTGCGGAAGGGCCATCGCTGCGGGATCTCGTTCGAGGTCGCCAACGCAGCCAGGGGTGCGGCTGGACGGCGCCTCTGGCGCGGCCACACCCCACTTTGAGAACGGGCCCTAGTCCTCGAGGTAGAGCCGGTACCCCACGCCCGGCTCCGTTTTCAGGTAGCGGGGTTTGGAGGGTTCTTCTTCGAGCTTGTGCCGCAGCTGGGTCATGTAGACGCGGAGGTAGAGCGGCTGGGCGCCGACGGCGCCACCCCAGACCTCCTTCAGCAACTGGCGCTGGGTGACCACCTTGCCCGCGTGGCGGATGAGGGTGGTGAAGAGGCTGTATTCGAGAGGGGTGAGGTGGACTTCCTGCCCGTCCACCAGCACCTGGCGCTTGGCGAGATCCACGCGCCAGCGGCCCAGCGTGAACACGGGTTCGGCGGTGGCCTCCGGGCCGCCGTGCCGCAGGGCCACACGGATCCGCGCCAGCAGCTCGCGGGTGCCGAAGGGCTTGGTGAGGTAGTCGTCGGCGCCTGCATCCAGCGCATCCACCTTGTCGGATTCCTGGCCCCGGGCGGAAATGACGATGACGGGCGTGGCGCACCACTCCCGCAGGCGTGCCACCACCTCCAGGCCATCCATGTCGGGCAGGCCCAGGTCCAGCAGGATGGCATCAGGGCGATGCTGGGTGGCCAGGGAGAGTCCTTCCTGCCCGCTGGCTGCCTCCAGGTAACGGTAGCCGCTGCCCTCCAGGGACACCCGCAGGAAGCGGCGCATCTGGGGCTCGTCCTCCACCAGCAAAATCAATGGGCCGGGGCTGCTCCCAGCGCTGCTCATGGCGCCTCCTCAGGCATGTCGGGCGGTGTGCCCAGGGGCAGGGTCACCAGGAATTGCGCGCCGCCCTGCGGATGGTTTACGGCCTGGATGCGACCGCCATGGGCTGTGGCGATCCCCTTGCAGATGGCCAAGCCCAGGCCCGCGCCGGGGCGGTTGGAGGCCGCCTGGCCCCGGGCGAGTTTTTCAAAAATACGGTCTTCTTCACCGGCTGGAATCCCGGGCCCCTGGTCGGAGATGGAGAGCGTCAGCGACTTCCCGGCGGCCCAGGCCTTGATGTCCACCGGCGAGCCGGAGGGCGAGTACTTCAGGGCATTGTCGAGGAGGTTCAGCAGCAGCTGCTCCATGAGCACGCCATCCATGGCCACCAGGGGCAGATCCTCCGGCAGCGAGACCCGCACGCGGTGGACTTCCGCAGCCATCTCCCGGCGGTTGAGGGCGGCGCCCACCACTTCCTCCACCGGTGTCCACTCGGTGCGCAGGTCCAGTGAGCCGGATTCCAGGCGCGTGATGTCCAGCAGGTTGCTGACCAGGCGGTGCAGGCGCTGGGCCTCCTCCTGGGCGGATTGCAGCAGCTCGCGGCGGGCCGGTTCGGACAGATCGGGGGTTTCCAGGGCCGTGCTTACGGCGCCGGTGATGACGCCCAGTGGGGTGCGCAGGTCGTGGGAGACGGAGCTCAGCAGCGCGTTGCGCAGTCGCTCCTCATCGGCCCGGCGGCGATCCACCGCGCTCCGCTCGGCCAGCAGGGCCCGCTCCAGGGCCAGGGCTGTCTGGTTGGCGAAGGCCTCCAGCAGCTGCCGTTGATCGGGCTCCGCCCAGCGCGGGGCGCCCTCGGGAAGCACACCCATCACGCCGATGGCACCTTCGGTACCCTTAAGAGGAAGGTAGGTGGCGCGGGCGCCGGGCAGGGTGAGGGTGCCCAGGCCTGCGGGCTCCGCATGGTCGAAGACCCACTGGGCCACGCCCAGCTCCTGATCGTTGAGGGGGAAGGCCAGCGGGTGGTCGGGGCGCTGCAGGCGCCCGTGCTCGTCGGGTTGCAGCACCACGCCCTGGCCTTGGAACTGCGTGGTCACATTCTGGATGGCCGATGCCACCAGGGCGGCGGAACCGGCGCTGCGCGCCAATTCCTGCCCCAGGCGGTAGAGCGCGTGGGTGCGCTGCTCGCGGCCCCGGGCGAGGCGGGCCTGGGCGCGGATGCGCTCCGTGAGGTTGCCGATGACCACGCCCATGAGCAGCATCACGGCGAAGGTGCCCACGTGCCGGAAATCGCTCACATTGAACGTGAGGTAGGGGGGGATGAAGAGGAAATCCAGGGCCGCCACGCTGAGGATCGAAGCCAGCAGGGAGGGGCCGCGGCCGAACCGCGTGGCCACGACCAGGATGCCCAGCAGGTAGACCATGACAATGTCAGCCAGCTCGGTGCGACGGAATACGAGGCCAGCCGTGCCGCTGGCCAGGACCACCACCAGGCCGCTCAGCAGGTAGTTGCGCGCGGGGCTGGTGATGTTGCGCCGCAGCAGGGGCGCCGCAGGCTCGCGGCCCGGTTCGCCGCTGATGACGTAGACATCGATGTCGCCGCTGTGCCGGATCAGGTCATCCACGGTGGAGCCCAGCAGCAGCTCCATCCAGCGTGGCCGCGAGGGTTTGCCCACGACAATCTTGGTGATGTTCCGGTCCCGGGCGAAGGTGAGGATATCCTCCTCCAACGTCCCTGCCCCTTCGATGACGGCGGTCTCCGCGCCCAGCTTTTCGGCCAGCCGCAGATTGTGTTCGATGCGCGCCCGGTCCTCCTCCGTGAAGCGCAGGTGCTGTCGGGATTCCACGTATAAGGCCATCCAGGGAGCGCCCAGGGAACTGGCCATGCGCCGGGTACCGCGAATGAGCCGCTCCGACAACTCGCCAGGGCTCACGCAGACCAGCAACCGGTCGCCGGCAGCCCAGGTCTTGTGGATGCCTTCAGACGCCATGTAACGCCGCATCTGGGCGTCAACGCTTTCGGCGGTGTGGCGCAGGGCCAGCTCGCGCAGAGCCAGTAGATTGCCCTTGCGGAAGAAGTGCTCCTGCGCGTGGCGGGCCTGTTCAGGCATGTACACCTTGCCTTCGCGCAGGCGCACCAGCAGGTCATCCGGGGGGAGGTCGACCAGCTCCACTTCGTCGGCCCGCTCCAGCACCGTGTCCGGCACGTTCTCGCGCACCAGGACGCCCGTGATCTGGGCCACCACATCCTTGAGGCTTTCCAGGTGCTGCACGTTCAGGGTGGTGTAGACATCAATGCCCGCATCGAGCAATTCGAGGACATCCTGCCAGCGCTTGGCGTGCCGGGAACCCATGACGTTGGAATGGGCCAGTTCGTCCATAAGGATCAGGGCGGGCCTGCGGCGCAACGCCGCATCCAGATCGAACTCGGGGAGGAACTGGCCGGCGTAGGCCAAGTCGATGCGCGGCAGGATCTCCAGCTCCTGGACGAGGGCTGCCGTTTCGCTCCGGCCATGGGTTTCCACCACGCCCACCAGCACGTCGCAGCCTTCCTTCCGGCGCTCCTGGGCTTCGGAAAGCATCGCGAAGGTCTTGCCGACTCCGGGGGCGGCTCCGAAGAAGACCTTCAGCTTGGCCCGCTTGGCTCGCGCTTCCTCCTCCTGCACCTGACGGAGCAAGGGTTCGGGATCGGGGCGCCGGGGTTCACGCATCGCGCCAGCCTAGCGCAGCTTGGTCTGATTTGAAGGCCCGCAAGGGAGTTGGATGAAGTCCTAACGCTTTCTTAACACCTATTCCGGCCACCCTATGAGGTTGGCTCGGGTTCGGGTTGATAATAACCACCAGGGCCATGTTCAACCTCATTGACTGGGCCATGTCCAGCCAGCTCACAGCCCAGGATTCCACAGCCCATGCCCAATTACCGATCATTCCTCCTGGGGCGGCGTCTCTCCAACGAGGAGAGCCATGAAACCCGCATCAGCAACCCCATCGCCCTGGCGGTCTTCAGCTCGGATGCGCTGTCCTCTGTGGCCTATGGCACCCAGGAAATCATGGCGCCCCTCACGGCGGCCATCGCCATCTTCGGCGCGGGCGTGCTGGGCTGGTCCTGGTGGGTGGCGCTGGGCATTGTGGCCCTGCTGCTGGTGCTCAATGTGAGCTACCGGCAGACCATCCACGCCTACCCCAGCGGGGGTGGCGCCTACCTGGTGGCCAAGGACAATCTGGGTGAGGTCGCTGCGCAAACGGCGGGCGCTTCGTTGCTCATCGATTACATCCTCACCGTGGCCGTGTCCATTTCGGCGGGCGTATCGGCCATTGTGTCCGCCTTCCCTGGCTTGGAAGCCCACCGCGTCTTCCTGGCCGAGGGGATCATCGCCTTCATCGCCCTCATGAACCTGCGCGGCGTGAAGGAAAGCGGCCTCGTCTTCTCCCTGCCGACCTATGGCTTCGTCATCTGCATCGTGGGCCTGTTGCTGAAGGGCTTCTGGAATGTGGCCACGGGTCATGAAGTGGTGGTCGCCCACCAGGCCGCGGTCCACATGGAGGGCACCTCGAAGCTGGCGGCCCTGTGGCTGCTGGCCCGGGCCTACAGCGCTGGGTGTACGGCGCTCACCGGGGTGGAGGCCATCAGCAACGGTGTCACGGCCTTCAAGGAACCTGTCTCGCGAAATGCCTCCAAGACCATGACCTGGATGGTGGTGATCCTGGGCTCCATGTTCTTGGGCATCACGTACCTCACCAACCACTACGGGTTGACCTACCATCCCGATGCGCCCGAGACGCTGCTCTCCCAGCTGACCCGGATCATCCTGGGCGGCGCCGAGCATGGTTTCCCCAAGCTGGTCTACCTGACGACCACGGGCTTCACCATGGCCATCCTGGCCCTGGCGGCGAACACCGCCTACGCGGATTTCCCCCGATTGGCAGCGCTGCACGCCCGGGATGGCTTCCTGCCCCGGCAGTTCACCAGCCAGGGTGATCGGCTGGTCTTCTCCAACGGCATCTTCATCCTGTCCCTGGCGGCGGGTTTTCTGGTGCTGCTCTTCGGAGCCAAGGAAGACCATCTGCTGCCGCTCTACGCGGTGGGCGTGTTCCTGGGCTTCACCATCAGCCAGACCGGCATGGTGCGGCGGTGGTTCAGGCTCAAGGGCCGGGGCTGGCAGCTGAAGGCGCTGATCAATGGTCTGGGCGCGGTGACCACCCTCATCGTCATGCTGGTGATCGCCGTGACGCGCTTCGCCCACGGGGCCTGGATCGTCATCGTGCTGGTGCCCATCATGGTGATGACCTTCTTCAACATCCACCGCCATTACATCCGCATCAAATCCATTCTGGCCGCCAGCCGGGTGGATTTCATCGGCCCCCGCCGCAACCGCGTGGTGGTGCTGGTTTCGGGCATTCATGCGGGTGTGGTGCAGGCCCTCAACTACGCGAAGGTCATCGCCGACCACGGCGAGGTGGAGGCCCTCACGGTGGACTTCCCCGATGAGCATGGCCGCGACAGCGCCGCGCTGGAGAAACTGCGGAGCGATTGGCCGCGCTACTGCGAAGGCATTCCCCTTCGCTCCATCCGCAGCCCTTACCGGAAGATCGTCGAACCCATCGTGGACGAGCTGGAGCGCATGCGCCGCGTGGAGCCGGAGTACACCATCACGGTGATCCTGCCCGAATTCATCACCGGCCACTGGTGGGCGAACCTGCTGCACAATCAGACCGCCTGGCGCATCAAGGGCACTCTGCTGCTCATGCCCAAGATCATCGTCATCTCCATTCCGTACCATGTGGAGCCGACGGTCGAGTAGCCCGCCCGACCGGCTGGAGGA
The DNA here is from genome assembly GCF_030758935.1 of Geothrix sp. PMB-07. Taxonomy (NCBI): domain Bacteria; kingdom Pseudomonadati; phylum Acidobacteriota; class Holophagae; order Holophagales; family Holophagaceae; genus Geothrix; species Geothrix sp. PMB-07. The sequence continues at coordinate 226,759 of NZ_CP132333.1, forward strand.
ATCCGGACTCACGGGAATCACTCCTTCGCGGCCAAGAGCAGGGTTGTTTGTTTCTTTACCTTGTCGCCGTAGTCATAGATGAAATCCTCCGAGGTGCGGGAGGCCACCACCAAGCGCTGGCCCAGGACCTTGAACGTGGTCGTGACGAGGTTCCGGCCGTGGATGCGGCCATAGAGTCGGCTGTGCTTTCCGGTGTAATCGAGCAGGGCGTCCATGGCCAAGGGCGCGCCGTCTTCGCCAATCCAGATTTTCAGGCTGGCCTCAGCCTGCGAGATCCGGCCTTGGAACTGAGGGAGAATCACCGGCTTGCAGACGTAGGTCAGCACGCGGAGGGACTGCCCCTGGCGGGTTTCGCGGCCTTCGGCCTTGAAGTGTGCTCCTTCGACCAGACTGGATAGCGCGCGGGCTTGATCGAGAAGTTGGCCCAGTACGTGGGTGTCGAGATCCTTCATGGCCTCGCCCGACGGCGTCGAACCACGGGATCCAGAGAGGGGGGGTGCTGCGAAAGCAGGCTTCCAATCCACATGCAGACCGGATTCATCTTCACGCACCCGCAATCGCAGCGAATCCTCCCGAACGGCAGATTTCAGGAAGGCGGTTTGTTCCTGCCGGACCGAATAGGCCAGGTCCACGTCGATGGGTGTGCCCCCTTGGAGGCGTTGCAGGCTGGCACGAAGATCTGTCGGCCCATCGGCCCAGACCAGGGTGGACAGCAGAAGAGGGGTGAGGCGTTTTGGTGAGAAGCGCATACGTCAGCATTGGCGAACGGGCGTTAAGGCCGTGTTGGGATGGGGCCTGTCCACGTTAAAAACGCGTGAAGGTCCTCCGCAGAAGTGGGCGGGCGGCGGGACTCGCAATGATTTCTTAACGGGAAGGGGCTTGGTATTAGCGCCGTCCTAACGCACGCCTTGGCGATTCTGTCTGGCTGGCGAATGCTCGCCGGATTCTTGGAGCTCTGATGAAACACCCCCTCCTGCTTCTCCTGCTCGTCGGGCTGCCAGGCCTGGCGCAAACTCCCACAGGGCCTACGGCTACAGCCGCTGCCACCGCACCCCAGGCCGCGCCCGTGAAGGCCGCGGAGCCCTTTGCCTTCGCCGATTTCACCTGGCTCAATGGCAACCCGCGCACCAAGGATTCGGTCCTCGACACCAAGGCATTCACGGGTGAATTCCGTGCCGATGTGAACATGGTGTACGACTTCAATCACCCGCAGGACCACACACTGGTTGGCTCCAGCGAATTGGGCCGCACCAATGAAGTGACCGTTCAGCAGCTGGGCATCGGGGGCGACTTCCACTGGGACAACGTGCGCGGCCGCCTCATGACCCAGTTTGGAATGCTGTCCACCATGACGCCGCGCAACGATGCGAGCCCCTCGCGGGGCCAGTGGCAGACGGACAACGCCTACCGCTACATCTCCGAGGCCTACGGCGGCTACCACTGGGATGTCATGAACGGCGTCAATCTCGACGCCGGCATCTTCATGTCCTACATCGGCCTGGCCAGCTTCTACAATTTCGACAACTGGGCCTACCAGCCCTCCTACGTGTCGTCGAACACGCCTTGGTTCTTCAACGGCCTGCGCCTGCAGGTGTTCCCCAGCGACAAGCTGAAGGTGGAACTGTGGCTCACCAATGGCTGGCAGTCCTACGCCATGTTCAACAACACGCCAGGCGTGGGTGCGTCCTTCAATTGGCGGCCCAACGGCAACATCAATGTCATCTCGAACAACTACATCCTAGGGGCTGATGCGCTGGGCAATCAGAAGCGCACCCGCCGCCACACGGATGACAGCATCCAGGTGAAGTACTACGATCACCCCGGTGCCTTCATCTCCAAGGCGGCCTTCACCTTCACCTTCGACCTGGGGGATGAGCAGGGCGGCGGGGTAAGCCGGAGTGGTAACGACCCCGCCAGCCCCAAGCAGAATTTCACCGGCTGGATGGCCTATCACCGCGTGTGGTTCGCGGAGGAACGGCACGCCATCACCATCGGTGGCGGCGAGATCACCAATCCTGGCCGGTACCTGGTGCTCATGCCTCCCATCAATGGCGCCACCGCGGCTTCAGGAACACCCTATTTCACCGAGAACCCCGGCGACAAGTGGCATTCCTGGGACTACTCCATCACCTACGATTACATGCCCAGCCAGTTCCTCACCATGCGCAGCGAGTTCAATCGCCGCGGGGCCAACGTGCCTTACTTTGCGGGCCCTGGAGGCGTGACACCTCCGGGTGGCAACCAGGGTGCGCCCGGCTCCGTGGTGGCCGGCTGGGCGCCGGACCTGCGTAAGACGGAAAGCCGCCTTACCCTGGCCATGTTGGTGAAGTTTTAGGGCCCTCCGGGGCCCCTCGCCTGGATCAGTTCTTCTGTCACAAACCGAGGCCCCTGGAATCAGGGGCCTCGGTTTGTGCGGTTCCAATTGTGGATGGACGAAGTCCTGGCTATCGGGGGAGCGCCTCCAGAGCCAGGTTGAGCTTCAGCACGTTCACGCGGGCATCGCCCAGAACGCCCAGCTGGGCGCCTTCGGTGTTCGCCGCCACGACATCGCGAACCTTGGCTTCATCCAGGCCGCGGGCCTTGGCCACGCGATGCACCTGGTAGGCGGCGGCGGCGGGGCTGATGTGAGGGTCCAGACCGCTGGCCGAGGCGGTTACCAGGTCGACCGGAACGGGGCCGGTGGCCTCGGGATCGGCGGCGCGCAGGGCGGCGATGCGTTCATCCACGGCCTTCTTCAGATCGGGATTGCTGGGGGCCAGGTTCGAGCCACCGCTGTTGGCGCCGTTGAAGGGCAGGGGCTTGCCGTTGGCATCCACCGTGGCCGAGGGGCGACCCCAGAAGTCTTTGGGTGAGGTGAAGGATTGGCCGATGAGCTCGGAACCGATCACCTTGCCGTCGGCCCGGATCAGGCTGCCCGCCGCCTTATGCGGGAACAGCACCCTGGAGAAGCCCGTGATGACGAATGGGTAGGCGAGGCCCGTGATGACGCTGAGGGCGATGAAGGACACGAGGGCAGGACGGAGTTGCAGGTTCATGGGATTTCCTTAGGCGGCGAGATGCAGGGCGACGAGCAGCCAGTCGATGAGCTTGATGCCAATGAAGGGCACCACCAAGCCGCCCGCGCCGTAGAGCAGCAGGTTGCGTTGGAGCAATTGGGCGGCCCCGACGGCCCTGTATTTGACGCCGCGCAGGGCCAACGGGATGAGCACCACGATGATCAGCGCGTTGAAGATCACAGCCGACAGGATGGCGCTTTCGGGGCTGTGCAGGCCCATGATGTTGAGTGCCCCCAGGGCGGGGTAGGTGGCCACGAAGGCGGCGGGCAGGATGGCGAAGTATTTGGCCACGTCGTTGGCGATGCTGAAGGTGGTCAGCGAACCGCGGGTCATGAGCATCTGCTTGCCGATCTCCACGATCTCGATGAGCTTGGTGGGATTGGAATCCAGATCCACCATGTTCCCGGCCTCCTTGGCCGCCTGGGTGCCGCTGTTCATGGCCACGGCCACATCGGCCTGGGCCAGGGCGGGCGCGTCATTGGTGCCATCGCCGGTCATGGCCACGAGACGGCCGCCGGCCTGGTACTCGCGGATGAGCTTGAGCTTCGCCTCGGGCGTGGCCTGGGCGAGGAAATCATCCACGCCCGCTTCGGCGGCGATGGCAGCGGCGGTGAGCGGGTTGTCGCCGGTGATCATCACGGTCTTGATGCCCATGCCGCGCAGCTCGGCGAAGCGTTCCTTGATGCCGCCCTTCACGATGTCTTTGAGTTGAATGACGCCCAGTGCCTGGGAACCCTCGGCCACCACCAGCGGCGTGCCCCCGGCCATGGCGATCTGATCCACGGTGCGGCGCAGGTCATCGGGGAACTTCCCGCCCCTGGATTGAACGTAATCCTCGATGGCAGAGGCCGCGCCCTTGCGGATCTGACGGTCTCCCAGATTCACGCCGCTCATGCGGGTCTGGGCGGTAAACGGCACGAAGTGGGCATCCAGGGCATGCAGATCCCGCTCACGGAGCCCGTACTGTTCCTTGGCCAGAACCACGATGCTGCGGCCTTCGGGGGTCTCGTCGGAGAGGGAGGAGAGCTGGGCGGCGTCGGCGAGCAGCTGGAGGTCGATGCCCTCGGCCGGTACGAAGGCCACGGCCTGGCGGTTGCCCAGGGTGATGGTGCCGGTCTTGTCCAGCAGCAGCACATCCACATCGCCTGCGGCTTCCACGGCGCGGCCCGAGGTGGCGATGACGTTGGCCTGGATCATGCGATCCATGCCCGCGATGCCGATGGCACTCAGCAGCCCGCCGATGGTGGTGGGGATGAGGCAGACCAGCAGCGAGACGAGCACCGTGAGGCTGACGGGAAGTCCCTGGCCCGCGGCCTTGGTGGCAAAGATGGAGAAGGGCAGCAGGGTGGCCGTGGCCAGGAGGAAGACGATGGTGAGCCCCGCCAGGAGGATGTCCAGGGCGATCTCGTTGGGCGTCTTCTGGCGCTTGGCACCCTCCACCATGGCGATCATGCGATCCAGGAAACTCTCCCCGGGGTTGGATGAAATGCGGATGACCAGCCAGTCGGACAGCACCAGGGTGCCACCCGTGACGGCGGAGCGATCGCCACCACTCTCGCGGATGACGGGCGCGCTTTCGCCGGTGATGGCGCTTTCGTTGACGGAGGCCACGCCTTCCACCACCTCGCCATCACCGGGAATGGTTTCGCCTGCCTCGACCAGCACGAGGTCGTTGATGCGCAGATCCGGGGCATCCACCACCTGATGGGCCCCCAGACGGTCGGTGCCGACGAGCCGCTTGGCTTTCACATCCCGCTTGGATTTTCGCAGCGAATCCGCCTGAGCCTTGCCTCTGCCTTCGGCCATGGCCTCGGCGAAATTGGCGAAGAGCAGGGTGAACCACAGCCAGAGCGAGATGGCCAGGATGAAGGTGGGTCGGCCTTCCCCGTGACCACCCCCACTATTGATCTGGGCCTGGATCCACAGGCCCGTGGTGAAGGCGCTGCAGATCCACACGGTGAACATCACGGGGTTGCGAAGCTGGTGCAGCGGGCTCAGCTTCCGGAAGGAATCGAGCACCGCGCGGCGCACGATATTGGGTTCGAAAAGGGGGCGGGCTTGGGCATCCTGCCTGGAATGGGAAACCATGAATGGCCTCGCTGAAGGAGCGTGTGAGCTAGCGGGTGAGGGATATTCCGAGGAGAAGCAGCAGGACTGGTACAGCCATGACCACGAGCAGGCGGGCCCAGGGATGGCGAAGGTTGGGATGACCCTCCGCGGGCTGGAGGTCTGTTTCAGGGCAAGACAGCGAAGCGGGCATGGTCCACCTCAGCGCAGGGCCAATTGTTCGGCGATGGGTCCCAGGGCAAGGGCGGGCAGATAGGTGAGGGCGCCCACCAGCAGGACCACGCCCACCAGAACCGCCACGAAGAGCGGGGTGTGCGTGGGCAGGGTGCCCAGGCCTTCAGGTGTGTGCTTCTTGCGGCCCAGGGAACCCGCGATGGCCAGCACGGGGAAGATGACGCCGAAGCGGCCCACCAGCATGGCCAGGGCCAGGCCGTAGTTGTAGAAGGGGATGTTCACATTGAGGCCGCCGAAGGCGCTGCCGTTGTTCTGGGCGCAGCTGCTGAAGGCGTACAGGATCTGGGTGAAGCCGTGGGGGCCCGGATTAGAGACCGAGGCCGAGGCCGTGGCGGAGAGCACGGCGGCCGCGGTGCCGATGAGGATGGCCGCCGAGGGCAGCAGGATGGCGATGGAGGCCATCTTCATCTCGAAGGCCTCGATCTTCTTGCCCAGGTACTCCGGCGTGCGCCCCACCATGAGGCCGCCGATGAAGACGCCGACGAGGGCAAAGAGCAGCATGCCGTAGAGCCCTGAGCCCACACCGCCGAATACCACTTCGCCCAGCTGGATGAGCCACAAGGGTACGAGCCCACCCAGAGGGGTGAAGGAGTCGTGCATGCCGTTGACGGCACCGCAGGAAGCCGAAGTGGTGATGGTGGCGAAGAGGCTGGTGGCACCAGTGCCGAAGCGGACTTCCTTGCCTTCCATGTTGCCGCCGCCCTGTTGCAGGGTGGCGACCTGATCCACGGGAAGGCTTTTCAGGCCGGCATTGCCTTTGGCCTCGGCCCATGTGGTGACGGATAGGGCCATCACGAAGATCACTGTCATGGCGGCCAGCACGGCCCAGCCCTGACGGCGATCTTTCACCATCTTGCCGAAGGTGAGGCAGAGGGCCGCAGGAATGGCAAAGATGGCCAGCATGTGAATGAGGTTGCTGAGGGCCGTGGGGTTTTCAAAGGGATGGGCCGAGTTCGCGTTGAAGAAGCCGCCGCCATTGGTGCCCAGCATCTTGATGGCCACCTGGGAGGCCACGGGGCCCATGGCGATGAGTTGTCCGGAGGCGGTGTGGACATAGGCCGACAGGTTCTGGATCGCGCCCTGCGATACCAGCAGCAGGGCAATGACGGCGCTGAGAGGCAGCAGCACGTACAGGGTGCTGCGGATCAGGTCGGCCCAGGCATTGCCGATGCCGTTGGCCGTGCGCCGGACCAGCCCCCGGATGAGGGCCACCAGCACAGCGATGCCCGTGGCGGCGGACAGGAAGTTCTGCACCGTGAGGCCCAGCATCTGGGTCAGGTAGCTCATGGTGCTTTCACCGCCGTAGGCCTGCCAGTTGGTGTTGGTGATGAAGCTGACCGCGGTGTTGATGGACAAATCCGTGGGCAGTTTGCCCATGGCTTCCGGATTCAGGGGCAGGACGCCCTGAGCCTTTTGCAGGGCGAAGACCGCCGCAAAGCCCAGCAGGTTGAAGAAGGCGATGGCCCAGGCATAGGTTTTCCACCCCATGTCCTCTTGGCCCGTGATGCCCATAAGGCGATACAACACCCTTTCTACGGGGCCGAACACCGGGTGGAGGAAGGTGCGCTCCCCCTCCATGACCTTCGCGATGAAGGGCCCAAGCGGGAGGGCGATGCCCAGCAGCAGGGCGAGGAAGAGGAGGTTCTGGATCCAGGCATGGCTCATTGGAACTTCTCCGGCTTGAGCAAGGCAAAGGTGAGGTAGCCAAGCAGGCCCAGGGCCAGCAGGGTTGCGATCAGTAGGGTCGAACTCATGAGAGGCTCCGGGAAAGCGAAAGCAGGTAAGCCAGGATCCAAGCCACCAGGGGGCTCCAGCACAGGACCAGCATGGTGAACGAATCACCCCTGCTGCCACGACTGGAGCGGATGTGCAGGGCGGTCCGGGTGCCGAACCAGCCCACGGCCAGGGCCGGAGGGAGGAAGAGGAACCATCTCAGCGGCATGGCCACTCCAAAAAGCCGGCTGAACGAACCGGCTTCAAAGAATGGCCATGATGTCCGTTAAGGCGGCGTTAGGAGATGCCCCGGCGACGTTAAACCTTCGTTGTCGGGGGCAGGCGGCCCAGGGATGGCAGCCTGGCTCCGGGGCATCGAGTGGGAGGCCCTGCGACATCTCGTCGCATTCCCTGATTCCCGGCGATGCCTATGATCAACCGCACGGCACCGAGTGCACGCAGGGGATCGGGGGAATCGTGGCACACACCATTGCAGAGAAAGGATGGAATCCCATGCATCCGGGGGTCAGCTGGGAAGATCAGGTGCTGGACCTGGAGGCAGCGGCCTGGTTGGCCGGACCGGGCCCCTCCGGCGATTCCTGCACCAACCGCCACTTCCTGGCCGTTTTCGCGGTCTACCTGGTGAAACAGTTTCGTGAAGAGGAAGCCCTGCTGCGCCGAGCGAATCGGTCGGCCTGGATCTGCCGACGCCGCGCCAACCAGCGTCTGGCCCAGTGGCTGCGCGCCCTGATGGTGGAGGTGGACCTGGGGCTGGATGCGACCGCGGGCATTCGCGCCTTCCTGGATGCCTGGCAGGCACACCGGCCGCCGACCGGCCCGGTTGGAGCCGAGGAGGGATGCGGCTGGCACTGAGGACGGACGGCTGCGACATTTTGTCGCAGGGGCCTAGGGCATAGAAAACGTTAAGGTCAACTGGTTCTCTGGAGCTGGAACCATGATCCTGTCGCGCCTCTGCATCCGCCTGTCCCTGGTCTGCGCCCTGCCCGTGGCGGCGGCCGAAGCGGATGATCCGGCCAAGAAGCCCGCCCCTAAGCCGGAACCCGCCGCCGTGGTGGAAGTGACCGCGCCGCTGCCCACGGAGCCCCTGGTGACGGTGCTCGATGCGAAGGCGCCCCGCCAGCCCGTTCCTGCCCACGACGGCGCCGAGTACCTGAAGACCATTCCCGGCTTCTCGGTGATCCGCAAGGGCGGCACCGATGGCGACCCTGTACTGCGGGGCATGGCGGGCTCCAGGCTCATCATGCTTCTGGACGGGGAGCAGATCCTGGGTGGGTGCGGTATGCGCATGGATCCCCCCACCGCCTACATTTTCCCCGAGTCCTATGACCGCATCACCGTGGTGAAGGGCCCCCAGACCGTGCTCTACGGCCCTGGCAACTCCGCGGGTACCGTGCGCTTTGAACGTTCCAACGCGCGCTTCCAGCAGCCTGGCTTCGAAGGCTTCGCCAGCCTCATGGGTGGCAGCTTCGGCCGGCACGACGAGGTGTTCGATGCCCGGGTCGGCACCTCCGATGTCTATGTGCGCGGCATCGGTACGCGCTCCCACTCGGACGACTACGAAGACGGCAAGGGCACGTCCATCCACTCGAAGTACACGCGGTGGAGCGCCAACGCCGCCTTCGGCTGGACCCCCAACGACAACACCCTCCTCGAGGTCACGGGCGCCCGCAGCAACGGCGAGGCCGCATATGCGGATCGCACCATGGATGGCGCCAAGTTTCTGCGCGAGAACCTGGGCCTCAAGGGCCAATTCCGCCACCTCTCCACCCTGGTGGAGAAGGTTGAATTCCAGGCCTACCGCAACTACGCCGACCACATCATGGACAACTACTCGGTTAGGACCTTCACCCCGACCATGATGTCCTCGCAACCCTCTGCCATGAACCCCGACCGCACCACCAAGGGCGGGCGCCTGGCGGCGGACCTGCGGGTGGCCTCCACAACCCTCCTGGAATTGGGTTTCGATGCCCAGACCAACGAGCACACCGGCCGCATGAGCATGATGCAGTGGTCCATGCCCGAGGAGGCCAAGCCCAGGGTTCCGGATGCCCGCTTCCGCAACATGGGCCTCTTCGCCGAGGTGAATCACGCCTTCACCACCCAAGATCGCCTCGTCGGCGGCCTGCGCGCCGACCGCTGGCACGCGGAGGATCCCCGCGCCACCGTGGCGCTCACGATGATGTCCACGGTGCCCAATCCCACGGCCGACCAGCAACGAGACGAAACCCTCACCAGCGGCTTCCTGCGGTACGAGCGCGAGGCGGGAATCGGGAGTACCTGGTATGCAGGGGTGGGCCACGCCGAGCGCTTCCCTGACTACTGGGAGGCCATCACGAAGGAGAGTCGAACGGGGGTCAGCGCCTTCAACACCCGGCCCGAGCGCACCACGCAGCTGGACATCGGATGGATCCAGCAGACTGGCACCGTCCAGGCCTCTGTCTCCGCCTTCTATGGCAAGGTGGGCGACTTCATCCTCATCGAATCCAATGTGGCGAAGCCCGCGGGCATGATGGGCACGCGGCTCACCACCGTCACGCGCAACGTGGACGCCACCACCTGGGGCGGCGAGGTCGGCGCCACCACGAAGCTGGCCGGCTTCCTGAAGGTGGACGCCACCTTGGCCTACACCCACGGCCAGAACGACACCGATGCCAAGCCCCTGGCCCAGATCGCGCCCCTGGAGGCCCGTCTGGGGCTGGGATATGAAGTAGACGCCTGGTCCGTCGGCCTGCTGCTCCGCGGGGTGGCGCGCCAGGATCGCTTCGCCCTCAACCAGGGCAACATCGTGGGTCAGGATCTGGGCGCCACGGGGGGCTTCGGCATCGTCTCCTTCCACGGCGGCTGGAAGCCCGCCCATGGCTGGCTGGTCAGCGCCGGGGTGGACAACCTGTTCAACCGCCTCTACGCCGAACACATCAGCCGGGGCACCAGCGTCCTGCCAGGCTACGTGGTGCAGTCCCTGCGGGTGAACGAGCCAGGCCGCATGGCCTGGCTGAAGGCCTCATTCACCTTTGGCCGCTGAACCTCGGGTGGAGGGGTTCCATGGATAATGGCACGACCATGACCCCTCGCGGCTTCGGCCTCTCCCTCACTTGGCTTGTGCGTCTGCGCTGGATCACGGCGCTGGGGCAGGGCTTGGCCATCCTCGTGGCCAAGCGGTTGCTCCCGGACGAACTGACCGCCTGGCCGCTGCTCTGCCTGGTGGCCTTCGGCGCTCTCAGCAACCTGGCGCTCATGGCCCGGCTGCGCCAACCCGAGCCGGTGCAGCCTGCTCTGCCAGGCCTGATCCTGGGCCTGGACGTGCTTCTGCTGACGGGCCTGCTCTACGGCAGCGGTGGCGCGGCGAATCCCTTCACGGCCATCTACCTGGTGCACATCACCCTCGCCGCCGTGGTCATGCGCGGTCTCTGGGCCTGGTCCCTGGGGGCGCTGTCCCTGGCGGGCTTCGGCATCCTCTTCGTGTGGAACGTGCACATCCACTCGCTGAGCCACATGGATCACGGTGGTGGCGATGGCATCTCGCTCCATCTGGTGGGTATGTGGGTGGCCTTCGCCATAAGCGCCGCCCTCATTGCGGCCTTCGTGGGCCTGATCACCGAGGCGCTGCGCCAACGGGACGAGGAGTTGGCGGCCCTGCGCGACCTCACGGCGCGCCAGGCGCGGCTCGCGGCCCTCACCACTCTGGCCGCGGGAGTCGCTCACGAGCTGGGCACGCCGCTGGGTACCATCGCCATCGCCGCCAAGGAACTGCTTCGCAGCACGGAGGCCATGGGCCTACAGGGCTCCAGCCTGGCCCTGGACGCAGCCCTGATCCGCGAGGAGGTGGGCCGGTGCCGCCGCATCCTCGATCAGATGGCGGGTCCCACGGGTACCACCCAAGGCGAGCCCTTCCAATCCCTCGATTGGGCGGACCTGGAGGCCGACCTGCTGGAGGGACTGGGCGCGGAGGACCGGGATCGCTTGACCTTTCACTGGCCTTCCAGTCCCGGCGGGACGCTGCCACGGAAGGGGCTGGCCCGCACCTTGAGGGCCCTGGTGTCGAATGCGCTCGAGGCCACGGCCCGACCCGGCAAGGTCCAGGTGTCGGCCCGGCTTGAAGGCGGATCCTGGACCCTGGGCGTGGCCGACGAGGGCATCGGCATGACGCCGGAGGTGCTGGCCCGGGTGGGTGAGCCCTTTTTCAGCACCAAGCCCACTGGTTCTGGCATGGGTCTGGGCCTCTTCCTGGCGCGCACCTTCGCCGAGCAGCTGGGCGGGGAGCTCTGCGTGGACTCCCAGCCTGGGCGTGGCACCCGGGTGCAGCTGACCTGGCCGCAGGTGGCTCATGGCTGAGGCGCTGCCCTCCCTCCTGCTGGTGGACGACGACGCCACCTACCGCGAGCGGCTCGCCAAGGCCATCGCCGCGCGAGGCTTCGAGGTGCGGACCGCCGAGGATGCCGAAGCCGCCGTGGCCCTGGCCGATGCCGACAGCCCTGAATACGCGGTGCTGGATCTCCGCATGCCCGGCGAGTCGGGCCTCGACCTGCTGCGCCGCCTCATGGCCATCGACCCCACCACCAAGGTGCTCATGCTCACGGGCTATGGCAGCATCGCCACGGCTCTGGAGGCGGTGCGCCTGGGCGCCGTGAACTACCTGACCAAGCCCGCCGATGTCGATGACATCCTCGCTGCCTTTTCGCCGGAGCGGCCCGTATCCGAGACCAGCCCGGATTTGGAGACGCCCTCCCTGGCCCGGGTGGAGTGGGAGCACATCCAACGGGTGCTTCAGGACTGCGACGGCAACCTGTCGGAGGCGGCGCGCCGCCTGGGCATGCACCGCCGCAGCCTGCAGCGGAAGGCGGCCCGAAGGCGGCCCTCCCGTTAGGTCTTCCAGGGGCGGGTTAGGCAGCGCTTCCGCAGGCTCGTGAAAATGGTCTGGGGCATCAGCGACATCTTGTCGCATGGGAACGCTGGAAATCTAAAGCTAGATTGAGGGAATGGACTTTCCGATTTTCCACCTCGATTTCCTCGGCAACAGGTTGCTCGTCGCCATGACGGCCATCCTCCATGTGCTGATCAACCATCCCCTGGCGGTGGGCGCCTATCCGCTCATCACCCTGCTGGAATGGCAGGGCCTGCGAAGGTCGGAACCCGCCTGGGATGGCCTGGCCTACCGGGTGGCGAGGGTTGTCTTCATCATCACGACCACCGTTGGCGCGCTGACGGGGGTCGGGATCTGGCTCACCACCGCCCTGGTGGCCCCGGCGGCGATTGGGAGCCTGCTCAGGGTCTTCTTCTGGGCCTGGTTCACGGAGTGGTTGGTCTTCATCACCGAAGTCGGCCTCATCATGGCCTACTACCTCACCTGGAAACGCTTTGCATCCCCGAGGCTCAAGCGCTTGCACGTGGCCCTCGGCGCAGCCTTGAGCCTGTTCTCCTGGCTGACCATGGCGCTCATCGTGGCGATCCTGGGCTTCATGATGAACAGCGGTGCGTGGAAGGAAGGGCAGGATTTCCTTTCGGCGGTCTTCAACCCGCTCTACCTTCCGCAGCTGGCCTTCCGGACCACCTTTGCGATGACCACGGCCGGCCTCTTCGTCTGGTTCTGCCTTTTCTTCGTGACGCGTCGGGAAGATCCCATTCGAAGCGACGCCACGCGGCTCACGGCGCGATGGACGCTGGCGTGGCTGCCCCTCTGTGGCTTGGCATCGCTCTGGTACTGGAAGCAGGTGCCTGCGGCCATGCAAGCCCATGCGCACGTGGCGCTGCTCACCCAGGCGTTCAGCCACTGGCACCGCGCCTTTCTGGGCATCCTCGGCCTCACCGTGCTGGTCATCGGCCTGTTCGCCCTTCTGGGCGCCTCGCGGCCACGCTGGCTGCCCGCCTGGGCCCTGGTGGTGCCCTTCATCCTTTCCAGCTGGCTCCTCAGCCACTTTGAACGGGTGAGGGAGTTCATCCGGAAACCCTATGTGATCGCCGACTACATGTACGCGAATGGCGTGAGGGTATCCGCCCTGCCGGTCTACCAGCGCGATGGCATGCTCCCCTACGCCACGTATGCGACCGTCAAGGAAGCCACGGCCAGCAATGCCGCCACCGCCGGAAAAGATGTCTTCATGCTGGCCTGCTCACGATGCCACACCACGCGGGGCGTCAATGGCGTCGTGGCGCACTTTCAGCGCATCCAGGGAACGAGGCCCTGGGATGAGGAAGCCCTCACCGACTTCATCCAGGGCATGCACCTCACACGAACCTACATGCCGCCTTTCCCTGGCAATGCGGCCGAGGCCCATGCCCTCGCCGTGTATCTCAAGAGCCTTCAGCCGGGCCCGGACACGAAGTGATGACGTTGCATTCCCTCCTTCCCTCTCAGCCTTTTCTCCTATCGTTGCTGTCACCCGGGGATGTACCGATACCCCACGACCTCGACCTGCCCCTCCCGGTCCCGATCGTGGCGCTCAGGGTGCTGATCGTGCCCCTCTTCCTGCTCCACATCCTCTTCGTGAACCTCATGGTGGGCGGATCCCTCCTGACCTTCATCTGTGAGGTCGTGGGATTCTGGCACCCGCGCTTCGACCGGCTGGCGGAGCGCATTGCGGCGACGGTGACGGTCAACAAAAGCCTGGCGGTGGTCCTTGGCATCGGGCCGCTGCTTGTGATCAACCTGCTGTACACCACGCACTGGTACTCGGCGAACGCGCTCACGGGCCATGCCTGGGTCCTGCTCATCCCGCTGGTCTCCCTGGCATTCCTGTTGGCTTACCTGCACAAGTTCACCTGGGATACCTGGACGGGACCCCGCAAGTGGCGCCACGCCGCCATCGGGGGCGCCAGCGCGGCCCTCCTCCTCTTCATCCCGCTGCTCTTCCTGGTGCAGGTCAACACGATGCTGTACCCCAGCGTGTGGTCCCAGGTGGGTGGGTTCTTCTCGGCGCTGCAGTTCGGCAACGTCTTCCCGCGCTATTTCCACTTTCTCGCAGCCTCGCTGGCCGTCTCAGGCCTTTTCCTGGCCGGGTGGTTTGGCCGACCCGGCTTTCCGGTGGAGGCCCTGCTCCCCGAGTTTGGTCGGGCCGAATTGCGACGGCATTTCTACCGGTGGGCTTTCTGGGTGTCCTGTGTCCAGTTCGCCTTCGGTCCCCTCGTGCTGCTCACCCTTCCCTTCCACATCCTCGACAGGACTGTCGTGGCGTGGATCCTCGGGGCGGCCAGCCTGGCGGGGCTGATGCTCACCCTCCTGTGGAAAGAGATCAAGGCTCCGGACACAGACATCGGACGGTGGTTCGCGGGCATCGGCCTGCTCTTCACGGCCGTGGCCCTCGGGATGGGCCAAGGACGCCACCTGTTCCGCGAAGCGGCCCTCGAACCGCACCGTCAGGCCATCGCCGAGAAGACGGTGGATTTCCGTGCCATCGAGATGGCCACCCAATTCAGCATCAGGGCAGGAAAGGGCGCGGGTGAGGCCCTGACGGCACCGGCCACGGGACGCCAACTCTTCCGCCAGACCTGCGGCGTCTGTCATGTTCCGGATGCCTCCCTCACCGCCCCGTCGCTCATGGAGATCGCCCAGATCTACCAGGACAATCCGGCGGGAATCGTGACCTGGGCCAAGGCCCCCGGCAAGAAGCGGCCGCAATTCTCTGCGATGCCCTCCATGGGACACCTCGGGGAGGAAACCCTCGCGAAGGTGGCCGCGTACATGCTGGAAGAGGGGGCCAAGGCCCGCGCATCCAAGGCGGGAGCCTCTGGCCGCTAAGGTGGGGCCGGACTCAGACAAGGGGGACGCTTACCAAACGTGCCCGTCGGCGTCCGTTCCGGGTGGAGAAGTGCCCGATTCGTTTCGACATCACCTGATTTGGAGGCATGCATGAACCACATGGACCGCCTGTTCCGCTTCGTCCTGCCCCTCGGGATGGTGGCGCTGCTGGGAACGGTGCTGACCGTGGGCTGGTTCACCCAGCCGAGTCGATTCGTGAAGGGGTACGAACCTGAGCAGCCTCTTCCGTTCAGCCACAAGCTCCATGCGGGAACCATGAAAATCCCCTGTCTCTACTGCCACGCGGGTGCGGATCGGTCGAGGGTCGCCGGAGTGCCGGATGTGGCCACTTGCATGGGCTGCCACCGCGTCACCAAGACGGACCGACCGGTGATTCAGGCTTTGGCAAAGGCCCTCGAGCTCAACCAGCCCATTCCATGGAAGCGGGTTCACGAACTGCCGGACCATGTGTTCTTCGACCATCGCCCCCATGTGAACGCGGGGATCGCCTGCCAGTCCTGTCATGGCGAGGTTCAAGAGATGACCGTGCTCTCCCGGCAGCTCGGGATGCGCATGGGCGATTGCCTGAGCTGCCATCGGAATCCAAAGGCCGCCCTCCCGCCCAAGAGCCCCATTCTCCGGGGCCCCGAGCACTGCTCCGCCTGTCATCGCTAGGGCCAGACTTGGGCCATTCGGAAGAGGCTCGGTGTCCGGAAAGTGCTTCGGTCTTCTTGATTCCGGGCCACGCCTTCCGGCCAATCTTGGCCGGAGCCCGCGCCAAGGTTGGCGGAAGGGTGCTCTGCAAGACGCGACTGCGTCAATTTGACGCAGGAATGACGGGAACCTTTGACCACAATATGAAGGGCACCCCCGCCCTGAAGCTCCGCCCACTCCCGGCCAGGGAGCCTGCGGTTGCCGGGGCTGGTTTGGAGGTTCCATGTCCCATGTCCGCATCGCTCTGGTCACCAGCTTCATCGCGGCTGCTCTCGTGGCCCAGGAGCCCAGCTTCGACTTCAGCCTCCCCCCCCAGCCCGTCAGCCAGATCCTGGCCGCGCTGGCCAAGCAGACGGGACTGCAGTTGGCTTTTCCGAGGGAGGCGGTGCAGGGATTGCAAAGCCCTGGCGTGGTGGGACGGCACAGCCTCCCGGAAGCGTTGGCCCTCGCGCTGAAGGGCACCGGCCTCACCTATGAATTCACCGGGGACAAGGCCGTGCGGGTGCAGGCCGTCGCGGGGGCCACGGTGGTGGTGACGGGCCGTCCGGAGGCGGCCTCCATGCTGGACGGCGCCGTGGTTTCCGGGGAGAGCCTGGCGACCCAGCGCACCGCGACCAGCGACAGCGCGCGGCTGCTGGAGGGGCTCCCGGGCCTCAGCTTCTACGCGGGTGGCGGCGTGTCCAGCCTGCCCGTGATCGACGGGCTGGCCGATGATCGGCTGCGGCTCCTGGTGGATGGCCTCAGCATCACCTCCTCTTGTCCCAACCACATGAACCCGGCCCTTTCCTATCTGGATCCAGGGGCCGTGGCCAGCGTCAGTGTGTTTGCGGGCATCGCCCCTGTGAGCGTGGGCGGGGACAGCATCGGCGGCACCATCGTCCTCCGGTCTGCCGATCCGGTCTTCGCGGAGCCGGGCTCCGGCTCCCTTGCCTCCGGCCGGCTCTCGGCCTTCTTCCGCAGCAACGGGAACGTCGCCGGGGCCAACGCCCGCGGCAGCTTCGCCAGCGACAGCCTGAGCATCGCCTACGTGGGCTCCACGGTGAAAGCCGGTGACTACAAGGATGGCAGCGGCGAGCTGGTGCGGTCCACGGAATACAAGGCCGTGAACCACCAGGTGACGCTCGCCACGCGGTTCGGCCAGCACCTGTTGAGTCTGGATGTGGGCGCTCAGGACATCCCCTACCAGGGCTACGCGAACCAGTTCATGGACATGACCAGCAACAAGAGCGTGTCTCTGAATGCGCGCTACCTCGGCGATTTCGCCTGGGGCCAGTTCGAGGCCCGCGCCTTCCGGCAGCGGGTGCGCCACAAGATGGACATGCTCACCGACAAGGCCAATCTCGGCGTGCTGACCAATGGGATGCCCTACGTCATGCCCATGGACACCGAGGGCATAGACGCTGGCTACTCGCTGCAGGCCAACGTCCGGTTGTCGCCGAAGGATGTCATCCGCCTCGGCCAGGAATACCATCGCTACACCCTGGACGACTGGTGGCCGCCGGTTGCCGGGATGGAGGGGATGATGGGCCCCAATACCTTCTGGAACATCCATGGGGGCAAGCGGGAGCGTCTGGCCGTCTTTGGCGAGTGGGAGGCCCGCTTCGGTGCCTGGAGCACGCAGTTGGGGGCGCGGGTCGAGCATGTGGCCATGGACACCGGGGCCGTGCAGGGCTACTACAGCACGATGGATCTGATGGGGATGGCCCCGGATGGCTCCATCTACCAGGTCGATGCCGATGCCTTCAATGCCCGGGACCACAAGCGCAACGACACGAACCTGGACCTCACGGCTGTGTCCCGCTACGAGCCGGATGCCACCAGCGCCTATGAGTTCGGCGCGGCCCAGAAGACCCGCTCCCCGAACCTCTATGAGCGTTATGCGTGGTCGAACGAGGCGGGCATGGCGGGCGCGATGATCTCCTGGTTCGGCGACCTCAATGCCTATGTGGGCAACCTCGACCTCAAGCCGGAGGTTGCCCATACCTTCCGGGCCTCCGCCGATTGGCACGACAGCGCCCGGCAGGACTGGCAGCTGAAAGTGGCTCCGTTCTACACGAGGGTTCGCGACTTCATCAATGTCGAACCGAATCTGGCCACCACCTACCCGGCGCCTTCAGGTCGGGTGGCCCTCCGCTTCGTGAACCGCGATGCGAAACTCTATGGGGTGGACCTGTCCGCCCGCAAGCGGCTGGGAGAAGCCGCCGGGGAGTGGGCCCTCCGTCTGGTTGGAAGCTCGGTCCGCGGGCAGGATGTGGATGGCGGCCACGACCTGTACAACATCATGCCGCTCAACGGCCGCCTGGGGTTGGAGCACAGTCTGGGTGGCTGGTCCAGCAGCCTCGAGTGGCAATCCGTGGCCGCCAAGGACCGCGTGGACACGGTGCGCCAGGAATTCAAGACGCCGGGCTATTCGATCCTGAACTTCCGCACCCGCTATGTCTGGGGCCATGCGCGGCTGGATGCGGGCATCGACAACCTGCTCAACAAGCAGTACGGCCTGCCCCTGGGCGGCATGGATTTCTACGTCTACAACTACCTGTCCCCAGCCACTCAGGGCCATCTCGCCGTCGTGAGGGGCATGGGGCGCTCGGTGAGCGTCGGCCTGACCGTCAGCTACTGATCCGCCCCGCCCAGCCCCGGCCGCCCTCCGCTCATCTCCTGCGCCTGCGGATTCGCGCGGGCGCGGTGGTGAGCTCCTTCGAGTCCCTTGCAGAAGCCCGGACTTCCTTCCTACTCCTTGTGGCACGGCGCTGATTCTCAGGAGGAGCGGGAAAGGTGCCTCCCGCGTGGCGATGCCAGGGGGTGGCGGTGCTTGCCGCTCCTGCGGGCGCGGGTGCGACAACTTGACGCAGGTAGAAGGGTTTCTGGTAGCCGCAGACTGTGGAGTTCCAGTCAAAAGGAGTTCCTACATGCGTCGATGCGCTGGCCCCGCCACCCTTTCCCTGCTGCTGGCCGCGGCCGCAGCGCCTTCTGCGCAGGCCTGCGGCGCCTGCGGCTGCACGCTGAACTCCGATTGGGCCAGTCAGGGCTATGCCGCCAAGCCGGGCCTTCGCTTCGATCTTCGGTACGACTATTTCAACCAGGACCAGCTGCGCTCGGGCACGAAGGCTGTGGACCGGGGCGGCTTCGAGATCCCCAATGAAATGGAGCTCCAGGAAAAGACCCTGAACCGCAACCTGACGGCCACCTTGGATTACAGTCCCAGCGCCGACTGGGGCCTCAGCCTTCAGGTTCCCGTCTTCAACCGGTACCATGTGACCCTGGCCGAAGGGGACACGGATCCGTCGTTTTCGAAGGCCAACGGCCTGGGCGATGTCCGCGTGCTGGGCCGCTACCAGGGCTTTTCAGACGATCATTCATTTGGCGTTCAGTTCGGTGTGAAGCTGCCCACGGGGGGAACCAAGCAGACCTTCCATGCGGGTGCTCAGGCGGGTGAGCCGCTGGACCGCGGCCTGCAATTGGGTTCGGGCACCACGGATCTGCTGCTGGGCTGCTATGCCTACGGGAGCCTGGCCCCGGACTGGGGTGTCTTCGGCCAGGTTCTGTTCCAGAAGCCGCTGGCGGAGAAGGACGGCTTCCGCCCTGGAGACGGGGTCAATGCCAACTTCGGCGTGCGTTACACAGGCTTCGCGGGGATCACCCCGCATCTGCAGGTGAACATCCGTGCTGAGGGCCGTGAGGCGGGTCTGAACGCCGACATCGACAACAGCGGCGCCACCCTGGCTTACCTGAGTCCGGGCCTGACCTTTGACCTGCGTCCCGGTTTCCAGGTCTACGCTTTCGCGCAGGTGCCCATCGCCCAGCGTGTGACGGGCCTGCAGATCGAGCCCAGATCCAGCTTCTCCGTGGGCCTGCACTGGGCCTTCTAGCCCGTCACGGAAAAAGCCTAGCTGGCTGTCAGGTGGAAGAAATCCCGGTCGGTTTTGAGCATGTGCTGGGCCACCACGTCATGGGCCAGGAACTGGAAGAGCGCGCCCAAGGCGAGGGTGCCATCCTCGAAGGCCTGGCGCAGCTCCTGGCCGCGGGCCAGAAGCTGCGTGTGCACATCAGCGTGCTCGCGCAGCCCGGCATACCCCAGGCGACGCAGCAGGGTTTCCTCGTCGTGGAAGTGCTGGGAAACGTCGCTGAGGAGATTTGTCACAAGGGATTGCACCTCATCCGCCGGTCGTTCCGACAGCATGGCATCGAGCAGATCGTTGGCCTGCTGGAACAACCGTTCATGCTGCGAGTCGATGAGCTCATTGCCGCAGCGGTAGATGGGGCTCCAGACCAGTTTTAGAAAGGTGCTTTCGACATGGTCCGTCGAGGTGCTTCCGCGATGGCGCTGGGGATCGAATTCCACCCGATTGCGTCCCTTGCGCTTGGCCCGGTACATGGCCTGGTCGGCGCGTTCCAACCAGGATTCCAGCCCCGTCGAAGGCAGGTGCTCGGCCAGGCCGATGCTGGCAGTGATCCGGCCCACGCGTTCAAAGAGATGCTCTTCGATGTTCACGCGGATGCGTTCAGCCAGGTATCTGGCACTTGGGAGACCCGTGTTGGGCAGGAGGACGATGAATTCTTCACCCCCCCAGCGGGTGAGGGAATCGGAGATGCGGATGGCTGAGCGGATGCAGTCGGCGACCTCGAGGAGCACATGATCCCCTTCGGCGTGGCCATGGGTGTCGTTGACCCGTTTGAAGTGGTCGATGTCCAGCAGAAGGAGGGTGAGGGGATGTCCGTACCGTTCGGAGCGGTGCGTCTCGCCTTCAACCATCTCGCCGAAGTGGCGGCGGTTCCACGCCTTGGTCAGAGGGTCGGTGCTGGCCTGCTCTTCTAGGGAGTGCAGCGCGTGGCGAAGCCGTTGTTCGGAGTGTCGCCGTTCCGTGATGTCCCGGCTGATGCCGAGGACCGAGGCCAGTTGCCCTGTGGCGTCGGCGTGGAGCGTGGTCACCACTTCGGTGGGGATGAGGCGTCCATCTTTATGGGGCTGGTCCAGCTCCAGGGTTTTGGGTTCCATCGGCCGACCGGCCTTCCATTCGGCGATGGACTTCACGAGGACGGCGCGCACCTGGGCCGCTGATTCGGGCGTGAGGGCTTCCTCGGCCGGGCGGGCCATGATCTCCTCGGGGGTGTAGCCCCGGAGCTGCTGAACGGAAGGGCTCACATAGGTGAACCTCCCGCTGGCGAGATCCAGGGTCCAGATGACATCGGCCGCATGCTCGGCAATGAAACGGAATCGCTGCTCGTTTCCCTGGATGACGGCACCCAATTCGGCTTGCATGCGGTTCGCCCGCCGGAGGCGGCGATTCACAAACAGGAACACCAAGGCCGCGGCACCCAATAGAACGATGGTGGACAGCGCCCAGATCGGTTGCCCTCCGGGCAGAAGCCATAGGAACTCCGGCGGCCCGGCCGCGGGAAGGCCATGGATGAATACCGTGGGGATCGCATTCATGAGGGGGCTCGGCGATGGATAACCTTTCCATCGGCTATACCCTGGCCAAGTGGGAGTTTCGGCGGTTCTGCGCAGTCGCCGAGGCCCCGGGCCTCCTCCAGGGGACTGCAGCGGCGCGGTTTTCCTTGTAGAATCAAGGGTTCTGCCGGAGTCCACCATGCCCTTCCAGCCCCTGACCCAGGAACCCGAGATCCAGCGCCGCTGGCTCGAGTCCGGCGCCTTCCGCGCCAAGCGGTCGGCGGAGCTGCTGCCGGGCTCCAAGACCTTCTACATGCTCGTCATGCTGCCCTACCCCAGCGGCCGCATCCACATGGGCCACGTGCGCAACTACACCCTGGGTGATGTCACGGCCCGATTCCGCCGCATGCGGGGCTACGAGGTGATGCACCCGCTCGGCTGGGACAGCTTCGGCCTGCCCGCCGAGAACGCCGCCATCAAGCACGGCATCCACCCCGCCATCTGGACCCGCAAGAACATCGAGGAGATGAAGGGGCAGATCCAGAAGATGGGCATCAGCTACGACTGGGATCGCGAGATCGCCAGCTTCCAGGACGACTACTACCGCTGGAACCAGTGGCTGTTCCTGAAGATGTGGGAACAGGGCGATGTCTTTCGTGCCAACCGCACCGTGAACTGGTGCGAGGAGCTGGGCACCGTGCTCGCCAACGAGCAGGTGGTCGACGGCAAGGACGAGCGCACGGGCTTCCCCGTGGTGCAGAAACCGCTGGAGCAGTATTTCTTCAAGACGACGAAGTACGCGGACGAGTTGCTGGAGTGCCTCGACGGCCTGGACTGGCCCGAGAACGTGAAGACCATGCAGCGGAACTGGATCGGCCGCTCCGAGGGTGCGCGCCTGGCCTTTGACCTGGAGATTGGCGGTCAGATCGAGGTCTTCACCACGCGCCTCGACACCTTGTTTGGCGTCACCTTCATGGCGCTCAGCACCGAGCATCCCGTCATCGAAAAGGCCGCGGAAACCGACGCGGCCCTGAAGGCCTTCTGCGACCAGGTGGCTGCCGTGAGCCGCGAGGAGCGCATGACCAGCGACGTGAAGCTGGGCCACCGCACCGCGCTGTCAGTGATCCATCCCTTCACCGGCGAGAAAGTGCCCGTATTCGCGGCGAACTATGTGCTGATGGACTACGGCACGGGCGCCGTCATGGGCGTGCCTGCGCATGATGAGCGGGACCACGAGTTCGCGACGAAGTACTGCCTGCCCATCCCTCAGGTGATCGAATCTGAGAGCGAGTGGGATCTCGGCACGCTCATCAACAGCGGTGAGTTCACGGGGATGAAGAGCGAAGATGCCGTCACGGCCATGGTGGCCAAGCTGGGCGGTCGCGCTGAGAAGACCACCACGTACAAGCTGAAGGATTGGGGCCTCAGCCGCCAGCGCTACTGGGGCACGCCCATCCCCACCGTGCACTGCGACACCTGCGGCGTGGTGCCCGAGAAGGCCGAGAACCTGCCCGTGCGTCTGCCCGAAGATGTGGCCTTCACGGGCGTGGGCCCTTCGCCTCTCACCACGTCTTCTTCCTTCTTGGACACGAAGTGTCCAAGCTGCGGCGCGAAGGCCCGGCGTGAAACCGACACCATGGACACCTTCGTGGACAGCAGCTGGTACTGGCTGCGCTACCTGGATCCCAAGAACACGGAGCTGCCCTTCGCGAAGGCGGAGAGCGATGCTTGGATGCCCGTGGATCTTTATGTGGGCGGCATCGAGCACGCCACCATGCACCTCATCTACGCCCGCTTCTTCTACAAAGTGCTGCGTGACCTGGGTCTGGCCTCGGGGCCGGAACCCTTCCAGAAGCTCATCTGCCAGGGCATGGTGCTGAAGGACGGCTCGAAGATGAGCAAGTCCAAGGGCAACATCGTGGACCCCGACGAAGTCATCTCGAAGTACGGCGCCGACGCCCTGCGCCTCTTCATGATCTTCGCGGCGCCCATCGAGAAGGAGATCGACTGGACGGGCTTCGAGGGCATCGAGGGCGCCAGCCGCTTCCTGAAGCGCGTCACGCGCATGGTGGAGGACCATGCCGTCACCGCTGCGCAGCTGCCCGCGAAGGATCAGCTCAGCGCCGAGGAAAAGGCCCTTCTCATCAAGCTCAACCAGACCCTGGCCCGCCTCACGGATGATCTGGAACGCCGCTATCAGTTCAACACGGTGGTCTCGGGCCTCATGGAACTCTCCAATGCCCTGAGCGATCTGCCGACGGACGCCCCCCATCGCGGCGCCGTGATGCAGCACGCGCTGGATGCCTTCGTGCGTCTGATGTCGCCCGTGGCGCCCCACCTCGCCGAACAGCTCTGGAATCAGCTGGGCCATCAGGGGCTTTGCATGGAGGCCGCCTGGCCCGAGGCGGACCCCCAGTACCTCGAGGCTGATGAGGTGCTCGTGGTGGTGCAGGTGAACGGCAAGGTGCGCGGGCGCATCACCGTGCCCGCCTCGGCCACCGAGGACCAGCGCCGCGAGGCTGCCCTGGCTTGCTCCGAAGCCCAGTCCCATCTGGCGGGCAAGGAGATCGTCAAGGTCGTGCTGCCCCCCGGCGGTAAGCTGGTGAGCATCGTGGTGAAGGGCTGAGGCGCCCGCTTTGTCCAGGCTGCACGCCGCTCTGACGCTTCCGGATCCAGCCCTGCGTGGTGCGGATCCGGAGCGGGTGGGGATGCGCGTACAGACGTTGATGGAACCGGAATCACTCCAGCCTGGCGACGTCGTGTTGCTGGGCCTCTGCAACGAGCAGGGCGTCATCGCCAATGGCGGCAGACCCGGCGCCGCTCAGGGGCCCAAGGCCTTCCGCAAGGCCTTCTTCCGCCTCGATGCGGCGTGCCTGGGCCCTCGCCGTCTTTGGGACGCAGGCGATGTGCCTTCGGATGCACCCTACGAAGCCTTTCTTGAGGCGGCTGCGGCCACCGTTTCGGCCTGCCTCAAACAAGGCGCCCTGCCCATCGTGGTGGGCGGTGGCCACGATTGCAGTTACGGCAACTACCTGGGACTGAGCGATGCCCTTGGGAGTGCTCCCGCAGTGATCGCCGTGGATGCTCATCTGGACATGCGTCCCACCCATGCACCTTCCAGTGGCAATCCCTTTTTCCGGATGCTGGAGCATGGCCTTCCTGGCGATCAACTGGTGGAGGTGGGCCTCATCCCCTGGGTGAACGCGACACAGCACCGCCAGTTCGGCGAGAACAGGGGCGCCCATCTGCATTTCCTGGAACCAGGCCAGGCGCAGGTGCCCGTGGATCAGGCGAGCCAGGCCCTGCGACGATTCGAGACCCAAGGAAAGCGTGTGCTGGCCACCTTCGACCTGGATGCCTTCGAGGCGGCGCACACACCTGGCGTGTCGGCGGTGAACCCCTGGGGCCTTACGGCCGATGCGGGACTGGCCATGGCGCGGGCTTTCGGCGCCTGCCCGTCGGTGGCCTGCCTCGATCTCATGGAGTTGGCACCTCCGTTGGATCCAGATGGACGGACCTCCCGGTTCGCGGCCTTTTTGGTGGCGGCCTTCCTGGAGGCGCGCCTGCGGGCGCAGTAGAATCAGAGAGCGGAGATTTCAGTACGGCGACGATTCTCCATACCGCCGCACGCACGGCATGTCCAAGCATTCCCTGGCTGATTTGGAGCTGCAATGACCCTTTCCTCCCGAGACCTCGCTGGTTGTCTTCTGCAGGCGGGGGCGGTGCGCCTGCAGCCGTCCGATCCCTTCACATGGGCCAGCGGTTTGAAGTCCCCGATCTATTGCGACAACCGTCAGCTCTTGGGCCTGCCGGACGTGAGGGATCAGATCATCACGGCCCTGGCCGCAGGTTCGTCGGGCCTTCAGCCCACCCTCATCACAGGAGCCGCCACGGCCGGCGTCCCCTGGGCTGCCATGGTGGCGGACCGCCTGAAGCTGCCCATGGCCTATGTCCGCCCCACGCCCAAGAACCACGGCATGGGTCGCCAAGTCGAAGGCCCCCTGGCCAAGGGGCACCGGGCTGTGCTCATCGAGGATTTGATTTCCACTGGCATGTCCAGTCTCAAATGCGCTGACGCGCTGCGAGCGGAAGGTGCGGAGGTGTCTGCGGTGCTGGCGCTATTCAGCTACGGCCTGCCTCAGGCGGATGCGGCCTTCACCGCCGCGGGCATCGGCCTCACGGTGCTGAGCTCCTTCGAGGTGCTCGTGACCGAAGCCGAGGCCCGGGGAATTCTCGACGCGGCTGGATTGGTCGCCTTGAAGGCCTGGCGCTCGGATACCGTGGCTTGGAGCCGCGCCCATGGCGGGGCCCAGCCAGCATCCACGAGGTCTGAATGAAGCTCTACACGCGCACGGGTGACGATGGTTCCTCAGGCCTCTTCGGAGGTGACCGGGTGAGCAAGTCGCATCTGCGGCTGGTAGCCTTCGGCACGCTCGATGAGTTGAACAGCGTTGTGGGCCTGCTGCGTCTTCATGCGACTCCTGGTTGTGCGAACGAGGCGGTTCTCCAACGCATTCAGCACGACCTCTTCGTGCTGGGGGCCATTCTGGCCACGCCCGCGGCGCGCCAGGAGCTGCTGGGCTCCCACATGAACCGGCCCACCTGGAATCTCGAGGACATGGAAGCCGACATCGACCGTTTAACCGCGATGGCGCCACCCATGACTGCTTTCGTCCTGCCGGGAGGAACCTCTGCTTCCGCCCATGCGCATCTCGCCCGCACCTTTTGCCGTCGCGCGGAACGCGAAGTGGTGGCGCTCACCCACGAAGAGCCCATGGATCCCGCCGTGCTCACCTACCTGAACCGTCTGAGCGACTGGTTTTTCGCCCTGGCCCGTGCCGAGAATGCTGGAGCGGGTGTGGCGGATATTGTGTGGGTGGCGAAGGACGAGTGAGGGCTCTGGTTCGTTCGTCATGAGGCATTCAAGCCCCGGGGGCGAATCGGCGATCCGTTAGCTTTAGCACAGAGTGCGGTTCAACCCGCCTTCGGCCCGATTTCAGAGCAATGAGAACGGCGAACCCTCATTCCGCAGGAGTGACTCTGATGGCACTCAACAGTTCGGGCCTAATCTGGACTTGGGCTTGGTTGGCCCGTGCGAGCCAAGCCTTTGCCTGAGCCAGTTCATGACGCTCCAGGCATAGGCCGATGAGGTTGTTCCATGCAGGTTCCAGTGATGGGTTTGATTCAATGGCAGTCTGATAGTTGGCCTTGGCCTCACCAAATTGTTTCAGCCGATAGTGGCAATTCCCAAGCAATAGGAACAGCTCTGCTGGAACGCCGATTGTTTCAACGGTATCGCCGCGTGTCTCACCCCGCTGCCGCTGGTCATTCAGGTTGTGTTCTCTTGCAATGTAGAGTCCGCCGGAGCAACCACGAGGATCGACGCCGACTTGCTCGAGCTCAGCCAGGCTTGCCTGGAGCGTGGCCTCCAGAGCGGCTGCCTGAGCTGCTGCGGCCGCGCGCTCTTGCCGCTGTATTCGCTCAACATGGGCATAGCCTTGCTGCGATGCCTGAATGTGAGCCAGACAGGCTTGGTAGCGCCGTTCTTGATAGGCCATCTGGGCCAGCAGGAAGTGCGCTTCTGGATGGTCAGGAATGACTTCCAAGCAGGGTTCCAGCTTGAGTGTTGCATCCCGGAAACGATTTTGATCCATGAGCTGTTTCGTCTGCTGGAGGGTTCGATTGAACCCGACGTACCGTCGGAGCAGGAAGGCGTCGTCAGGGGAAGAAGGAGGTTTTTGCAGCACCGACTGGACCGGTGGCGCCCCACCGTGAAGAAACGGTGGGGCAATCAGGAGGGAGATGGCTAGGCAAATCACGGCCGCTCCTTCATCACAATCCACAGGGTAGGCACCTTTCCTTCAATGTGAAGGCCGAGTAAAGGAAAAGGCCCCGGTGAGGGGCCTTTTCCTTTACGGTTGGAACAGGGCAAGGCTAGAAAACAAGCTTGACCCCGAAGCGCATGGCCCGTCCAGTCTGCCAGGAGTTGGGAGACTGCCAAGCCGGGTTCAAGTTGCCCGTGGCGTCCGTGGCCTGTTGGATCTCGGTCAGCTCTTTGCGGGAATTGGCCAGATTGAAGATGTCAATGGACGGAACAATCTTCAGCTTTCCAGACTTGAACTGAAGGTCCGCATGAACGTCGATGTTCTGGATACCAGGTGTCCGGCCGTACTGGCCCATTTTCCCATTGGCGGGCGTGGCGTTGCCGTAATTGCCCATGTCGAGGGGAATGTTGCCGGAACCAAGGGTTCCCGGGGCAAGGCCCATGGTGGTGGAACCCTCGTCGAAGAGGCTGATGGGAGTCCCGGACTGGAAGCTGTAGTTCCAGCCGAGGTTCAAATCGGCAAAGCCCAGCGCAAACCGGTAGGAGCCGTAGACCTTCACCACACTGGTGCGGTCATTGGGCAGCAGGCCATAGCCCACATAGGGGTAGTAGTCGAAGGAGGCGGTGATGTTGTTATCCGCCTGACCGTTCGAACTGGAGACCAGCCCCTCGTAATTGCCTTCCAGACGGCTCCAGGTGTAGCTCGCCCCAAAGGTCAGGCGATCACCCTTGTAGTCGAGGGTGAGGTCGACGGACTTGTAGGTGTTGCCGGCTTCCGGATAGAGCGAATTGCCGGTGACAGGGACACTGCCGTTGTAGGGCGATGTGCGGTAGGACACCTGGCCGGGGTGGGGATTCCACAGGATTGCGGACCCGCCAGAGACATCCCCATGCAGTTCGTTGCCAAGCGCATCCGTGATGACGGAATCCTCGATGGGATTGACCATCTTGCGGTAGCGACCATGAATGCCGGCGGTCACGTATTTGGCGAAGTTCCAATCCAGACCCAGGGTGTACTCACGACGCTCGGGCAGCTTGGTGCCATCGGCGATGGGATCAAAGCTGAAGGGTGTGGCGTAATCGGTGACACCGTTGTTGGGACCGGACGGGTTGTAGGTGAACCCTGCGGTGGTGAAGTTGTAGTTGAAGCTGCCAGGGTTCGGGACCCCGTGTGAATCAACCGACGTGGGGCTGTTGTAGCGAGTGCGGGTGTAAATCTCGTTGGCGAACACCCGGATGCCCAGGCGCTGAGGAATGGACTCAAAGTAGCGGGCCACACTGCCGGCCAGCTTTATTGTCCCGTCCTTCTTGATGTCCCACGTGAAGCCCAGGCGGGGCTGAACCAGGTCACTGAAGTTGTCGAACTTCAGGTAGGTCTTGCCTTGGTAATCCTTCAGCTCCTGCTTCTCGTAGCGGAACCCATACATCAAACGGAAACCGCTGTCAGAAAGGCTCCACGAATCCTGGGCGTAGAAGGCCGTGAAGGCATTCTCGACCGTGGCATCCGTCCAGTTGTACTGGTCGAGCATGTAGATGCCCGCAGGAGATGCCCCGCGAATGCGGTGCCAGTTGCCGCCCGTGGTGGCCTGCTTGTCCTGGTACTTGGAATCAAGGTAGGACACACCGAACTTGAGGTTGTGGTCTCCAAGGAAGTAGGAGAGGTCAATTTTGAATTGAGTGGTGTCGTTCTTCGAGAGGCTGTCATAGACACCGTAACCACCGCTCTGCCACCGGGGTGCGCGAGAGGTGCCGAAGAAGGGGATGCCGTATTGATTGCCCGCGAGGAAACCCGGGCCCGTGCGGTACCAGTTGCCGTTGTCGATGCCGGCGCTCTGATCTTCAGGGGTGAGATCATCCTTCAGTTCGGTCTTGCCGAGCTTCACGGACAGGAACAGGGCCGGGCTGATGGTCCAGTCGTAGTTCAGCGCAAGATTGTTGGTGGTGCTGTGCAGGCTAGCGCCCCAGTTCGCATCGCCATCCAGCGGGCGAGCCTGCGGGGTATCCCGCTTGTGGTCATTGACGTTCACGAAGAAGGTGAACTGCTGGTCCAGGGTGAGGTACCAGTTGAGTTTGCCCACAAACTGCAGCTGCTTGTCCTGAATACCGCCGTCGGCCGCCAGATTGCGGTTGGTGTCGCCGGGAGCCTTCGAGTCGATGTAGCTGAGGCCAACGAAATAGAAAAGCTTGTCCTTCTGAAGCGCGCCCCCCAACTGGGCACCGATATCGTACCGGTCATCCGTGGGGCTCTGTTTGGCATAGAGGCCCTTCTTGCGGTCAGCCTTCAGAGAGCGGGGATCGATGTTCAACCAGGAGGAGCCCTTGAAATCGTTAGAGCCCGACTTGGTGACGGCGTTGAAGACGCCGCCGAGCGCGCTGAACTCAGGCTTGTAGCCGCCGGTCTGCACTTCGTATTGGTCGATGAAGTCGGTGGCGAGGTTCTGGCCCTGGAAACCACGACGGAAATCCGTGGTGTTCAGGCCATCCACGATGTAGGTGTTCTCGGCGGCAGAACCGCCACCCACGGAGGGATCACTGCCGAAGCCCGAGGATATGACGCCGGGTGTAAAGAAAGCCAGGCTGTTGAAATCACGCCCGGTGGGCAGCGAGGAAATGCTTTCTGCAGTGAGCGTTTGGCCCTGGGTGGTCGAGGTGGTATCGATTGAGGCGGAAGAGGCGACGACCTCCACCGTGGCCTTGGCTTCAGTGGCCATCTTGACGTTGATGGGCTGGTTCTGATTGGTCAGAACACTCACGTACTGCTTCGAGGTGCTGAGCCCGGTCTTCGAGAAGGTGATGCTCCATTGGCCAGGATTGAGGAGGCCCAAACGGAAAGATCCGTCCGCGGCTGTGACCACGAATCGGGAAATCTGCGCAGAAGTAGCCGTCACAGCCACACCGGAAACAGGGTTTCCCGTGGCGTCGGTGACGATGCCACTGACGCTGCCTGTCGTGCTGCTCTGGGCGTGCAGCACCGTGCCGCTGCCAGCGACCAAGGCGGCGGCGGTGAACCCGAGCCGGGTGAAAATGCGATGCATAGGTACTCCTATAGGAGAGAGGGCGGCGGAGGGGGCCGCAAAAAGCGTTATGAGGTCTGGCCAATCCCAAGTGAAAAATCCCCGGCAATGAAATGCCAAGGTTTTAACGAGAGAACGACCAAAGATCGGGGAAGTGTCGAAAGGATAGAACAAGTTTCCCATTCGCGATCAATAATTTTCGGATTAGGTCGTCCTGAGTATCAATAAACGAGGCTTTAATGGGATATAAATATCGCCTTACATGGCCTCATAAGGGAATTGCATATCCTTTCTACAGTCAGTCTCTCTTTGAGGTTGCATCGGACAGAAATAAACAGGCTGCTGCTTTTCATAAAATCTTGAGGCCATGGACGAATACCTAAGGGGGGCTGGATGCCTTCGGAGCCGACTTCATGATTGGATGAGTCGGCGTTCCAGACCCTATCACCATATTTTTGTGGGTGGGAGTGAAGCAGAAGGTTCGGCCTTCATAACCCTCTATCCTCTATCCATTGAATCCATTCTCTAGATGTACCTGCCATAGAGGTTGTTCATCCGGACTGAGCTGGGAGGCTGTTGTTGCGACG
Organism: Geothrix sp. PMB-07; assembly: GCF_030758935.1. NCBI lineage: Bacteria > Pseudomonadati > Acidobacteriota > Holophagae > Holophagales > Holophagaceae > Geothrix > Geothrix sp. PMB-07. Next base: position 257,113 of record NZ_CP132333.1, read on the forward strand.
CAGCAGCCTTCGAGGAGACAGCCCGGATGAACCTTCACAGTTCAGCAAAGACATGCCCATTTAGTTGAGGGGTTTTGGTCCGGAGGGTCCGTCGGCTTGGTTGGACGGTCAAACAGGCGGCCCAGGCCGCGGGCATCAGCGTTCGGACGGCCTACAAGTGGCTGGCCCGGCGGTTCGGGATGCCCCGATCCACCGTGGGCCTCATCCTTCGCCGAAAGGGACTCTCCCGGTGGTCGGCGCTGGAGAAAAAGGAACCACCCAGGCGCTACGAGATCGCCGAGCCAGTCGGCCTCCTTCACCTCGACATCAAGAAGCTTGAGAGGATCCAGGGCGTGGGACACCGGATCCATGGCGACCGTCGCACCCGCCAGCGGGGCATTGGCTGGGAGCATTTGCACATCGCCATCAATGCCCATTCTCGAAGCAGCTACGACGAAGTGCTCCCGGACGAAAGGAAGGAGACCACGGCCGCCTTTCTCCAGAGGGCGCTTTTCCACTACGCCAGCCAGGGCGTCCAGGAGTTTATCACTCCTCACACTCCCGAGCATAATGGTCTCTGCGAACGCATCATCCGCACGCTCAAAGAACAGGCATCCACCATTACCGCTTCGAATCCATCCAGCACGCTTCCCGCGTCGTTGGCGACTGGACTCACTTCTATAACCACGGGCGGCCTCACCAAGCCCCCGGCATGAAGACGCCTCGACAAACCTACCTGCTTAACCAGCAACCTTGAGCAGTTTTTGATGGGTCAGTACATCTCCAGCCTGACCCACCCGCATAATGTGAGGACCTATCCTGAATGGGCCCACCCGCTCCCAAGTCCGATAACACTTGCCAAACGCCCCCCGGGAAAGGTCAGAATTGCCACATCTGAACTGCAACTGAAAACCCGGGCAAATCACTGCTGAGGTTATCCAATTACGATTGACTACGGTTATATTGAATACGACTTTGAATGGCGAAGGTTTTCCCGTCCTGTGAAGTTTCAACAATCTCTACAAAGGCATTCGGAGAGATAACTTCTATAGTTTCCCTTACCTTCCATGTTACAGAAACACCTGTTGGCGGTTCCATCTCAAAAACAAGCTTAGCTGGTACGCTATGTGTTTTGGAAAGAGTGAATACACCAGTTCGATAAATTTGGTCATCCTGCCGAAACAATCGAATGTTACCAGTTCGATCTTTCGCAAAGAAACTAGCCTGAGTTGTTACAGAACCGTTGGGATAGAGAGCCTGTGGAGGAAAATTGTAGGTACTTTGTTCCTGTAAATACTCACCACTAAGAATTAATCGATAGCGGCGGATCACTGAACCTTTTCCTTGATCCCCTTGGATGGACCCACGCCATTCACCGAGGAGGAATTGAACCTGAGACCATCGCGCACTTGCCGATTGTTGACATAGTGCAAAGGGTGCAAATCCGACGATGCAAAGCAGTGATTGAGTAAATTTCATCATGACGCCCTCAATGTACACAAAAATACGACAACTAGTCTCGGGTGGGTTGGATGCCCGATCGCTTATTTATAGTCCATCACCTATCGAAATGGAAGCGTTCACTAGCTGTAAGTGCCAATCAGGTTGTTCATCCGAGTTGATGTGGAAAGCTGAAAGCGCCAACCAACAGCTTTCAAAGGAACTCGAATGAACCTTCACGGTCAAGCAAAGTCCTGCCCATTCAGTCGAGCGTTATTTGTGGAACAGGTTCTATCGGAGATGACGGTGATCCAGGCATCCGAGATGGCTGGGTTCAGTGAACGGACCGGCCACAAGTGGCTCAAACGCTTTCGGGAAGAGGAAAAACCGGGCCTTCGGGATCGCAGCAGCCAGCCCAGGCAACTGGCCCGAAGCCACGAGCTTGGCCTCGTCGTTGAGGCCGTAGGAAGGCTCCATGTCCGTGAGTCAATGGCGAACGGGAGTTGCCAGATCCACCTTGGGCTTCTGGCTCTGGAAGGCCGGGATTTCGCGGCCCTCTGCTCTGCAAGTAAAAGAACCGCCGAACCGATATGGGCACGGAGCCCCAGGCGACTTGCTGCACCTCGACACGAGAAACTCGCCAGATCTCATGAGGTAGGCCATCGCGCCACGGGTATTCGCCACGGCAAGAACCGGAAGGCAGGCTATCAGGTGCTTCCTGTCTGCAACGACGACCACTCGCGGGCCTGCTACATGGAGGTTCTCCCGGACGAGAAGAAGGGCACGGAGGTCGCATTCCTCCTGAGGGCGCTTTTACATGCCCAGGCCCAAGGCGTCCCGGTCCGCAAGCTGCTGACGGACAATGATTCGCCCAACCATTCCAAGGAATTCAAGGCCATGCGAGAGGCCTTTGGCCTCAAGCACGCCCGCACCCAACCATGCCGCCCGGGAACCAACGGCAAGGCCGAGCGTCTCATCCAGACTGCTCTGCGTGACTGGGCATACGGCTCCACTTGGCAGAGTTCAGACGGAAGAAGCCAGGCGGTTAGCGCCTGGCTCCACTCCTACAATCACCATAGGCCCCACTCGGCCATAGGTGGTCAGCCCCGTCACTAGGCTGAACAACCTCGTTGGCACCGACATCTAGGGCCTGTTTTCAAAGTCAAGAAAGGCAAATGGACGTAAGGGGTTGTACAAATTGCCTAACTGCGGTACCTCATGGGTATGACGTTGAGGTAGAGCGTGGCGAGAACTTTTCTGACTGAACGAATGTGGGCCAGGCTAGAGCCTCTGCTGCCGAGCGAGCAGGGTGGAATGGGGCGCCCTCGCCTGGACAATCGCCCCATCGTTGAAGCGATCCTCTGGAAGCACAGAACGGGAGCGCCCTGGAGAGATTTGCCTGAATCCTTCGGACCTTGGAACACGGTCTTCACGCGCTTCAATCGGTGGAATCGGAGCGGAGTCTGGCAGCGGGTCCTCGAAGCCCTTCGAGGTGAAGCGGATTGCGAATGGGTCATGGTCGACGGAACCGTTATCCGCGCCCATCAGCATGCGGCTGGTGCAAAAGGGGGACCTACATCCAAGGGCTTGGCCGCTCGCGCGGCGGTTTCTCGACCAAAGTCCACCTGATCGGGGATGCCCACGGCAACCCCGTCGATTTCGTGCTGACACCAGGCCAGTCGCACGAGAGCAAGCAACTCGGAAGCCTATTAATGGGCCGGGAGGCCGGGGCTGTTCTCGGTGATCGTGCCTACGACGGAAAGTCCTGCCGGGATCAGATCGCGTCTATTGGAGCAGAGGCAGTTGTTCCACCTCATCCATGCAGGAAGGATCCAGCCGCCTTCGATAAGCATTTCTACAAGGCCCGCCACGCCGTCGAGAACCTGTTCGCGAAGCTCAAACAATACCGAAGCCTCGCTACCCGTTACGACAAAACCATGCGCAACTACAGCGCCATGGTCGCCATTGCCTGTGTCCTTACCTGGCTCCGACTTTGAAAACACACCCTAGCTCTTTGACCATTGACGAGGCCCTAAAAGACGAGGCCCGAAAGGGCCTCGTCTTTTAGGGCAACAATGTTTTGGGATTCAGAAGCGGAATCCCACGGCGAGATTAAGTGCGCGAGCAGCAATGTAATTAGACGAGGAAGTTGCCTTGCCGAAAGAACTGCTACCCGCCTTAAAGGGCAAGGTGTAGTTGGTTGCGTAGCTGGAATTGGCAGCCGTGGCCTGAGTGAGGGTGTATGTACCCCCAGTCGTGTTCCAATTCAGCAGTTCCTGAGTGTTGAAGAAATTGGTGATGTTTAGACGTGCGAAGGCGGAAAGCTTGTTATACACCGGGTAGTCATATGAAATCTGGACATCCGTGCGGTAGGTTTCCGGGAAATGGAAAGTTCCGCGGCCATCCGTGTAGTTTGTGAAAGTTCCGGAATAATAGCTGGGAGCTCCAGCGGGATTCGCCAGAGAAGGCGACGTGACCGTCTTCGAGTAGGGGGCTCCACTGGTGTAGAACTGCAAAGCGGACAGGGAGAAATGACCCTTGCCCAGGGCCGTCTTGTAGGTCATGTTGCCAATGAACTGAATCGGCTGATCCGCTGCAAGGACGCCGTATGGGTTCAGGCGTTCCGAGGGGATGTTTGTGGGCCCGTAATTATTTGTCTGAGCGGATGCACCGGCCTGGCCGCCTTCAAAATTACCCTTCAGGGAGCTGAAGGTAAGGTTGAACCCGTAGCTGAAACTGGAATTCAGCACGCGCTGATAGGTGGTTTCAACGCTCCAATAATCGCGGGTGAGGGTGGGATCATTTTTATTGGTAATGGTGGCCTGCCCAGAAACAGGATCGCCGGCCGTGTAGAAGTCATCAACAAATCGGTCCCACTTGCGCTTTGAGAAGGCGATGCTCCAAACCGTTCCCTCCAAGTCGTCGTGTCGGAGGCTGGCGATGTGCTCGCGCATCCGAGGGGTTTTGAGATTGGGGTCCGTCTTGAAATACGGACGGAACAGGCTTGGGTCGGAAGCGAAGAAGGGTGTGTTCGACCAGCTGGCGCGCAGCAGTGGATCGCCACCGAGATATGCGTATTTGTATTCGGCGGGGTTGCCAACGACCGAGGAACTATCGGTGGCGCCTTGCACGACCTGTCCGACATAAACGCTGTAGTTGTAAGAAACAACCCAGCGATTGTCACCGTAAATGTCATAGGTCGCCGAGAGGCGAGGCGAAAGATCCTTGAAGTCGAAATTGTTTACGCCCAAATCGTTCTGCGACTTGAAGGTGTCCAGGCGCAAGCCGAGGTTGAATGCCCAATTTTTGTTAACCTTCCACTTATCGTTAATGAAGTACCCATCGATCCGGTTTTTGGTGGTGGCGCCAAAGACCGGTACCCAGACATCCAGGAAAGTCTGGCCGCCGGTGGTGTCGTTCGGGGTCAGAGCTCGATTCGAGATGGCCGTGCTGTGGTTGTTTGGGTCAACGAAGCCGTTGAAATAGATGAACGTGTTGGTGGGGCTCTGAGAGTTGGCAGCGTTGTGCTGCGACTCAAACAACTGAGCGCCTACCTTGATCTCGTGCGAACCGGCGGCTTCTAGGAAATAGGTTGCATCGATGTTGGCGGTGCGAATGGGTCTGGAGTCGGAATCGCTACCGAAGAAACCATTGTCAAACATGGTGCCCGACTGGGTATCGATCCAGGGGATAGCCTTGCCGCCCTGGCCACCACTGCCAGGGCCACCCAGGGATTCCTTCTTATGATTGAACCGGGCATTCAGGTAAAGAGAGGGAGTTATCTGGCCAAGGTAGCCAAAAGTGACATAGCTGAACGTATCATTCTGAGATGATAGAACCTCTGTACCGCTGCTGCCGCCCGCAAAAGTTGTGGCGTAGTCGACGTTCTTGCGCTTAGATTCGGTCTTATTATACTGCCAGAAGACCTTGTGATCAGTGCTGATCTGCCAATCCAGCTTGATATCCTTGCGCTCTTCAACGCGGGTGGCGAAGAATGACTTATTGATGCCATCGCCGGCACCATCAACACCAGTGGTCGCATTAGGTGTGGAAGTCATCGGGGAAGTGGTGCGATAGCCGACCACGAAGAAGATGCGATCCTTGAGGACCGGACCGGAAACCACATATTGCTGAACCGTACTGTTGGCTCCGGCCAAGGGCTTCTGGAGAGGGGCAAGGGCATTCCACTTGCCAGGGTTGGTGATATCCCAACGGAACACACCAGAGAATTCATTGGTGCCGGACTTGGTTGTGGTATTAACCACACCACCCGTGAACCGACCATATTCAGCGGAGGCGCCACCCGTGACGACTTGGACTTCTTCCAGCATTTCTTCGTTGAGGCGAACAGAAGGGCCGCCGGTCACGGGATCCATGACGTCCGCGCCATCAACCAGGAATTGAACCTGGGTGGCCTGGGATCCACGGATGGTGATGCCGTTGCTATCGCTGCTAACGCCTGGGGTTAAAGAGGCGATAGCCCTAATCTCTCGGTTGTTGATAGGAAGCGAGTTGACGCTTTCCAAAGCGAAGTTCTGACCAGTTTTGGTATCTCCAGGTTCGGCGACGGCCGTGGCGGCCGTGACAACCACCGTTGCGCCGGTTTCCTGGATGGGCTTCAGAACTACATCGTAGGCGGCTGCTTTATCGATGTTGATACGGAGCAGGATGCTTGCCGACACATGGTTGGGGGCGGAAATGACCAGTTTCGCGTCATTCGGAGGAAGCTGCTGAAAGCGGAAGGAGCCATTGAGATCGCTGACGGTCTGCTTATCGCCTTGAGGGGTCTTAAGGACGATTGTGGCGCCGGGAATAAACTTTCCGGTGGCTGAATCCTTGACGGTTCCGATCACCGATCCTGTCTGGACGCCCTGAGCGACGAGCATCAGACCGCCTGAGGCAAGGAGCGCCGTGAGTCGGCCAAGCCGGTGGTTCAAAAGATGCATAGCATCCTCCAAAATGAAAATCGGGACGTATTTGGGGGGTCCCGAGGGGGGGAAGAAAACCACTCCGCATCACAACTGAAAGTTGCGCCCAGTCCACGATGGATTGGGCGGCTACCAAGAGTTAAGTGATGGGAGGCAGAAAAGAGCAAGAGTACAGGTGAGTAACCTTAGCAGGTTCGGCGGACAAACCAGGAGAAAATGTGAACCCTAGGGAACTCTAGATTCCAATCCGGCATCTAGCTAAGTTGTAAATCACAAGGCCTACTGGATAATATGGCTCAATAGATATGGGGTGATAGGCGGTGCAGTCTCAGTGAGTTGAAGGGTGTCAAGGTATAAACGGGAAAAAATGTTGTCGGCAGCCTTTGCGTAGACTCGAAAAACAACATCTCCCATCCGCACGTATTTCCCGACCTGAGCCATAACCCGAATGCCCACACCAAGATCGAGCACATCGTTCTGGTTTTTCCGGCCTGCACCTAATTCCATGGCAAGCAGGCCCAGGCCCCGGCCGTCGATGGCGGTGATGTAACCATCGCGGTCGGCCAGGATGTCGACCACTTTCCCAGCCTGGGGCAGCAGGCTGAAATCGTCCAGTGCGCGCACATCACCACCGTTGAGGGCGACGAAGCGGCGCAGCGTCTCAATGGCCGCGCCGCTTTGGATGCTGGCCTGCACCTTGGCCTGGGCCTCGGGCAGGGTTTGGGCCGCGCCGCCCATGATCAGCATTTCGGCGGCCAGGCGGAAGCTCATCTCCGCCAGCTCGGAATCGCCATGCTCGCCGCGAAGGATTTCCACGGACTCCATCACTTCGAGTGCATTGCCAATGGCCCAGCCCAGGGGCGCGTCCATGCGGGTGATGAGCGCGCGGATCTGCATGCCGTGGGCGGTGCCCACATCGACCATGCTTTGAGCGAGGCCGCGTGCTTCTTCCAGGGTCTTCATGAACGCGGTGGGACCGCACTTCACGTCCAGCACCAGTGCGTCGGCCCCGCCGGCGAGCTTCTTGGACATGATGCTGGCCGTGATGAGGGGAATGCTTTCGACAGTGGCTGTCACATCACGAAGGGCGTATAGCTTCTTGTCGGCGGGGGCGATGTTACCGGTCTGGGCGGAATTGGCAAACCCGGTTTCCGCGAGGCTGCGGATGAATTCGGCCTCGCTCAGTTCGACCTTCAGGCCGGGAATGGCCGCGAATTTGTCCACCGTGCCGCCGGTGTGGCCGAGGCCCCGGCCGCTGAACATGGGGCAGGGCACGCCGCAGGCCGCCACAATGGGGCCCAGGATGAGGGTGGTCTTGTCCCCCACGCCGCCGGTGCTGTGCTTATCCACCTTGAGGCCGGGCACTGAGGAGAGATCCAGCCGCTTGCCCGAATCCCGCATGACCAGGGTGAGGGCGAGGGTTTCTTCGGTGCTCATGCCGCGCCAGCAGATGGCCATGAGCAGGGCGCTGCTCTGCTCATCGGGAATGCTGCCATCGGCGGCTCCCTTCACCCAGAAGGCGATCTGCTCTGGGGACAGGGCTCCGCCCAGCTTCTTGGTATAGATCAGGTCGTACATCCGCATGGGATGACTCCTCGGCAAATTGGTCTTCAGATGCTGCGAACGAGGTTCTCGATGGCGGACGCGTCGCCGCGGCCCTTGTAGCGGGCCTTGTAGTCGGCGAGATCCTTCAGGCCTTGCGCGCGGTCGCCCGCGAGACGGTCCACATCCACTTGGCTGGTCCAGAAGGCTTCGCCCCAGGCTTCGTCCGGCTGAGCCTTGGTGCGCAGGGGATCCAACTGGGCCCGGGCTTCCTGAACCTGCCCCAAGGCGAGGGCGCGCTGCGCGAGGCGGATTCGGCCCCAGGCGTCCTCCGCCTTGGCAGGCGCCTGACCCTTGCCATCCAGGGCCAGGCGCCAGGTGGCCAGAAGGCCTTCCGTGGCGGCCTTGCGGGAGGAGGGCGCAGCCTGGGTCAGGGCCTCGAGGCGGCCGAGGCGTTCTCGCATCCGCTTCTCCACCTCGGCCGCGGGCAGCGGCGTGACGCCATCTCCTTCCACTTCCATTTGGAGCGCGGAAAGCGCTGCTTCATGCTTCTCGGCCACCGAGGTGCGCCAGAGGTTCCACCCGCCGAAGAGCAGGCCCAGGATCAGCAGGGAGGCGGCACCGATGAGAATGGGTTTCAGCAACCCGGCGTCCTCTTCCTGTCCCTGGCTGAACTTGGTCTGGAAATGGGCCAGGCTTTGGGCGGGTTTCTGGACTTGGATTTCGCGGATCTTATCGGGGCGGGCCATGACGAACCTCTTCGGATGAAACATCAATCAGACCCTTGAGGATGCACCAATCCCCTCACTTCTGGCACTTGAAAATGCGCCCCCGGCTGGTATCCTGATCATTCCTGCCTGGGTAGCTCAGTTGGTAGAGCAATGGATTGAAAATCCATGTGTCGGCGGTTCGATTCCGTCTCCAGGCACCAGTGAAACCCCTGACCCTTCAACGGTTCGGGGGTTTTTCGCGTGTGGGGATGCTGTCTCAAAGAGCCCGATGTGATGCCCTAATTCTAACATTTGCGGGGCTGATTCCCTACAAAATCCCTACATCGGATCAGAGCAGAAACCCGCGCCGATGCTGGATTTTCCTGCACCAATGGCAGGCGAAGTCCAGGATGCCCCGTCCTGAAGCGCTGATGCCCCTACACGTCCTCGAAGCGCCCCACAGGGACGGGAGGGGTTTTATCTGATTTCGCCCCTCCTGCGCCTGACAAGGCAGGGGTGGTCAACATTCCAACGGAACCCGCATGATGAAGTCCCCGGGTTCTGCCCCACCACCGGGCAGTCAATCAAAGGCGATCGGATCTCTTCAATCGCCGGGCTCCCCCTCGAACCGCCCATGGGAATCGCCGTAGACCTCCCCATGTGCCTCATAAATCTTGGCGGGCAGGTCATCGACCCCGGACATGCCAGCAAGCTCATTCGATGCCATCAGACCGAGCGTACCTGATGAGCGAAGGCAGACTACAACATCCTTTGGGTGGAAGTTCGCACCGATCTCATTCCTTGTTACATAGGCACTCACGGCGATTTTCCCGCCATGAGTGAAGTCATGCAGCATGTTGATCGTGTCACTCAACCTTGAAAAAGTGCCGCCGTTGTAGCGCTCCACACTCTCAACATCATTAATCAACTGCTCGTAGCGGATCGGCGGGATGTTCTTCGCATACTCCTTTTCTGAAAACTCTTTGATCTGCTCGTCTGTCGCTTTCTCCAAGAACCAGACTCCACGCACAAAGGCGTCCAGTTGAGACCGCAGAAGCGCCTTCCCAGGGGCGATCATCTGCGCATCCATCAAAAGGAGGATCCCAATTTGATGCTCCATCGAAATAAGAAACAATGCCGCTGCGATCTTGTTCCGTGGGGTCGCATCGACTGAAATGGCGTCTGTCAACTCACGCGAGCGTCGGACCCACTCCTTCGCCATTGCGATCTCGGCATGAACCTCAGGCTGATCTCGTAGCTCCATACTCCCCCCACCTGGGACGCCGATCCCCACCACGATTACTTTCGCAATGGAGGATAAAGCGTTTACTGTCTACACCCTATACCGTGGGGACCTGGCGCGTAATGAGCAAGGTCCCCAGACCGTGCGCCCTCACCCTTCCCCCTCAGAGAACGCGAAGGTCCTCATTCGGCTCATGGGGTCCCTTGGAGGGAGATCCATGTCAGCAAGCTGACAGAAGATTGCCGCATTAGTGATCCCCATCGCTTCACGAACTCGTCCCCACTTACTCCAGTCCGCCGTGAGTACAACTCGCATCGTTTGCCCGATGCCGTCAGGAGGCACGAGTCGATCCACCGCCCAAATATGGTGTTCGATTTTCTCGATGCTCCTGCTGTCAAATGCCCTGAGAAGATTGTGGAAGGCGTGCGCCCCCGCCCGCTTGCTCAAGAACACGGCTTCAAACGCCGCATCACCCATATCCCCGAATAAAAACTTGTTCTTATTCTGCTGGTCGATGGCGAGGGCGTACAGGTGCCCCAGGAGCTCCTCGGAAAGGGCATGAACTTGTTTGAGGCGCACAAGGATGTCCTCCTTGGTTGCTTTCTGGAGGTGAAACAGGATCTCGGCTTTCAGGCGGTCGGGCACAAGGTCGGGCATGATCTCCTCCGGGTTGGTGGAGAGAGTGCCTGAAGGGGGACCCCCTAGCGCAAGACCCGGGGTCGTGATATAAAATATTGATAATAGGCTACATTGACAGAGTCATGCTCGCCTTGCGATCAGGCGTTCCCAAACAGGTCTGGTGCTTGCCTCATCCAAAAACGGAGCGTGAAAAGCCGGAATCCCCAGCAACATATACGATAGGGGGGGGTGAGTGACTGTGGGGTGAGTGTGAGGGAGCCTCTAAGCAGCTAACGAATTAACTCTGCTCCCTTCAGCGCAAAGTCCGACTCCCACGAAGTAGTACCCGCCGCGATCCTTCTTCCGCTCCACTCCCGATGGGAAGCGTGCTGTCATCGCTTCACGGATGATCGCCCCGAACACCCCTCGGTGCTCCGAAACCCAGGGCGCAGCACTGCGGAACCTCACCCAGAGGTCGCCGACCGTAACACGCTGTTCTTCCCCCTTCTCACAATGCTCCACCAAGAAGTTCTGGAGGTCGTCCCACATCCCGTTCCGGATGTCCGCTCGCTTCTCAGAGCGGCGCTTGGACGACTTCTTGCTCTTTGCACTCTCCCTCTCGTGTGCCTTCCCATATGGGCGGTTCAAATCGCCGTTGTCTTTCATGTGCGAAGCGGCTTCCCGGATCGCTTTTACCCCATCGAAGTTATTTTGCTGTTCGAAGAACTGCACAATATCTTCCGTGATGGCGTCACCCCATTTCACTGCAAGCCCACGTTCCTGCACGGAAACGCCTGATTCCCAATACGCAAGTTCATAAAGGCGCTGACTCACGCCGAGCAGAACTCCCATGCTTGGAGCGGAACCTTGGTGCGCCTCCCAAAATTCGCAAACCTCCCGGAACGTCTTCCCTTCTACCTTCGATCTCACTTCATCGAGGGTCATGGGAACAAGGGCACCAGTCCCCACCTGCTCGTGGGTGAGATTTACGAGATCCATCATCCTCTGGAAGTAATCCACCGTCTTGGTCTTCACGCGCTCAAGATCGAGCGCCAACTTCCAATCCTCTTCATTCACAAATCGCGGGGCACCATCCCGTTCAAGAGTGTCATGGTCGATCTTGAATGGGGATCCGTCGCTACCAACCAAGAACCACATCGCAAGGTGGTATTCGAGCGGCGCTAAAAGGTCCTCACCGCCCTTCCCCTTAACCTGGAGAGGCGTATCCAGTGCGCGAGTCACTGCGTTCTGGATGTTCTCGATTCCCGCCACATGATTGTCCCCCCAGCCCGTTTCTGCTTCATTGAGCTTCGTCCGCTGAGTTCGAAGTATGCGACTTGCGACTTCACCCCCCCACTTTCCAGCAACAATGGTGTGGAAAATGAACAACTGATACTGAATTAGGCAACCTTTCCAGAATTGCTTCGCCTCCTCGGGGGCACCATCTCCTAGCGCGTCCCAACCGTCAAACGGAGATTCGTTCTTTCGAATCAACTCAAATGGCAGCATGGAAAATGCCTGCTCGGAGAACTCGAACTTGGTTGGAGCATGTTGTTTTTTTGCAAACAATGACTTCACGCCATCAAGCAAGCCCATAACAGACTCTCCGTGGTCTCCCGCCATTTCAGGTTATACCAGCACGGTCAGAGTGAAGTGCCCCCACATGGTCTGACAAGATCAAACACGCTTGATCGCTTTAAGCCCCCGAACCTGGTTGCGAAGCCTCCACGCCCCTCCGCCATGCCTTCATCGCGTCCCCCCCCGGTGGGGGGGAGCCGTGAACCCCACCGCATTAGTTAGCGCTGTGTCCCACACGACCGGCATCCAGATCACGACCCCCAACGGCAAGCGGGTGTATTTGGGCTTCTCCCTGACGAGGCGAGTCGGGGCATTCCCGGGAAGCATGTCGAAGCGGCGTAGGCGGTGAGCTACTTGGGACCGGGGTTGTTGATGACCTTGAACTCACCCTTTTCCAGCTTCGGTCCCCAGAACTGAATCACCGATTCTGCGTCCTCCGGCTTGCTGGCAGCTTCCCGGAGGATGGTCTGGACGGGTCCCCAGGGAAGACCAAGCCGCTGAGGGTGCCCTTGGGCATGGTGGATAGGGCGTCCCACACCCATGAAGGGATGGGCAGCACCCGCGCCTCCTTGCCCTTTGCGCGTCCCACGGTGTAGGTCCGCTGCTCCAGGTCCATCCAGTCCCAGCGCATCCCGGCGACCTCGCTGGAGCGCAGTCCCAATCCCAGCATGACGCGCACCATCACCCGCACCTGGGGGTTCTTCGTGGCGTGGTCAAAGGCGGCGAGGAAATCCGACACACGACTGGCGGGGACGGTGGGGCGGGGCTTCCGCTGCACCCTCAGCAACTCCACCTTAAGGGCTTTCCGCAGCCTTCCGCGCTTCACGGCGAAGTTGAGGAGGGTCCGCAGGGAGATGAGGACATTGTTCGTATAGACGGGGGACCGCCCTGCCACCAGGAGGTCGTTCCTCAACTGGTCGACCATAGCTGCGTCGATGCGATCCACGGGGGTCTTGCCCAGGCGAGGGGCGATCCACACCCGCCAGTGCGCGGTGGCAGAGGTGATGTAGCGGGGACTCGCAGAAGGGGTCTTGGACGCCAGGAACTCCAGGTGGACTTCCTCCAGCAGTAGGGTTCGGCGGGTGTCCTTGAGGGCGAGCTTGCCCCGGGCGATGTCCAGGCGAAGCTGACTCAGGAACAGGGTGGCGGTCTTCAGGTCCGTGGTCTTGGTCGATCCCTGGTAGCGGACCGCATCCACCACGATGTCGTAGTTCCAGACAGACCCGCCCCGCTGGGTGAGTCCTGGGGTCTTGCTGCGTGTCATGGCGTCCTCCGAAGTGGAGGCGCTTCAAGACAGCGGAGGGACCATTCCCTACATTTCCCCTACATGGGGCGAAGGTGCTGGGCGTGGGATCTATGACCAGGGTCGCAAGTGTTGCAACCGGGTATCCTGATCCTTCCTGCCTGGGTAGCTCAGTTGGTAGAGCAATGGATTGAAAATCCATGTGTCGGCGGTTCGATTCCGTCTCCAGGCACCACGTCGAGGCCCCCGGTTGGGGGCCTTGATGTTTGTGGGTAGGCTCCGGTCATCGGTGAAATCTGATCGGAACCATGCCTGGCCGTTGGCGGGCTTAGATGACGCCGCCTGCTTTCAGCTCGAGGTAGCGGTTCACCAGGGCGGTGGGGAGTTTGGCGGGGCTCACGTCCAGCACGCCGACGCCCTGGTGGTGGATGTGCTGGAAGAGGGCTCGGCGCCGGGCCATGTAGTCGTGGGCGGCGGCGTGGTCGAGGGCGGCCTCCACATCGTGGACGGGCTGGGCCAGCAGGCCATCGACCACGCCTTCCCGCAGGTTGGCGAGCATCACCAGGTGGCGACCTCGGAGCAGCTTCAACGCGGGCAGAAGGGTGGCGTCCTCCTCATCGCGCAGGTTGGTGATGAACACCACCAGGCTGCGTTTGCGGAACTGCTTCAGGAAGCGCTCCGCCGCCGCGAGGTAGTCCGGCGCGTGGGTGGTGGGCTGCACATCGAAGAGCTCCTGGAACAGTCTCTCCAGCGTAGCCAGGCTCTTGTGGGGCGCCACGGTGCGCGGATGGTCTTCGGCAAAGGTGGTCACGCCCACGGCGTCGCCCTGCTTCAGAGCCACGTAGCTGAGGAGGAACAGCGCGTTGAGGGCCTGGTCGAAGTGGCCCAGTTCGGTGCCATCCAGCTCGTCGAGGGGTTTCATGCGCCGCCCGCAGTCGAGCAGAAACACCACCTGCTGATCGCGCTCGTCCTGGTACTCGCGGCTGATGAGCTTGCGGCTTCGGGCGCTGGCCTTCCAGTCCACCTGGCGCAGGGTGTCGCCCTGCCGGAATTCCCGCAGCTGGTGGAAATCCAAGCCCTCACCGCGGCGGGGGCGTTTGAGGATGCCGAGCATGGACAGCCGCTGGTCCGTGGCCAGCAAGGCGTAGCGGGCGACGGCGGCAAAATCAGGGAAGACGCGCACGGGAAGGGGAGCGGGCAGGCTCAGGAGGCGGGCCCAGAGGCCGAGGCTGGTGCGAAGGCGCACCTGGATGGGGCCGAAGGCGCGCTGGCCCCGGGCCGTGGGGCGCACCTGGTAAGGCTGCTCAAGGAATCCCTGCGCCGGAAGATGGTGCTCGCTCGGCAGGCCCCGGCTGTCGAAATCCGAAGGGTGGTGGTCGAACAGCTCCACGTGCAGAGGGAACCGAGAGGGGTTGCGCAGGCGCACACGGATCTCCCGCCACTCGCCCAGGGCCAGGCTGGATGGGGCTTCCCGCGCTCCGCTGAGCTGCTTGGGCCAGAGGGTGAGGAGGAGGTCCAGCAGGAGGAACCCCAGCAACACCCAGCCGCAGATGCGCCAGACCGGCATCAGGCGCGCCCACACCGAGGCCGCCAGACCCAGCAGGGTCCAGGCGGCCAGGAGGCGGAGCAGGGGGAGGGTGGGGATCATGCGCGGGGGGCCGGCACCTTGGCCAGGATGGCCCGCAGCAGGTCGTCCGAACCCAGGCCCTCGATTTCGGTTTCGGGGCTGCGCTGCAGGCGGTGGCGCAGGGCGGGAAGGGCCAGGGCCTTCACGTCGTCAGGGGTGGTGAAGTCCCGGCCTTCGAGGAGGGCATGGGCCCGCACCACGCGGACCAGGGCGATGGCACCGCGAGGCCCGGCGCCGATGGCGATGCCGGGCCACTCGCGGGTGGCGCGCACGATGCGCACGGCGTAGTCCAGTACCGCCTCGTCCACGCGCACGCTGGCGGCCAGGGCCTGCAGCTCCAGCACCTCGGTGGCGCTCATGAGGGGGCGCACCTCGTCCACCCGCAGCGCATCGCCGACAGTGCCGGTGGTGACCTGGCGGACCAGGGCCACTTCCTCGTGAACCTCTGGATAGCCCATGTGGACCTTGAGGAGGAAGCGGTCCAGCTGGGCCTCGGGCAGCGGATAGGTGCCCTCCTGCTCGATGGGATTCTGGGTGGCCAGCACCATGAAGGGGGCCTGCACGGGCAGGGTGCGGCCCTCCAGGCTGACCTGTTGCTCCTGCATCACTTCCAGCAGGGCCGCCTGAGTCTTGGCCGGGGCGCGGTTCACTTCATCGGCCAGCAGCAGGTTCGTGAAGACCGGGCCGCGACGCAGATGGAACTGCTCGCTCTTCATGTCCCACAGGGCGTGTCCCATGACGTCGCTCGGCATCAAGTCCGGCGTGAACTGAATGCGGGCGAAGGCGCCGCGAAAGGTGGTGGCCAGGGCCCGCACCAGCAGCGTCTTCCCCAGGCCCGGAACGCCTTCGAGCAGCACATGGCCTCCGGCGAGGAAGGCCGCCAGCACCTGGCCCACCACGGCCTCCTGGCCCACGAGGGCGCGGTGGATTTCCGTGCGAAGGGCCTCGGCCTGTTCGGCGGCCCACTGGATGCGGGCGGGATCGGGGAGTGGCGTGGGGGTCGAGGTTGTCATGAGGCGGTCCCGTGAAGATGCTTGGTCAGTGGGCGATCAGAGGCGTTGCCGGAGGCGTTCGAGGGTGAGGAGATCCTGGGCCAGCTGATGGGAGGATCGGCCCGGCCGAGCATCCAGCGCAGCGCCGATGGCATCGGCGTTGCCGCCCGCGGTCTGGGCCAACCAGGCGGCGCGGGCGCCGAGGTCCATGGATTCGTAGGCGGGGTTCAGGCGTTGGGCCCGGCGCTCCAGAGCTTCGCGGGTGCAGGCCACCAGGTGGGGTGCGGCGCCGCCATGCCAGAGCAGACGCGCGCTGGCGCTGAGGTGCTCCAGCAGGGAACGCCGCTGCGGCTTGGCCTCGGGCAGCATGGGGCCGAAGCGGGGCCAGCCCTTCCACACCCAGGCGCCCACGAGCGCCAGCAGGGCCAGCAGCGGCGCCCGCGCGTGCTCCCACACCCAACTGAAGAGGGACAGCTCCACGGGGCGCGACCAGATCACCACCGGAGCACATCCCGACTGCAGGGCCAGAAGCCGCTGCACGTAGGCTGCGTGATCCAGTTGCCCCAGGGAATCGCGGTAGACGAAGTTGAGATCCGGCGTGAGGGTGATGCGCCCCTTGCCTTCGACGCGGGTGAGCAGCACCTCCAGGCCCTTGTCGCCCAGGCTGTAGCTCCACGCCTTGGCATCCTCGGGTACCAGGCGCCACCGCGCCGTGCGGCGCACCCGGTAGGGCTGTTCTCCGTCGTGGAAGGTGTCCGTGTCCTCCTGCTGCTTTGCCTCCGTCAGGTTCGGCTCACCGGCCTGCTTGTTCTGAAGGGTGACGCCCAGGGTCTGGTGCAGCAGGGCCAGGCCTCGGTCATCGTTGAAGGGTGCGGCGGTGCCATCGGTCAGCAGGTGGCCACCGCGGCGCACCCAAGCCAGCAGGGTGTCCACCTCGGTTTGCGTCAGAGGCTGGCTCAGGTGGAGCAGCAACACAACGGCCCCTTCGGGCAGTTCCGGGGCCACTACTTCGCCGCCCTTCCGCTGCACGAGGCGGCCTTCGGCCTCCAGCCACTTCTGCAGCAGGAGGGTGGGGTTCTCCAGGGCCTCGCCGCGCAGCCCCACCTCGATGCTCTGGGGCGCTCGGCGGAAGGAATGGCGGCTCAGCCACACCAGTGTGGCGCACCCCGCGAGGAAGGCCATCAGGAGGGTGAACAAAAGTCGCCGCATCGCGCTCGGGCCGGAACTCATGGCTGCCCCTGGAAGGCGGCGGGCCAAGAGGCGCAGAGGTGATCGAAGGATTCCTCTGAGGGGCGTTCATCCTTGTAAGCGAGACGCAGCCAGCTGGTGGTGAGGTCGTGGAACGTGGCGGCAGAATCCGCTTCCAGTCGGCTTCCGGCCGCCCGCAGGCAATCGCCTTCGGTGGCGCTGGCGGGAATCTCCATCCCGCGGCGATGGACCAGCTCGGCCAGAGCGCCCCGATAGAGCAGGGCCAGCGCGGCCCGGGCTTCACCGTTGGCAAAGAGAAGACGCGCCGCGGCGGGTACATCCGGCGGCAGGCTTTCCGGCCGGATATCCAGTCCCGCGATGGCCTCGGGGGCCTCCCAGGCCTGGGCCTTCGCCCCGGGCAGGCCGAGACGGTGCCGAAAACGATAGATCAACCACAGTAGGAAGACGAGCAGGCTGCCCACGAGCAGGATCTTGCCCACCATGGCCAGCACATCGAAGAGGGCCTTCAGGAAATCCAGGTTGCGGGGCGCGGTGGGTTTGGCGGGCTCCTTCTTGGCGAAGAAGAAATCCAGAAGGCTGCGCAGCCATTTCGGCTCACTGCCCGTGGGATCGTAGCGGAGGGTCCGAATCTCTTCGGTGCGCT
The DNA here is from genome assembly GCF_030758935.1 of Geothrix sp. PMB-07. Classification (NCBI taxonomy): domain Bacteria; kingdom Pseudomonadati; phylum Acidobacteriota; class Holophagae; order Holophagales; family Holophagaceae; genus Geothrix; species Geothrix sp. PMB-07. The sequence continues at coordinate 274,865 of NZ_CP132333.1, forward strand.
TGAAGGCGGGATCCTCCTTCAGAATGCGCTGGGCGCGGAAGCGGGCCTCCTCCCCGGGACGGATGGGCCCCTTGTTCGGGGTGGGCGATGGGGTGGGGGCGCCTTCGGTTTGGGCGGGTGCTGGCGTGGCTGGGGGCTCCTGAGCGCGGAGCCCCAGCCCGCCCAGAATCAGGAGGAGGGCCACGCTGAGGCGGGCGGCCATGCGGCGGAAAGCCTGCTCCAGATCCCAGCCTTCGAGATGCGTGCGCCGGTTCAGGTAGAGGCCGAAACCCCCGGCCACGAACAGAGGCTCCGTGAGGGTGAGCACCAGCAGCGCCACACCGACCAGGAACCACTGAAAGCCTGTGTTCATGGCACCGAAACCTTCCCACAGCTGCAGGCGGCTGCCGGGCGGCAGCATGGCCTGAAGGAGGGCGATGACGCCCACCAGGCTGAGCAGGGTGAAGACCCACCCCGAGCAGGTGAGCAGAAAGGCAGTGCCGCCGCCCTGCCGCGTCAGCACCCGCGCACGCTGGCGGTAGGCGAGGCCGCGCAGGCCTTCCAGCTGGAAGATCGGCAGCACGTAGCTGCGCATGGGCGAAAAGCGCCGCCAGAGCAGCCCCGCCACAAGGCCGCAGCGGTGAAGGTTCCGCCATTCACCCAGGGCGTCCCACAGGGAGGTGGGCTGGCCGAATACGGCGCGGCTGAGCACGAAGAGCACGCCCCGATCCAGCCAGGGCTTGAGCCACCACAGGAGGAGCAGGATCCACAGCGGTCGTGCGTATAGAAAGGGCAGGCAGAGCGCCAGCACCAGGCCCAGCTGGAGGATCCACAGGGCGGCAACGGGCTTCCAGTGGGCCTGGAGCAGGCTGAGGCCCAGGTCCACGGCCTCCAGGGTCGAGCGGGTGCGGGGCACGAAGCCCATGCCCGCCTGTTTCGCGGCGGCGGGCTTCACGGGCGCCTCCGGCCTGCGAGGAGCAGCCAGAGGCAGAGCAGCACCCAGAACAGGAGACCCAGGGCCACCTTGGCCTTCCAGGGCACCAGGGTGTTGGCGGACCAGAAGCCCTCGAAGCAGGCGGCGATGAAGGTGAGGATGGCCGCGCCGAACAGCAGCCGGGAGCCACGCCTGGCGCCGTCCTTCAACGCAGCGAGGCGAGAGCGGCGGCCCGGGTGCATGAAGGCGATGCCCATGCGCAGGCCGCCGGTGCCGCTGAGCACGACGCCGATGAGCTCGAAGGAGCTGTGGCCGCTGATGAAGCCGTAGAACGTGGCCGTCAACCCGTGGTTGGTGAGGTGCGCCATCACCGTGCCGCCGTGGAGGCCGTTGAAGGGCAGGAAGAACAGCGGCCCCACGCCCGCCAGCAGGCCCGAGGCGAACACTTGGAAATCGATGCCGATGTTGTTGAGGATGTAGTAGCCGAACATCATGACGTCGCGGGTCGCCCCGGTGGCGCCAGCCACGGGGGTTTTCGGATCGTACATCTGCACGTATTTGGCGGCCTCGTCCGGGCTCAGCAGCAAGTGCACCAGGTTGGGATGGGCCCGCACCAGCAGGAAGGCCGCGATCCAGGTGCCGAAGAAGAGCAGGCTGGACACGGCCACCAGCCGCCATTCCTCCCGCACCTGCCGGGGCAGGTCGTGCCACAGGAAACGCCAGGCGCTCAGCAGGCCCTCGCCGCGCTCGCCGTAAAGCTTCTGGTGAACGCGCAGGGCCAGCTGCTGAAGCCGCTCCACCAGCGCCGGGCTGTAGTGCCGCTCCCGGGCCACGGCCAGGTGATGGCAGAGCTGCCGGTAGGAGGATGGCGCATCCTCGACGCCGAGGGTCGGCCGGTCTTCCACCCAGCCCAGCAGGTTCTCCCACAAGGGCCGGTGCTGCTGCTCGAAGAGCTGCTGCCTCATGAGCCGCCCCACAGGTAGCGGGCCATGCCCAGCAGGTGGGCCAGGCCCTTGGCGCCTCTCGCGCCGCTGAGGGGGACGAGCACGTTGGCCAGTTCTTCGCTGCGCGCCGGGGTGAGGCGCGTGCTGCGTTCTGCGAAGGAGATGAGGGCCGATTGCTCCTCCAGCGTGAGGGGATGGGATGGCGCCATGGGCTCGGCCATGGGCAGCCGGGGCGCCTGGATGCTGGCTTCCACGTGCACCACGAGGGTGCCGGCCACGAGGTCGCCGATGCGCTGGAAATCCCGCGTCAGCAGGAGGCTGATCAGGCCCACCGTGTAGGCGCCCGGCAGCCCATCCACCACCCGCAACAGGTTCCGGATGAGGCTGGGGCTCCAGCCCACGGGGCGGCCATCGGCCATGAGCACGCGGAGTCCGACCCAGCGCTTGCCCAGGGTCCGGCCCCCACCCAGCACCTCGAAGAACACCGGATAGAGCCACTGGGCGAAGAAGGCGAGGATGAGCCACAGGCCCAGACCCAGGGGCCCGAGAAAGGCCAGCCCGATGCCCACGACCATCAAGGCGATCCAGACCAGGGCCTGATCCGCGGCAAAGGCCCAGAGCCGCGCCACGGGGCCGGCGGGACGGAGCTGCAGCTCCACGCCCTCCGGCGTCTCGATGGTTCGCACCGTATCGACGACGGTCAGGGATGGGCTTGGGCCGGACAAGGCTAGGCTTGGGCCGCGACCACGAGGGGTCGGCCCGTGGGGTCGGAGAAGCCGCGCTCCGCGTCGGGCGCAGCCGGGGCTTCAGAGGGAGGGGGGGCGGTCATAGGGGTCCCGGGGGCGTTCCATGGTAACGGGATCGGACCCACGACCTCTGTGGTTATGCAGGGCTGTATCCCCGCGGTGATTCGGCGTGGGGTGCTGCCCAGGCGTAAACGGGTGCGGTGGCTCCGCGTAGAGCTAGCCACAGCACCGGAGGTGGCCATGTGGAAATCCCTTGTCCTTTGGGCGGGTCTCACAGGAGCCTCCCTGTTTGCCCAGGCTCCAATGGACGGCCACGGCATGAGCCGCACCTTGCAGGATCTCGGGCAACCTGTGGGGAACGTGCTTTCGCTGGATTCAGAGGCGGCGGGTCTCACCATCCTCCCCAGCGAGGATGGCCATGTGCGGGTGCGTTTCACAGGTGCCAAGGAGCTGGATCTCGCTCATCTGCGGGTGCGCTTCGAGCCATCGGGGCATCCGGCCCGGCTGCGAGTGACGGACACGCCCCACCATGATTTCCAGTACGAGGTCCAGGTTCCCCGCAGCATCAACCTGATTCTCCGGATGTCCGCGGGCGAGGTGAAGATCCATGGCGTGGAGGGCGACAAGGATCTGCGCCTCCATGCGGGCGAGGTGGTGGTTCAGGTGGGAGATGCCAGCGCCTACGGATCGGTGTCCGCTTCGGTCTGGGCCGGCGAGATCCACCCCGGCCCCTTCGGCGGCGACAAAGAGGGCCTGTTCCGCAGTTTCCACCGGGAAGGCCAGGGCCGCTACAGCCTGCTGGTCAAGGTGAAGGCGGGCGAAGTCACTTTCCAGAAGTGAACGGGGCTCCCGTTTGGGAGCCCCGTTCACGACAGCGCTGTTGCGCGGGCTATTCCCCGGCGGGGCGGTAGTCATCGGCGAGGGTGACGGGCACCTTGGCCTTGATTTCCTTCTGGATGTCCTGGCTGATGGTGGCCATGCGCTGCTGCTTGTAGCCCTGGGCCACCTGGGCTTTCACAGCCTCGAAGGGGGGTACCGTGGCGCCGCCCTGGGCCTTCATGCGTTCGACCTGCTCCTTGTAGAAGGCGAGCAGCTGTTCGTCGGTGGGTTCGGCGGCACCCATGCGCTTCTTGGCCAGGGCCTGGAAGTAGACGTTGGCCTGCTGCTGTTCCAGCTGGCGCTGGACGCTGGGATCCTTGTCCAGGCCCGTCTGCTTGGCGTAGGAGGTGATGGCGCGGGACATGGCGATGCGGTTGGCCAGCTGGGCGCGCTCTTCGCGGGCTGCGGGGTCGGTCAGGAAGGTCTGGGCCTCCTTGGGATCCGCTGAAAGGGTGGTGACCACATCGCGGAACTCGGCCTCGGTGATCTTCTCGCCGCCCACATTGGCGATGACGCGACTGGTGTCGGGCTTGCTGGGCTTGCAGGCCAGCGAAAGCAGAAGCGCCGAACCTGCGAGGAGGGCGGCATGGCGGATCATCTTGGACATGGAAGCTCCCCAAAAGGCATCAAAGGATCCAGAATGACAGGTCCCGGGAGATCCCATGAGTCGAATTGAGGAGCTGGCCAGCTTGGATCTGGCGGTCTACAGCGCCACCTGGTGCCCGGACTGCCGTCGTCTGGAGGCCTGGCTGGCGGAGCATCAGATCGCCCACCGGAAAGTGGACATCGAAAACGAGGACGGGGCCGCGGAAAAGCTGGAAACCGAGACCGGAAAGCGGGCCATTCCCTACATCCTGGTGGATGGGAAGCGCTGGGTCCGGGGCTATCACAAGGAACTGCCCCAGCGCCTGGATGGGGACCTGCTGGTGGAGGAGCTGCTGGCGGGCAAGGGCTGACCCTCGCGTTCGTGATTCCCTCCCTGTGGGGCCCCGCTTTGCAGGCTGCACAGCAGCCTGCTCCGCGACCCACATGGTCGGGACAGCGGTTGGACGGGGACCTGCTGGTGGAGGAGCTGCTGGCGGCGAAGGGCTGAATGCCTGGATTTCCTGCCAGTGGTGGCCGTTGCGTCCGGTTCGTGGCACCCTAAGAGGTTCTCCGGGAGTCCTCTGTGGCCAGTATTTTTTCCAGCCAGTTCTGGTCCAACCTGTTCAATTCGGACCTGGCCATCGACCTGGGCACGGCGTCGACCCTGATCCACACGAAACAGGCTGGGCGCATTGTCATCTATGAACCTTCCATCGTCGCCGTGAACACGCTCACCCACGAGGTGGAAGCGGTGGGTGATGAAGCCAAGCAGCTGCTGGGTCGCGCCCCTCAGGGCGTGCGCACCATCCGGCCCATGAAGGACGGCATGATCTTCGAGGTGGATGCCGCCGAGAAGATGCTGGCCCAGTTCATCGCGAAGGCGCGCCCCAACCGCGGCATCGCCCGCACGCGCATCGTCGTCAGCGTGCCGCCCCGGGCCCATCAGGTGGCCCGCCGCGCCGTGAAGCAGGTCTGCTACGACGCCAAGGCCGGTGAAGTCTTCCTCGTCGATCAGACCATGGTGGCCGCCATCGGCGCCGGTCTCGCCATCAACGAAAAGCGCGGCTGCATGATCGTCGACATCGGCGGCGGCACCACGGACGTGGCCGTCATCAGCTACAACGGCAAGGTGTTCTCGGATTCCATCCTCATCGCCGGCGACGAGATGGACGAGGCCGTGATCAAGTACATCCGCGAAAAGTACAACGTGCTGATCTCTGAAGCCTCCGCTGAGGAAGTGAAGTGGACTCTGGGTTCCGCCTCGCCCTCGGAACTGACGCGCACCATGGAAGTGAGTGGCCGCGACCAGTTCGAAGGCCTGCCTAAGACACTCACCCTCAACGACGCCGAAATCCGCGAAGCCCTGGCCGAGCCCATCAACGCCATCATCGATCTGGTGCGCAAGGCGCTGAACGAGACCCCGCCCCAGCTGGCGGCGGATCTCATCGACCGCGGCATCTGCCTCACGGGCGGCGGCTCGCTCATCCAGGGCCTGGACGAGCGCCTGCGCAAGGAAACCCATCTGCCGGTTTTCCGCGCAGAGGATCCCCAGACCGCCGTGGTGCGGGGCACCGCGCTGCTGCTGGAGAACATTCCCCTCCTGCGCCGCATCCAGATCCTCGACTAGAGGAGCCTTTTCATGGCGTTCCGCGCTGCCAGGTGGGGTTGGAGCCGCACGGGTTGGCAACGCCTCGTCGTGCTGCTGCTCTGGCTGGGCCATGGTGTGTGGGTGTTCCTGGGGCCTCATCCCGGCCGCCACTGGGCCGCCGTCGCTGGTGCCGTGTCGCGACCCACCCAAGGGCTGGCCGCCCGCTGGACCGATTGGCGTATCAATCGGCGCGATGCCGGCCGCACCTTGGCCCAACTCCGCGCTGAGAACGCCCAGCTATCCGCTGAATTGGCCCAGCTGAAGGTGCAGGACGCCCAGAACGCGCCGCGGGTGGCGGAAGCCGACGAGGCTGTGCGCCTTCTCGCCCTGAAGAAGCAGATTCCCCTGGAACTGGCCTCGGCGCGGGTGATCTTCGCCACCCGCCCGGCCACCTTCGGCGGCCTCATCCTGGACCGGGGGCAGGATGCGGGGCTGGTACCCGATCAGGGTGTGCTCGTGCCGGAAGGCATCGTGGGGCGGCTCTGGTCTGTCAACGCCACGCAGTCCAAGGTGCTTCCCGCCGATGCCCCGAATGCCTCCGTGGCGGTCATGCTCATGCGCAGCCGGGCGACGGGAGTCTTGCAGGGCCTCGGTTCCGGCAGGGCGCTCATCCGCTACGTGAGCAACCAGGAAGTCGTGCAGGTGGGTGAGGCGGTGCTGACCAGCGGCCTGGACCGTGTCTTTTCCCGGGGCCTGCTGGTGGGTTACGTGGCTGAAGTGGCCCAGGGCGATCTGGAGCTGCGGGTCATCGTCAATCTGGCGGCGCCGCTGGATCGCGTGAGCCATGTGCTGCTGCTGCCGCCGCAGCCGCCGCTCGAAGTCCAGCCACCCTTCATCGAACCCGATCAGAAACCCCAGCGGAAGCGAGGTGCGCCATGAGGCTGGCCGCGCCCTCCATCACCCGCCAGAACCTCTTCTGCGCGTTGCTGCTGGGCCTGCTGTTGCTCTGCGCGCCCTTTCCGCGGCTTCAGCTCATCCTTCACGCCATGCTGGTGCTGGCCCTCGCGCCACGGGCGGGCGCTCCCCTGCCCACGGCGCTTTGGGCGCTGGCCGCGGGTTGGGCGCTGGAGGGTTCCCTTCGTCTCTACCCTCACCTGGGCGGCACCGCCTGGGCGGATATGAGCGTGGCCTTGCTGGCAGGCTGGATGGCCGGACGCTGGCCCCTGGAGGGTCTGAAGGGCTGGCTGGCGCGCCTCGCGGCCTTCTGCCTTCTGCAGACCCTGCTGGTGCACGCCGCCGTGCGCCTGGCGACGGTGGCCCATCCCTGGGGTTGGGGCTGGCTCCTGGTTCTCGTGACCCTGCCGCTATGGGGCTGGCTCGCCTGGCGCATGCTCCACGCCGGGGCTGGGCGGCGCTGAGCCATGGATCCCCGGCACCGTCCCGTTCTGCGCCGGAGGCTCGGAGTCTTCCGGGGCCTGACCTGGTGCCTGGTGGCGCTGCTGGTGCTCATCTATGCCTGGCTGCAGCTGGTGCGACATTCGGAGTTCAAGTCGCTGGCCATGCAGCAGGCGGTGAAGGTGCGGCCGATTCCCGCGCCCCGGGGCCTGGTGTTGGATCGCAACGGCCACCGCCTGGTGGACAACCGCCGTGCCCTGCACCTGGTGGTCCAGCGTGAGGACCTGCCCACCAAGCCCGAGGTGATCGCCTCGCTGGCCGCGGCCCTGGAGCTGGATCCCGCCGCCCTCACTCGGAAGATCCAGAGCTACCGTTTCGCGGGAAAGGGCCGCCCCCTGGTGCTGAAAGAGAACCTGGACGAGGCGGGCATCGCCATCGCCGAGCGGATTCGCGCCCGCTATCCCTTCCTCAGCGTGGAAGTGGCGCCCCGGCGGGTCTACCTGGGCGACGAGTTGGCGGGGCACGTGCTGGGTTATGTGGGTGAAGTCGATGAACTGATGATGAAAGTCAAGCCTGACCTCTACCGTCTGGGCGAAACCATCGGCAAGGAGGGCTTCGAGGCCAGCGGCAATGACAAGCTCAAAGGCGTGGATGGCCAGAAGCGCATCCTGGTGGATCAGCTCGGTACCGAAGTTGCGAATTTCGGGCAGAACGACGCGGTGACGGGGCGCAGCCTCTTTCTCACCCTGGATGCGGGCCTGCAGAAGGTGGCCCAGGACGCCATGGGGGAGGAATCCGGCGCCGTGGTGGTGCTGGATCTGCGCGATGGCGGCGTGCTGGCCCTGTATTCCAGCCCCTCGTACGATCCAAACCTCTTCCTGAACCGTCTCAGCCAGGACATGGTGGACCGCTACCTGGCCAACAGCGTGACGCGGCCCATGGTGAACCGGGCCACTCAGGGCATCTACGCGCCGGGTTCGACTTTCAAGCTGCTGGTGGCCCTGGCGGCCCTGGAACGCGGCATCATCTCGCCCCAGACGCCCATCTACTGCGCCGGGAAGAAGAATTTCTACGGCCGTGATTACCGCTGCGACAAGCCCACGGGCCACGGCAGCCTCTCCATGATTCAGGCCATCGCGCAGAGCTGCGACGTCTACTTCTACGAGCTGGCCTCCCGCATGGATGTCGACGACATCTACGCCACGGCGGAGAAGTACGGCCTCACGGAGCGCACGGGTATCGATCTGCCCCAGGAAAAACGCACCCGCATTCCCAGCCGTGAGTGGAAGCGAGCGGCAAGGCCGAAGGATCCCAAGTGGTTCGCGGGCGAAACCATCAGCGTGGGTATCGGCCAGGGGGCCGTGGGTGTCACGCCCATTGGGTTGGCAAGGTTCTACGCGCTGCTGGCGACCAAGGGCAAGCTCCTCACCCCCCACCTCTTTTACGGCTTCCGCGACGATCAGAAAAACAGTCTGGAACCGGCTCCGGTTCCTCCCATGAAGGACACGCCGCTGGATGAGAAACACTGGGCGATCCTGGATGAGGGTCTGCGGGAAGTGGTGCTGAACGGAACCGCCGCTGCCAATCCCTTCATCCGCGAAATCGCCAAGGGGACGCCCTTTTCGGGCAAGACGGGCACCGCGCAGGTGGCCACCTTCGTGGACAAGGCCCACTACGCGCGCCAGGCCAAGAAACTCAAGGACCATGCCCTCTTTGCGGGCTACGCGCCGCAAGAGCACCCTCAGATCGCTTTCGCTGTGGTGGTGGAGAACGCTGGTTTCGGCTCCACCGCGGCAGCTCCGGTGGCGGCCAAACTGGTGAAGTACTGGTTTGCGGATCGCCTCAGCAATCCCATTCCGCCGCCCCGCGGCAAGATGGTGGATCCCTTCGCGCCCCAGCAGACCCAACCCCAGGAGGCGCCCGAATGAAGGAGCGCTTCCGGGCCCTGGACCCGCGTCTGCTCTGGGTGCTGATGGCCCTCATCGCCCTGGGCACGCTCACGCTCTTCTCGGCGGGACGCCAAACGCCCCAGGCCACCATCTGGCTTCGGCAGAGCGTGTGGAACCTGCTGGGCCTGACCTTTATGCTGCTGCTGGCCACCACGGATCCGCGGCGCATTTTCCGCTACAGCTTCGCCTCCTACCTCATCGGCCTGGTGGCTCTGGCGGCAGTGCTGGTGGTGGGCAAGAAGATCGGCGGATCCACGCGGTGGTTCGTCATCGCTGGGCAGACCTTCCAGCCCTCCGAGCTGATGAAGTGGGTGACGCTGCTCTATGTCTCCCAGCGCCTGGGTTCCCGCAACGCAGAGCACGTCAGCCGTCTGGAACTGTTCGGCGCCGTGGGCCTGGTGGTGTTCCCCATGCTGCTCATCCAGCGCCAGCCGGACCTGGGCATGGCCCTCAGCTACCTGCCGATTCTTCTCATCATCCCCCTCATGAAAGGACTGCGGGCCCGCTGGGTGGTGGCCCTGCTGCTGCTGATCGGCGTGGGCGGCTTTGGCGCCTGGAAGTTCGCCCTGAAGCCCTACCAGAAACAGCGGGTGATGATCTTTCTCGATCCCTCCAGCGACCTGCAGGGCAAGGGCTACCAGGTGAACCAGAGCCGCATCGCCATCGGCTCCGGCGGCCTCATCGGGAAGGGCTTCACCAGCGGTTCCCAAACGCAGCTGAATTTCCTCCCGGTTAAGACGACGGACTTTGCCTTCAGTGTGTGGGCGGAAGAACGCGGCTTCCTCGGCGTGCTGCTGGCCCTGGGCCTCTTCGGCCTGCTGCTAAGCCGCATCCTGGATGCGGCCCGGGTCGCCCACACCAATGCCGAGGCCTACTTCTGTGCGGGCGCGGCGGGCATCTTTTCCCTGCACTTGCTGGTGAACGTGGGCATGGTGGCGGGAGCCCTGCCCAACAAGGGCATGGTGCTGCCTTTCTTCAGCGCGGGTGGCAGCAGTACCCTGAGCTTCTTCCTGGCCCTGGGCATCATCATGGGCATCCTCCACCGGTCGAGGGTGAAGTGATGGCGGTTCTGTGTTCCGCTTTTCCGGCCCGAATCTCCCGGAAGTGCCAACGTCAGCCGAGGGTGAGATGAGCGACATGCGGCAACGCCTGAAGGATCTGGCCGATCAGGTGCGACAGCACCGCCACCGCTACTACGTGCTGGATCAGCCCACGGTCTCAGATGCCGAGTACGATGCGCTGGAACGGGAGCTGCGGGCCCTGGAAGAGGCCCACCCCGATCTGGCGGACCCCAACAGTCCCACGCGGCGCGTCGGCGCACCGCCGGTGGAAGCCTTCGCGAAGCGCCGCCACCAGACACCCATGCTGAGCCTCGACAACGCCTATTCGGAAGAGGAGCTGCGGGACTGGGAAGTGAAGTGGCGGAAGCTGGCGCCCGAGGCTGAGCCCCGCTATGCCGTGGAGCTGAAGGTGGATGGCCTTTCCCTGTCGCTGAAGTACGTGGGCCGGGAGTTGGTGGAGGCCCTCACCCGGGGCGATGGCGAAACGGGGGAGCTGGTCACCGAGAACGCTCGGACCATCGCCGACATTCCGCTGAGGCTGCCTGAAGGCGCCCCCGAACAGCTGGAAGTTCGTGGCGAAGTCTTCCTCTCCCGCAAACGCTGGGAGGAACTGAACCAGCAGCGAGATGCACGCGGCGAAGCCCGCTTCGCCAACCCCCGCAACGCGGCCAGCGGCACCATGAAGCTGCTGGACAGCCGCGAAGTGGCCGCTCGTCGGCTTTCTTTCCTGCCCTGGCAGGCCCTCTGGCCTGAGGGCGAGGGCGCGAATCATGCCCAGGGCATGGCGCGGCTCGGCGCTTGGGGATTCGGAGTGATGCCGGCCCATGCTGAAGGCGATCTGGAGGCGGTAATGGCCTTCATCCGAGGTCAAGCGGAAGCGCGGCTGGCCTTGCCCTTCGATACGGATGGTGTGGTGCTGAAGGTGCTCGATCCGGCCATGCAGCAGCGGCTCGGCGCCACGGATCGCGTGCCCCGCTGGGCCGTGGCCTTCAAGTTCCCCTCGACGCAAGTGACCACCACGGTGCTGGGCATCACCTGGCAGGTGGGCCGCTCGGGCAAGCTGACCCCGGTGGCTGAACTGGAGGCAGTCGAGGTGGGCGGTTCCACCGTGCGCCGTGCCACCCTGCACAACGCCGACGAGCTGGCGCGATTGGGGCTGAGAATTGGCCACCGCGTCTTCATCGAAAAGGGCGGGGAAGTGATCCCCAAGGTGGTGGCCCTGGTGCCCGGCGAGGAATCGCGGGACCTGCCCGCGCCGGACATCCCGGCCCGCTGCCCCGAATGTGCGGGCCCCGTGGGCAAGACGGACGACGAGGAGGTGGCCATCCGTTGCCTCAATCCCGAATGCCCCGCGAAGCTGGTGGGCCGCGTGTTGCACTTCGGCGGCCGCTCGGCCCTGGACATCGAGGGCATGGGCGAGGCGCTGGTGGAGCAGGTGGTGGCCTCCGGTCGCTTCCAGCAGCCCTGGGAGCTGTTCAGCCTGCTGCAGGACCCGCGTTCCGGGCTGGCCTATTTCTCTAGCCTTGAGCGGATGGCGGAGAGATCGGCTCAGAACCTGATCGCGGCCCTGGATGGGGCTCGCGTGAAACCGCTGTCCCGCTGGATCCACGCCCTGGGCATTCCCATGGTGGGGGCCCGTACGGCGGAACTGCTGGCGGAGGCCCATCCTTCACTTGAGGCGCTATGGGCTGCCGACGAGCATCGTCTTCAGGCTGTGGAAGAAGTGGGCCCCAAGGTGGCCGCCGCAGTTCGGGCCTTCGTCCAACTGCATCCGGAATTGCCCGCTCGCCTGGCGGAGCTGGGCATTCAGCCCACCCCTCCGGTACCCAGGGATCTCTCTGCGCTGCCCCTCGCAGGCGAGGTCGCGGTGGTGACGGGCACGTTGCCGAGCCTGGGCCGGGAGGAGGCTGAAGCCCTGCTGAAGCGCCTGGGGGCCAAGGTGACGGGAAGTGTCAGCGCGAAGACCACCCTGTTGCTGGCCGGTGACAAGGCGGGATCCAAGCTCGCCAAAGCCGAGGCCCTGGGCATTCCCGTGCGCGATGAGGCCTGGCTCCGGGGGCTGGAGGGATGATGGGTGGGGCCCCTTCCTCCTTCCAAAAAGGCCTGGACGGAGTCGGACGCGCATCCGATGATCGGATTTTGAACGTCCGGAACCCCCCGTGCTGACGCGCCTTGGCAAGTTCGAGATCATCCGCCTGCTGGCCCAGGGCAGCATGGGCGAAGTCTACGTGGGCCGCGATCCCATCATTGGCCGCGAGGTGGCCATCAAGGTGATCCATACCTCCGCCGGGATGGGCCCCCAGGCCCGGGAGCGCTTCGCCACGGAAGCCCGCGCCGCGGGCGTGCTGAACCACCCGAACATCGTGACCGTCCACGAACTGGGTGAGGATCAGGGCGTGCTCTACCTGGCCATGGAGCTGGTGAAGGGCGAGGACCTGGGCACGCTGATCCGCGCGGGCACGCTGAGCCCCCGCGACACCCTGGAGGTGCTGGCCCAGGTCTGTGACGGCCTGGCCGTGGCGCACCGGCACCAGATCCTGCACCGCGACATCAAGCCCTCGAACATCCGCGTGGTGTGGGATGGCAAGAGCCTGCAGGCCAAGGTGCTGGATTTCGGCGTGGCCAAGGTCATCAACTCCGATACGACCGACGAGGGCACGGTGTTCGGCACCGTGAACTACATGGCGCCGGAGTACCTCCAGAGCGGGCGCCCGGATTCCCGCAGCGACCTCTTCGCCGTGGGCGTGATCCTCTATGAATCCCTGGCGGGGATCCCGCCCTTCGATGGGCCCAGTCCGGGTTCCGTCATCTACCGCCTGCTGCACGAGACGCCCGGCCCGCTGCCGCCCACGGCCTTCCACGGCATCAGCAGGGACGTGCAGGGCATCCTGCAGCACGCGCTGGCGAAGGATCCGGGCAACCGCTTCCAGACCGCCGAGGATCTGGCCACCGTGCTTCGCGCCGCCAAGGACACAGGCTGGCGCTGGGATCAGGAGCGTCCCACCACGGTGCTGAAGGTCAAGCGGCCCCCGATTGAACACGTGCAGAAGGCGCCCACGCCGCCCCGGGGGTTCGGAGGCATTCCCTCCGCGCTGCGTTCGCTGCCCCCCGTCAAGCCGAACCCCGGAGGTTCGGGGTCCCTCATCCTGCCGACCAAGCTCCCCAGGCCCACGGTGCGGGAGGTGCAGGCCACGGCCAGCTCGGGGCCACACGGCCGGACCGAGGTGCGCCGGGATGTGTTGGAGACCACCCGCCTTCAGCTGACCCAGGCTCTGGAACTGGATCCCACCAATGCCAAGGCCTACGCCATGCTGTTGGTGACCCACTACCGGTTGGGGCGCATGGATGCGCTCATGCAGACCCTTCGGCAGGCCAAACTCCACGGCATCCATCCCAACCAGCTGAAGGCCGTTCCCCGCTGCGAGCAGGTGGTGCAGGAGGAGATGGCGACCTGCCGTCTGCCCTTGGATCTTCACGCTGAATTCATGGAGTACCTCGGTCTTTGAGGTTTTGAGGCATTCAACCGACAAGGGGACTTTGGGATCCATCGTTACAAACGGGGTTTCCAGGTGGTGAGATGCAGCAGAAACTGGGACGGTTCGAGATCCTCCGACGGCTGGGGCAGGGGGCCATGGGTGAGGTGTTTCTGGGCCGCGATCCCGCCATCGGCCGCGAAGTCGCCCTCAAGACCATCCGCCAGGACGCGGCCCAGGGCGATGAAGCCCGGGAGCGCTTCGTCCGCGAAGCCCGGGCCGCCGGGACGCTGAACCATCCCAACCTGGTCACCATCCACGAATTCGGCGAAGACGAGGGCCTGCTCTACCTGGCCATGGAGTACGTGCCTGGTGTGGATCTGGAGGCCATGTTGCGGGACCGTGTGCTGGCGCCGGTGCAGGTGCTCGATCTGCTGGCCCAGGTCTGCGACGGCTTGGCTCACGCCCACCAGAAGGGCGTGTTGCACCGCGACATCAAGCCCAGCAATGTGCGGGTGCGCCGGGAAGGGGATCAGCTCCACGCCAAGGTGATGGATTTCGGCATCGCGCGGGTGGCTGGCTCCGACATGACAGGCACAGGCACTTTGATGGGCACCTTCGGTTACATGGCACCGGAATACATCCGGACCGGCGTGCCGGATGCGCGCAGCGACCTGTTCGCCGTGGGGGTGATTCTCTACGAAGCGCTGGCCGGCCGCCGTCCCTTCGAGGGCGACACCACCGCCACGGTGCTCTATCGCGTGGTGAACGAGGAACCGGCCCCCCTGGCCGCTTCGGATATCCGCGGCATCAGCCCCCAGATCGGCCGCCTGCTGGCCAAGGCCCTGGCCAAGGATCCCGACCATCGCTTCCAGAGCGCCGAGGCCATGGCCCGCACCCTGCGCGAGGCCATGAACCCCGCCTGGACAGGCGCAGCGTTCGGTGCGCCCACCCGAACCATCGCGCGGCCCCCGGTTCCCACGGCCCAGCCCCGTTCCGCTTCGAGGGGCCGGAGCCTCTGGTCCTTGGCGGCGGTCCTCATGATCGTGGGCGGCGGGGGCTTCGGCCTCTGGTTCTGGTGGCAGCATCGGCCGCCCCGCCTCATCACGATGCCAGAGCCTGCGCTGCCTTCCTCCCAGCTCGCCCTTCAGGCCACGGCATCTCCGGAACCCACCTCGACTCGGCCTGCCCCCAAACCGCATTCGACGGTGAAGGCCCCCGCTCGCATGACGGAACTGGAGGCTTCCGCGCTGCTCAACGAGGCGGCCAAGGGCCTGGTGGATCAGCCCCAGGGCAGCCTCGCGTTGTGTGATCGCGTGATCCGCGACCATCCGCTGAATCCCCGCGCTTACGCGCTGAAGATGACGGCCCTTTACGGCTTGGGGCGCTACCAGGAGATGCCCGGCGTGCTGGATGCGGGCAAGGAACAAGGCATCACACCGGCCCAGTTCCTGGCCTTCGGCCACTTCACCGCCATGCTGCGGGAAGAGCGGCGGGAGCGGCGCCTGCCGCCCGAAGTGCGGGAATCCCTTGTGGCGGAGCTGCCCCTGGGGGCGCTGAAGCCAGGGCAGGGCGGCCGGCGGCGGGCTCAGCGGCCGTCGAGGGACTGAAGCTCCACCAGGTTCCAGTCGCTTCCGCTTCGAGCCCAGCGCAGGCTGAAGCTGCGATGGGAGGCGTCCTGGGGCAGCAGGCCCCCGCTGCGTCCCGTCAGGATGAGATCCACTTCCTGGAACGCCTGGTTCCCGCGAACGGTCACTCGGTTGTCCACCACGGTGACTCCCACCTTCTCCTGGCGCAGCATGCCCATCAGGAAGAGCCTCGCCGTCGCCTTGTCCATGCCCTCGGGGCCCCGGAAGGCGGCATCCAGGGCTTCGGATGCTGTGGCGGCATCGCCCTTCTCCACGGCGGCGCGACAGGCCTCGAAACGCCGTTTGACCTGATCTTCCGGCTTGTCAGAGTGGCATGCCAGCAAGGCAAAGATCGCAAAAAGGGTGACAATGCTTTTCCCCACGGCGGCACCTCTTCCCACTGAACCTCACGTGGAGGATAGCGCCTTGGATCATGAAGCCCGTTTCGAGATCCTTCGCATCCGCGTGGGGCTGGCCTCAACGACTGTTCGCTGCGCCTCAGTGTGGGCGTGAAATGAGGAGCAGGATCTTCCCGAGGATCTGGAGCGGGTGCTGCCGGTCTTGAATCACCCGCCGACCACAGGAACACCGAGAAGGGCAGCAGGGCGATTCTCGGTGGCCCTCTGGGTTTTCTGTGTTCCTGTTTTTGCCGCTTCAGCCCAGCCCATGCGTCCGGTACAGCTCCGGGTAGCTGCGCGGTTCTGCGCGGTCCGGCGCGAGCCCGAGGCCCTCCATGGCCGCACGGATGGCCTGGGGGTCGCCTTCCAGCTCCAGGTAGCAGCCGAAGGGCGTTTCATCGAGGCAGGCTTCCAGCTCTTCCCGCTCCCACACGGCCCGCACCTTCTCCATGCGCATGACGGGCTCAAAACCCAGGGCCCTGAGAATGGCCTCCAGGGCGGCGGCATCGGCGATTCCGGTTTCGTGTTCAGGGCGGATCTTCAGGATGGGGTCGGGCACCTTGGGCCCCTTCCAGGTGAGGCGGGCGTGCCCTGCATACGAGCGGGTGCGCAGGGCGGAGCCCGCTGCACGCAGCTGGCCATCGCGATCCCAGAGCACGCTGATTTCGGCCTGGGCCGGTGTCACTTCATGAAAGCCCAGGGCCTCCAGCAGCGGGCGGTAGGGGCCCGTGGCGGGGATGCGAAGTTTCAATTCCGTTTCCAGGGCGGGCTTGTGCTTCATGGCGGCGCAACTCCGATGAGTCATGATGGTGGTGTCTCAGCGGATCCATCGTGATTCCCCAACGGTACATCATCGCCACCCTCTTCATCGCCGCCATGCTGCTGCTCTTCGCGGTGGTGCAGGCGCCGCGTCCGGTCAGCGCCGGGGGCGTCACGGCGGTGGAATCGCCAGCGGTCATGAACCTGGGCGGCTATGAAACGCTGGCGGAATTCCGCCTCGCGGATGGCTGGGCGCCGCGTTTCCAGGGTGCCCTGGATCCCGATCAGTCCGAGGCCTGGCCCTTCGAGGGGGGCTTTGGCACGCCCTGGGAGCCGGCCTCGCCCTACCTTGCGGACCAGGGTTTGGCCCTGAACGGCCCAGGGGGGCGGAGCGAGGTCGTTCTCTGGCGCGGGCTCGAATGGCGCCATTACCGCTTCGATGCCCCGCTCTGTTCGGCACGGCTGGATCCCGCCAAGGGCAACCGGCTGCTGGTGACGCTCCAGATGGGCGCCGCCCGTTTTGAAACCCGGCTGCTTGAAGTGCCTGAAGGGCGCGTCATTTGGTCCGCCCAGTCCGGCCCCTGGAGCCGGTTCAGCTGGGATGGCCGGGCCGCGCTGATCGGCTTCTTTGAACCAGGAGAGGGCCGCAGTGATCCCAGGCTGCTTCTCAGCACCTTGCCCTGCGACCAGGAGCCGGGCGAAGCCACCCTGGCGGCCTGGGGTGAGCCCGACCTTCCCGCCGCGCCCCGGGGAACGGCGACCAAAGCTGAAGCCCTCACCGAGGATGGCCGCGACCTGCCGGGTCAGCGGGTGGAGCTTCCCTGGCATGCGGGTGACCGCTTTTGGCTCCCGAGGTCGGATCGCCTGTGGCATGGGGGGCAGCACGGATGGACTGCCTGGGGGCTCGAGGCGGGCCAATGGCGCCGCCTGGCGACGGGCGGTGGCCTGTTGACCGCCCAGCCCCCGCAGCGCATGGCCCTGGTGGAACCTCTTCCGGAAGAAGGCATGATCCGGAAGACCAGCCCCCTCACGAAGGCCGAGTGGACCGAGGTCGCTCCCGATGCTTTGGGCTGGCCCGCCTGGGATGCGGCCTGGGCCTGGCGGGCCGAGGGATCGGGCTGGGGCGCCTTCGATGCCTGGGACCAGCGCTGGAACGAAAGCGCCTTGCCGCCCGAACGCCAGCGCCAGACCCTCTTCGAGTCCTACCGGTCCGAGTGGCGATCCGCCTGCGGCCTGCGGCTCTCCGTGAAGGGCTGGCTGCCGCGGGGGCCGGAAATCGCCCTGCGGGAGCCACTGGGCACCGCCTGGATCTGGGTGGGAGACCGGGCTCTGTTGGTACGCCTGGTGGAGGTCGAGCGGGTCCGAATAATCAGGAAGCTGCTGCGCTGAACCGATCCATTGATACCGAAGTGCACATTTCTGGTAGCGTTGTGCCCAGCCACTCTTTCCTTTTCCCGGCTTCCCGAGGTTCCCGATGCCGCGTCTCCTCCTCGTGGACGACAATCCCAGCATCCACCGAATTGCCGAATCCCTCCTGGCTCCCACGGATGTGGAACTGACCTGCGTGGATTCGGCCGCCGAAGCTCTGGATCGCCTGGGACGCGGCGATACCTTTGATGTGGCGCTGGTGGATACGGCCATGCCGGGCATGGATGGCTGGACCCTCCTCAGCCGGCTTCGAGCCATGGATGCCACGGCCCGGATGCCCATCGCCCTCATGGCGGGCGTGCTCGATCCGGTGGATCCCGCCAAGCTGGCAAAAGCGCCCATTCAGGGCTTCCTGAAGAAACCCATCGAGCTGCGCGAATTGGGCGACCGCGTGAAGGCCCTGCTTGCCACCTCCGTGGCTCCCAGTCCATCCCCCTTCAGCACCGTGCCGGCCACCCCAGCCCAGGATCTGGTGAAGAAGGCGGAGGAGGCGCTGCCGGAACTGCGTCCGGCCGAAGCCCCGGAGTCCATCCTGAGCATGGACCTGGATCTGACGGCACCCGAAGACGACCTGCTGGTGTTGACCGCCGAAGATCTCTGGCCGGAGGAGAGCACCCTGCGCACGGTGCCGGAACCTCCCTTCAACCCGTTGCCGGATGTTCACCTTGAACTTGAGGAGTTGGACCTGGACAGCCTCCAGGACCTCGCGGAAGAAGCGCCCGTGGCTCCCGCCCCGGCCCCCGTTCCTGCCCTGGACCTGGAGGCCCTGCTGCCTGAGGCCGGGGATGAGGATGACGAACTGGTCACCCTCTCGGGCCTGGATGATCTGGGCGATGTGCATGTGGCCCCGCCCGCATTTCAACCGCCACCCCAATCCATTCCCGAGCCGCCACCGGAACCTTCTGCGCCAAGCCATGCGCTGGAAGCCGCTGCCATGGTTGGATCAGCCGCTGTGGTCGGGCTGACGGCCCAGTCTTTCCTGGCCAAGGAACACGAGCCTGCGCCCGTGGAAGAGACGCTGCCCCACAGCAGCCCTGCCGCAGGTGGGCAGGCCCTTGCCGTGTCCGGGCAGTCCGAGGCTGGCGCAACCGCCCACGCGGCTCCGGCTTCCGCCCCGGTTCCCGCGCCCTCCGAATCCAATGCCGTCTCCTCAGAGCAGGGCCGGGCCTTGGTGCAGGCTCTCTTGGCCGACCCCGTGCTGGTGGATGCCCTGGTCAAGGCCGTGGTGGCCCGCATGGGCGACCAGGTGCTGCGCGAAATCGCCTGGGAGCTTATGCCGGATGTGGCGGGAAGATTGCAAAGGTAGGTGGATGGTCCGCCCCGCTCCTTTTCCCACGACGCCGCTCCGCAGGTTCCTCCCATGATCACTGGCTACAACACTGATGTGCGCCATGGGAACCGGATCTTCCATGTCCAGACCGAAGACAAGGGCGTGGCGAACCCCCGCATCGAGACCCTCATCTATGTCGGGGGCGAGATTCTGGACAGCTACCGCGCCTCCTATGAGGATCTGCTGGCCGCAGCGCCATTGGCGGAATCGGCGGTCCAGGGGCGCATGGACGAGCAGCATCGCGCCATCATCCGTGACATCAAGAACGGAAAGTACGACCTGACGCCCCCGGACCTCATGGAGCAGCAGGCCTTCAATGACCGGCCGCTGGACCAGGCCATTCTGGAGTTCCTGCAGCAGGAAGGGGATGTGGACACCCTGGAGTTGGTGCTCGATCAGCCGCTGAAACCCGCCTTCGGTGGCTTGTTTCGGGTGCAAGTCCGGGCGCGGCTCTGCCAAAGCCAGAACCCCGTGCCCGGCGCCGAGGTGACGGTCAAGCTGGTCTCCAGCCTCAAGAAGGCCACGGGCCTCCTCTCGGGCCGCACCGGTGCCGATGGCCAGTTCTACGGTGAAGTGCAACTGCCGCCCAGCCAGCCGGGCCAATGCGCCGTGGTGGTGAGCTGTGCCAGTGACCACGGTTTCGACGAGATGAAGGCCGTGGTGGTGGCTGTTTAATTGTTGAAATTAAAAATTAGACAATCTATTCGCGGCGTTTATCCTGGTTTCCATCGAGAGGGGAGCCATGGGCAAGGTCGAGCCTGAATTGCTGAGCATCGGAGACATCTGCTCGGAGACCGGCTTGTCTGCTGACGTGGTACGGGTTTGGGAGCGCCGCTACGGTTTTCCTGTGCCCGTGCGTCTGCCCTCGGGCCATCGGCGCTACCGGCGGGAGGATCTTCACCGGCTTCGCCTCATGGCCGAGGCGGTGGCCCAGGGGCATCGGCCTTCCGTGGTGGCGCGGTCGACTGAGCCAGGCCTGAAGCGGCTGTTGATGCCCGAGGAGAATCCCCAAGTGGAGGCCCTCTTCCAGGCCGTTCAGGCCATGGATTCGGATGGCATCCGTCGCTTGCTCGGCGAGGCGCTCCAGCAGCTGGGCTGGAATGCTTTTCTGCAGCAGGTGATCCCGCTGCTGTTGGATCGGGTGGGCCTGGCCTGGGCCGATGGCAGCATCGGGATCCACCACGAGCATCTCGTGACGGAAGTCCTGGAGGATTTCCTCCGGCAGCTGCGCTTGGAATGCCGCACAGTGCCTGGCCGCGGATGTGTGCTGCTCTGCACCCTTCCGGGGGAACGCCACCGCCTGGGCCTGCTCCTGGCGGCCCTGGCCTATGCCTCGCGGGGCGTTCGCACGGAGCTTTTAGGTGTAGACCTGCCGGTGTCGAGCATCGCCCAGGCGGCGAGGACGCTGAAGGCGGATCGTGTGGCCGTGAGTCTTTCCATCCAGAGCGCCGGGGAACCGACGCGCAAGCTGCTCATGGACCTGCGGGATCGCCTTCCTGTAGGCTGCCGCCTGCTGGTGGGCGGACAAGGGGCCATGCGCACGCGGAAGGTCGATGGGGTGGAGCGGACGAACGGGCTGGAAGGGCTCTGAGCCTAGGCGGGCAGATCGCTGCTCCACTGTTTGCGGATCCGCCTCAGCAGCAGACGCAGCTCCAGCAGCAGGGGGCGCGCTGCGAGGAAGCAAAGAAAGCCGGCGAGGGGCACGGTCACCTTGAAGCCGACGTGGCGGAAGCCCAGGGCGCCGACGACGCCACCACCCAGGAACGACATCAGGATCAGCAGAAGCAGGGTGAGCTTCTGCCGGTTGGCGACAATGCGCTCGCGCCCATGCCGGTTGTGGAGATTCACATAGGTGAGTCGGCTCAGCTCGATGCCGATGTCGGTCACGGTGCCCGTCAGGTGCGTGGTGCGCACGGCGGCGCCCGAGATGATGGAGGTCACCGCATTGTGCAGGCCCATGATGAAGCAGAGCAGCATGACGGTGATGGGCAGGGTGAACTTGATCTCCTGCTGCAGGCGGTTGCCCATGAAGCCGAAGATCAGCATCAGCACCGCTTCCAGCGCCAAGGTCAGCGCATAGCGGCTGCGCATGCGGTGCCGCTGGCCGAAGCTGATGAGGGTGGTGCAGACGAAGGCGCCGCTGAGGAAGCTCAGCATCATGGCCAGGGCCGCCAGCGCGGTGTTGAGGTCGCCGTCCGCGAGTTCGTCGGCCATGGAGGACACCACACCAGTCATGTGGGAGGTGTAGTGACTCACGGCCAGGAAGCCGCCGGCATTGACGGCGCCCGCCACGAAAGCCATGGCCCAGGCCAGCTGCCGGTTGAGCGTTTCCGAGCGGAGGGCCCCTTCCCGAACCAGCAGCTTTTCCTGGATGGGCAGGGTGGCCAGGGTCGCTTCCACGGCGGCCTGTAGCTGCTGGCCATCCAGGCGGTTCCTGAGCAGCCGCCGGAGGTAGCGGGCCACGATGAGCTGGATGGTGCGGGGAATGCGGCGCATGGGGAGGGCTTTCCGCTTCAGTCTACGGCAGGGTCCGGGGGGCTCCGGTCATAAGACGGGCGATTCACCAAGTGTCAAGGCTGGGAAGTTGGAACCGTGTCCGCAGGGTGAGATCAGTACACTGGCGCCATGCGACGCATTCTGCTCCTCCATACCGGCGGCACCCTGGGCATGACCCCCAGCGGCGATCCTGCGGCCTTGGCGCCGGGACGCTTCCTCGACCACCTGCAGGAGCAGGTGCCCGAACTGGGGCGGATGGCGGAGCTTTCGGTGGAAGTGCCCTTCAACCAGGATTCCGCCTGTGTCGAGCCCTCCCATGTGTTGCTGCTGGCCCGGCGCATCCGAGAAGCTGCCGCCCGCTTCGATGGCTTCGTGATCATCCATGGCACCGACACCATGGCTTTCACGGCCTCGATGCTGGGCTTCCTGCTGGCGGATCTGGGCAAGCCCGTGGTGCTCACCGGCAGCCAGCGCCCCCTGGCCTTCGTTCGCAGTGATGCCCGAAGCAACCTGGTCAATGCTGTCGATCTGGCCTGCCGCGCCATCCCCGAAGTCGGCATCTGCTTCGGCACCCATTGGTTGCGGGGCGTGGGCTCGGACAAGCAGAGCGTCCACCAGTTCGAGGCCTTCCACAGCCCCAACCTGCCGCCCTTGGCGGAGATCGGCGCCGAAATCCGCCTGCATGGCGAGGCGGGCCAGTTCCCTCGCCAGTTGCCTGCCGGTCTTGGCGCGGCCCTCGACCTCACGATCTGCACCGTGACACCCCATCCGGGCATGGCCTGGTTCCCCGTCCCCGAGGGCGCCAAGGCCGTGCTCATCCAGGCCTTCGGTGCGGGCACCTTGCCCATGGAGCGCCCCGACCTGAAGGCTTTCCTGGAAGTGTGCCGCCAGCGGCAGCTGCCCGTGGTGGTGACCTCGCAGTGCCCCTTTGGCGGGGTGGATCTCTCCGCCTACGAGATGGGACGGAAGATCGAAGCCATGGGCGCCATCTCCGGAGGTCTCCACACCCGCTGGGCGGCCCTGGCCAAGTTGGGCATCGTCCTGGGTGCTGGTGGTGGCATCGAACAAGCGCGCACGGCCTTTGCCACCTCGTGGGCTGGCGAGCCCATGCCCGGGGCGGCCTGGCCGCAGGCCTGAGGCAGGGTACCCGCTGGGTTACTCCCGATAGAGGCAGGGTGGGGTAAGGTTGCTTGTTGTAAGAAAATGTTGATTTTTAACAATACTCACAATAGCAACGCCTTAGATTGATTGGTGTGGGTTCATCATGGATTTGCAAAGTGCGGTTATTTTGGAAAAGGTTCTAATCAAAGCGTTGGAATTCTCCCCAAAAGATTCAGACCCGGGCATAATCTTTAGTGCCTCAGCATTTGAGGGGTTTACCCGGCTCCCCCAACATCCCCAATAGGAGGTAGGAGGAATGTCCAAATGAACATCAACCTAAAGCACATCGCTTTGCTCGCCTCGTTATCGGCAGGATTGCCGATGGGTCTTCACGCCCAGGAACTTCACTACGGAGTCAAGTTTGGTGGCGGCGCTGTGGTGGGCGCCATCGGTCCCCAGGCTTCGCGAGCCACCATGAATGCGGCCTTCATTGCTGAATACCCCCTCGGTAAGGACAAGGAAGTATTCGGTGAGGTGAATTACCGAGTGTTTCGCTCTGTGGACCACGAGGTAACCCCTATCGGGCAGCTCGCCTATACTCCCACCAACACCACGGGCCTGCTGTATGCCGCGACCTCCGTGGACATTCGCAAGGACAACCTCGAGGGCTATTCCTTGAGTGCCGGCTACCGCCAGCAGATCGCCGCCTCGGCTTTCTGGTGGCAGGCTGGCCTCTCCCTCAATAACATGAATTCCCAGCAGGAGGTTACCGGGCAGCTTGTGGCCGGCGTGGCCACGCCGGGCGCCGTAACCAACGCCAACCATGAGGGCCTCAATTTCACCCCGGGGAAGACCTCCTTGCGCCCGGGCTTGTTTATCGGCGCCCAGGCCAAGGTTTCCCCGAGCTTTTTTGTTGAGGCCAATTTGAATGGCATTGGCTACCAGTGGGTGAACTACACGCCCCACGCCTACACCGGGCAGGCCTCCCATGTAGAGACGAACAATAAGTTCAAGCTTTCGCTCGACATCAACGTCGGATTCCGCTTCTAGCCGCAGCCCAACCCCACATTTTGGATCTATTTGGAGGTATGAATATGAAAACGCTACAGCGGCTGACGGCGCTGGGCGCGGTGCTGGTCGGCACCTCGCTCATGGCGCAGGAAAGCGTCGGTACTATCGTTGGTGTTGTCCGGGATGCCAAGGGGGCTCCTGTTGCTGGTGCGCGTCTTGAGCTTACCGGCCCGAAGTTGATCGGCCAGCGTGGGACCACAACCAATGAAAAGGGCGAGTACCGCCTGCCTCTGGTGCTGCCTGGTGAATATTTCCTGGCAGTCCGTAAGGAAGGTTTTATCGGATCGAAGGGCGAAATTCGCCTCAGCGCTGGCCAGACTCTTCGTCAGGAATTTGAGGTCAAGCCCATCGCCACTGCCTCCGCAGAGGTTGAAGTTGTGGCCACCGCCGCCGCGGCCGTAGATAAAACAGAGACCAAGACTGCCACCAGCATCACGGCCGATACCCTTCAGTCCCTGCCTGCCGTGTCTCTGAATTCCTACGGTGCCTTGCAGCTTGCGCCGGGTGTGGTGGGTAACACAGGTTACCCAGTTGTGCGCGGTGGTGTGACGGGCCAGACCCAGTTCACTGTTAATGGCATCAGTGTCCGCGATAGCGTGGTGCGTCAGGGGCGCCAGTCTGAAGTGGTGATCGATGATCTCATCGAAGACATCACCGTGATTCAGAGCCCGATGAATGCAAAGTACGGCATGCCTCCGGCGGCATCGTCAACGCCGTGACCAAGACTGGCGGCAATGAATTCGGTGGAAGCCTCCGCGTCAAGCTGTACAAGGGTTCCTGGTCCAGCCTGAATGGTCCTGTGCTTGGGCGCGATGGTTCCAGCTGGCTGTCGAACCGTTCCGTTCAGTCCGATGACCTCGGCAAAACCTATGAGTTCACGATCACCGGTCCAATCATCAAGGACGTGCTGACCTTCACGTACGCAGGTCGCATTAACCCTGTCAACTTCCCGACGGCCACCAGCATCAACATTGTAGACAGCGGGCGCAATTTCCTCCCGGTGTTCTCGGGAACTGGCGCCGCGACTCCCACTGCCTGGACCTATGGCGCTTCTGCTGGCAACCCGGCCGTGGGTACCGGCCCGCAGAAGACCAGCACCAACCAGTACAAATTGTTCTGGCAGGCGGCTCAGGGCCACCAATTGGAAGTGTTCTACACCGACGATAAACTCGGCCCCTACTTCGATACGCAGTACAGCAACCTTGACCAAGCAAACCAAGGTCTGGCTGCTTCCAACCAGACCTCCAAGAGGCCATTCTACGGCATCAACTACCGTGGCATTGTCGGGTCGAACAGCGTCGTGGATGTGAAATACGGGAAGAAGCGCTCGGAAGTCATGTTCTCTTCCGGCCCGCTGGACCCTGTGAACGTTCGTGTGTGGACCAATGCTGCCACGACGTTTTTCGGCACCACCGGCACCCCCACGACCTATCTGACCAACGGCGATCCCTACCGCGCTACGGCCGAAATCCGACAGGCTGAGACCGCCAACGCCAACTACAACTGGTTCAGTGGTGAGCACAACATTGATGTTGGCGTGGAATTGCTGAAGGAGACGTCGTTCCTGCCTGAAGCCAGCGGCATCGGCCGCCGGGTGCTCTACATGCCCGGTCGGGCCTTGAATGGCAACTACGTGGTTTACAACTACGTAGGATCCACCGCGCAGACCATGGCTTCGGCTACTCTGCGCAATGGCGCAGCTTACATCCCTGAAATGCGCACCTATCAGGATGGTGGCACCGGCGATGTGAACAACTACGACACCACTCAGTCGATCTATGTGAATGACCTCTGGACGATCAACAACCAGTGGAGCCTCATGGGCGGTCTGCGTTTCGACCGCTGGGAAGACAAGGACCGTGCGGGCGTTAACATCAAGTCCAGCGCCGTCTCACCTCGTCTTGAGTTGAAATACGACGTTCAGGGCAACAACCAGCACCTGATGAACTTCTCCTACGCTGAATTCCGGGGCACCATCGGCCAGGGCAACCTCGGTGGCCTCTTCGCCCACCGTCCCGGCAACCAAGTGGCCCGCCGTTTCTGGAACGTGGGCAGCACCACCCCGGCAGCAACCGCCACGCTGGCGGACATCACTAACCCTGCAAACTACGGTTATGTATACACGGTGCAGGACAATGATGCCCTCTACACCGTCAACCATGGTCTCAAACCCGAAGCCAGGCACGAATTCCAGCTGGGCTACCGCCGTGCTTTCAGTGGTGGTGGTTTCTTCCGTGCAACCGCGGTCTACGCCTGGTTCACGGAGCTCTGGTATCGCACGGCCTTTGATGCCGTAGTGAACATTCCGGATTTCACCGGTCAGGCTGCGGTTCAGCCCACGGGCTACCTGAGCAAGCTGGACAACGACCCTCAGGGCAAGCGCCGCTTCCGCAGTCTGGAAACGGAATGGCAGTACCCCATCGTGAAGGGATCGACCGCGTCCCTGGACTTCGGGGGCAACTGGACCTTCAGTCGCCTCTACTCGACCGAGACCTGGCGTGAAGGCAATGTGGCCAGCTCCACGGCACGCTTCATCGACAAGTACAATGCGTTCGGCATTCCTCAGGAATCCTACAACCCGTATGGCCCACTGGAAGGTCTGAGCACGGCCAACGCTGTGAAGGCCTGGCTGACGGCCACCATCCTTTCCAAACGCGGCATTAAGAGCGAGATCAGCCTGTTGGGTACCTACACCAGCGGTGTCCCCTACAGCCTCTCCATGACCCAGTCGCTCCCAACGGGCTTCTTCACCAGCGGGGCCACTGGTCTTCCGACCACCATGCCGGAATACCTGAATGGCCGTGGCCGCTTCACGAACCCGGATTTCTTCCAGTGTGACCTGCAGTGGAACATCACCGTTCCCATGAAGGGCAAGCTGCAGTTCTTCACCTATGTGAGCATGTACAACATCTTCAACACCATCATGCCCAACTACACGACCTCGGGTCCGGCCAACGGCATCTACCGGGATACCTCCAGCACGGTCCAGGCTTATCCGAATGCCAATCCCACCTTGCAGGTCGCCACTCCGTCGGGTTTCGGCCTTCCCAACAACCTGAGTGGCCGCCGGTCCTTCACGGTGGACATGGGCCTCAAGTTCTAATCCAACCAGCTGAAATCCCTAGGAGGATGATGTGAATATGAAACTCTCAGGATGCCTGCTGGCTGGCCTTGCGTCCGTCAGCGCCTTCGCCCAGGATACGAGCGCCAAGCCGATTTACCTTGGTGCGACGTACGTCTTCAACGAAGGAGATCTCCGGAAATTTGCAGGCGGCAAGGTCATGTCCTACGCCTTTGAAACGGGCTATGAGCTTGTTCCCGCGGATGAAGCGATCGGTTCGCGAATTTACGCCCGTTA
Source organism: Geothrix sp. PMB-07 (assembly GCF_030758935.1). Classification (NCBI taxonomy): domain Bacteria; kingdom Pseudomonadati; phylum Acidobacteriota; class Holophagae; order Holophagales; family Holophagaceae; genus Geothrix; species Geothrix sp. PMB-07. The sequence goes on from NZ_CP132333.1 coordinate 301,967, forward strand.
CATGAGGACTTTCGGCGACCGCCGATTGGGAAGCGAATTTCCCGCGGGTGGCACCAAACTGCATGTGGATGCCTGGACAGGGGGGCTCGATCTCACTTTCGCGACCCCGGTCAAGGGATTGGTCCCCTACGCTGGCATGAATGTGACCTTCTACGATGGAAGCAAGTCAGAATCCTTCCAGGCGCCGAAGTTCTCCTTCGAGGATTCCAAGCCAAAGTTCGGCATCAGGCTTGGTGTGGAATACCAGATCAACACCACTTGGTCCGCCTCGGTGGATTACACCTTCACTGAATGGCGATCCGCCAGCAAGGAAGCCCGGATCCAAGGCGTCAACCCCTTGAACCCAAGCTGGGTCGGCGTGACGGCGCGCTACCACTTTGCTTACTGATTGAAATCAGGTGCACCAAGGAAAAGGGCCCATTCGTGGGCCCTTTTCCTTGGTTCCGCCGAGTTCTCGGGCCTCCGCTAGAATGAAGGTTTCCGGGAAACCCACACCATGCTTGACGCCAACCTCCTCCGCAACGACCTCGACGCTGTGGCGGCGCGCCTGTCTGAACGGGGCTACACGCTGGACCGGGCGGCCTACCAGGCGCTGGATCAGCGGCGCCGCGCCATCCTCCAGGAGGCGGAGGCGCTGAAGGCTGAGCGCAACCGCGTGAGCGACGAGGTGGGGCGCCTCAAGCGGGCCAAGGAGAACGCGGATCACCTCATCGCCCAGCAGCGGGAAGTGGGCGACAAGCTGAAGGCCTTGGAGGCCGCCGAGCGCGAGGTGGAAGCGGCCTTCAAGGACTTCCTGTCGGGCATTCCCAATCCGCCCCACGCCAGCGTGCCCGCGGGCCGCGACGAACACGCCAATGTCGAGGTCAAACGTTGGGGCCAGATTCCCGCCATCGGGGCCCCGAAGGATCATGTGGAGCTGGGCACGTCCCTGGGCATCCTTGATCTGGACCGGGCGGCCAAGCTCAGCGGCGCGCGCTTTGCCGTGCTGAAGGGGCAGGGCGCCAAGCTGGAGCGGGCCCTCATCACTTTCATGCTGGATCGCCAGACCGGCGCGGGTTACACCGAAGTGATTCCGCCCTACCTGGTGAACGCCGA